>JADZDP010000247.1 GCA_020850995.1 Deltaproteobacteria bacterium
AGACGGGAGTTCCCATGGCGATCTTTTCGCGGCTCGGCACCCTCCTCAAGTCGAACGTCAACGACGCGATCTCCAAGGCGGAAGATCCGGAGAAGATGCTCACCCAGATGCTGCTCGACATGCAGCAGCAGATGGTGGAGGCCAAGAAACAGGTGGCCGTGGCCATCGCCGACGAGAAGCGCCTGCAGAAGCAGTTCGAGCAGGAGAAGCAGCTCTCGGTCGAATGGGAAAAGAAGGCCATGCTCGCCGTCAAGGCGGGCAACGACGACCTCGCCAAGCAGGCGCTCATGCGCAAGACCGAGCACGAGAAGCTGGCGCTTGGCTACGAGCAGCAGTGGCAGGCGCAAAAGGCCGCCGTCGACCAGCTCAAGGGCGCGCTGCAGGGCCTGAACTCGAAGATCGAGGAGGCCAAGCGCAAGAAGAACCTGCTGGTGGCGCGTGCCAAGCGCGCCGAGGCGCAGAAGACCATCGCCGAGACCATGGACGGCATCTCGTCGACGAGCGCGTTCGACACCATGGCCAGGATGGAAGAGAAGATCAACAAGGCCGAGGCCGAGGCGCAGGCCACCTACGAGCTGGCGCAGACCACCTCGGGCGACGATCTCAAGGCCAAGTTCGACGCGCTGCAAACCGTCGAGGCCGACGACGCGCTGGCGGCCCTCAAGGCCAAGATGGGCGTGGCGCCCGCGGTCACCGCCGAGCCGGCGCCGCAAGAGCAGCAGTCGATGGAAGAGATCGAGAAGCAGATCGAGGCCGAGCTGAGCGCCAAGCGCTGACGAGGAGAACGTGCGCATCGGGGTGCTCACCTCCGGCGGCGATTCGCCGGGCATGAACGCGGCCATCCGCAGCATCGTCAAGGTCGGCGTGGGCCGCGGCCACGAGGTGCTCGGTGTGCAAAACGGCTGGGCCGGCGTACTGGCCGCCGAGGCGCGCCCGCTCACCCTCGCCGATGTCGACGGCATCTCGCGCATGGGCGGCACCGTGCTCGGCTCGGCCAGGAGCAAGATCTTCCCGACGGTCGAGGGCCAGCGTCAGGCGCGCGAGCGCGTCAAGCAGCTCGGGCTCGATGGGCTGGTGGTCATCGGCGGCAACGGCTCGCTCACCGGCGCGCACGAGCTCGGCAGGAGCGACGCGCCCTGCAAGATCGTGGGGCTCGCCGCCTCCATCGACAACGACGTCGGCCACTCCGGCCTCGCCATCGGCGTCGACACCGCGGTCAACACCATCGTCGAGGCCTGCGATCGCATCTCCGACACCGCGGCCGCGCACCGGCGCGTGTTCATCGTGGAGGTCATGGGCCGCAACTGCGGCTACCTGGCCATGCGCTCGGGCGTTGCCGCCGAGGCCGACGCCATCCTCTACGCCGAGAAGCAGATCGGCGAGGACGAGCTGGTGGAGAAGCTGCGCACGCTCATCTCGTCGTCGTTCGCGGCGGCGCGCCACAAGAAGCGCGTGCTCATCGTCAAGGCCGAGGGCGTCAAGGTGAAGACGGCGGCCCTGGTAGAGCGCCTGGGCAAGCACCTCGAGACCGAGGTCCCCGGCGTCGACGTGCGCGAGACCATCCTCGGCCACGTGGTGCGCGGCGGCAGCCCCACGGCCACCGACCGCGTCATCGCGCAGCGCCTGGGCTTTTCGGCCGTGGCCGCCCTGGAGGAGGGCGCCCACGACCTGATGCTCTCGTGGGAACCGCCCGGGGGCTTCGGCGAAAAGACCGCCGACCCGAGCGTGCGCCGCGTGGGCCTGCAGGACATGATCGACGAGACCAAGCGCGTGCTCGACGGCACCAGCGCCGTCACGCAGGCCCGCCTGAAGCTGCTGGCGCAGGTCGAGGGGCTCTTGGCCCTGTAGCGCCATCGCTGGTGCTCGAGCGCGGCGCCTCGCCACATCGAGCATCGGTCGTTTGACCGAGCACTCCCACCTTATCCTACCCGATACCGGGCCTATGCGGACGGCCCTGGGCCTCTTGGGATCGGGAGAGCTCCGGCGTCGCGCGCCGGTGCTGCTGGCGGCGTCGCGCGCCGAGCCGAGCGGCGCGCCTCTGGCGAGCACTGGCGCGGCGCAGCCGCTCGACGCCTTCTTGGGCACCGGGCGTCGCGCGCAGCCCCTCCTGCAGCCCGTGCCGGCCACCCAGGGCGACGACCTCAAGCCCGGTCAGCTCCGCCTCGAGAGCGACTTTCGCCCCCACGAGCGCGACCTGCACCACTTCCGCCTCGACCTCGAGCACGGCAGCTCCGGCTCCTCGCAGTTCACGCTGGCGGGCCTCAAGAGCATCCAGGCGGCGGTGGCGCAGGCGCGGCCGGGCGCGCGCCTGGTGGTGGTCGACCTGCGCCAGGAGAGCCACGGCCTCTTGCATGGCGCGCCCGTGGAGTGGATGGGCACGCACAACCAAGCGAACCAGGGCAAGAGCCCCCAGGCGGTGGCGGCCGACGAGGGGCGCCGCCTCGCCAGCGTGGGCGGCCAGAGCGAGGCCACGCTGTGCGAGAGCGCGGGCGTCGAGTACCTGCGCCTGCCGGTCACCGATCACCTCACGCCCGACGAGGCCACGGTGGCGCAGCTCGTGGCCCTTGCGCGCAAGCTCGAGGGGCAGGGCGCCTGGGTGCACTTCCACTGCAAGGCGGGCCGCGGCCGCACCACCACCTTCATGGCGCTGTGGGAGATGCTGCACACCGACCCCGCGCGCCTCGAGGGCAAGGCCGTGCTCGAGCGCCAGCGCGAGCTCGGCGGCATCGACATCTTGAAGACCAAGCTGCCGATGCAGGACGGGGGCTCGTCGCTGGCCCGACGCAACTTCGCCCTCGGCTTCGCGGCGCGTCTGCAGGAGCAAGCGCGCGCCGCGGCGTGAGCGGCACGCGGCTCACTGCGTGCGCGCGGCCGCCGAGCGCAGCGCGCGCTCCAGCTCCGACGCAGAGGAGAACTCCACCTGTCGCAGCAGCGTCGAGCGCTGGGCGCTGGCGCCTGCCTTCCCACCGGTGCCCGCGTGCAGCTCGTCCGCTTCGAGGTGCAGGCTGCGCGTGCTGCGCCACTGCAGCGTTCCTTCCTTGATGCCGGCGTCCTGCCCGTCACGTTGGAGCTCCGCGTCGATGGCGAAGGCCTTGCCGTCGAGGCCGCGCACGGAGGCCTCGACCCGCCACTGCACACGCGGCGCGTCGGAGCATGCCTGGCCGCGCGCGACGAGCCCGGGCACGTCAGCCGGCGTGGTGCCCTGCGGCAGCGCGTAGCGTAGCTCCTTGGTGAGCTTGCCTTCGGCGCTCGCGCTGCTGCCGAGGTTAGCTGCGCCGAGCACGGCCGCGACCTCGACCTCGCCCTCGAGCTCGACGTCGAAGGACACGACGAGCTCTGGCGGACTGCCCGCCACGAACTTCGCACCCGCGCCCGCGCTGCCGGCACCCTCGAGGCCAAGCTCTGCGAGCTCGGCCTCGGTGGGCGGGCCAACGCTCGCCTCTCCGAGGATGCCGGCCGAGAGCTCGAGCTCCCGGAGACCGGGGTGCATCGTCAGCACCGCCATCCCGATCGTGTTCACCGCGGTGCCGCCGGAAACGGCCGTCGCCGCGGCCATCAGCTGGGCCAGCTCCTTGGCCTCGTCCGCCGTATCGACCTCGACGACCACGCCGCTACCGACGCGGCCAAAGGCACCGATCTCGGTCTTCGAGGTGGGCTCATGCTCGGCAGCCAGCAGGCCGGCGGCGCTGGTGTCTGCCAACGCGACCGTGAAGCCGTGCTCGGACCTCGCGATCTCGAGCTCGACCTGGCGCCGACCCGCGATACCCTCGAACGCTGCGGTGACCTCGACGGCAGCGCTCAGCTCATCGCCCGGCTTCATGCCGTCGATGCCGCGGACCAGCGACGCGATCTCGCTGGCCCGCCGTGGCACGACGGCGTCCTTCACGACCTCGGCGATGGGCTCGCCGTCCATCACGCGCGCGGCGCCCTGCCAGACGGTCTGCTGGGTTGCGTAGAGCGGCCGCAGGCCGGTGGTGGTGAGGAAGGTGTCGGCGACGCTGGTCGTCGCGTCCTTGGCCAGAGCGAGCACCTGCTCGTCGATGGGGGCCTCGTCGGTCGCTGGCGTGCTCGGCGCGGCGGGCGCGGTGCTCGCGGAGCCGGCGCGGGTGGGCTGCGGGGGCGTGGTGGGACGGGGTTTGGTGGTGTTGGTGGTGGTGGTCATGGTGGGGGCTCCATTTCGCGGTGGATTGCGGCCGGTTGTGCGAGGGCGAGCGCAAAGGGCGCGCCAGCCGCGCCCTCGCATCAGGACGCCATGGGATCCGCCGCGAGCGTTCCGGCGCGGGCCCGGCGTTCCGCCCGTGGAACGTGCCGTGAGGAAGGTCGCCGGTACCAGCGCGCTGGGACGCCGCGGCCCGCTCGGCACGACGCCTGCTTTCTCGCCGTGCATCGGAGGTCACCGTGCTCAGCTCGTCACGTTCGCTCGCTCCCTTGTTCCTCGTGGTCATCACCGCTGCCGCGCTGGCGTGCAGCCCGAGCCCGTCGCGGGACGACGAGCGCGAGGAGCGCTGGGGGGACCACCGACGGCCCAGCGACCACACGGGTGACGCGGCGGAGACGCCGCCGCCGCCGGCCGACGCCGAGGCACCACCCACGGGCTCCGAGGTCCCAGGCGGCGCGCCCGACGACGTGTCGCCCGGGACCGACGGCTCGTCGGGCGCACCGCCCTCGTCGAGCGACCCGACCGGCGATGACGCAGTCCCGGTCGATCCCTGCGCGGGCGAGACGCTCTACGGCCGCTGCGACGGCAACACGCTGGTGTACTGCGCCGGCGCCGTGGTCGAGCGCCGGGCCTGCGGCGACGACGCTTGCAGCCTGGTGAACGACGAGATCGGGTACTTCTGCCTCGACCCAGCGTTCTCCCGCGTGCTCGAGGTGGAGAGCCCGAGCTTCCTCTGTGAGACGCCGGCTGGCGTCGAGCTGACCTTGACCCTGCATGCGGGTTCGGCGGTGGCCACACGCAGCACCGGCAGCCCGAGCACCGGCAGCTACGGCCTCCAGTCGGACGGCACCATCTCGCTCACCATCGACGGCGTGCTGGACGTGTCGCTCGACACCTTCGAGACCGCTGCCGGCATGCTGTTGCAGATGAGCGGTCCCGAGCTCGCCTGCGCCGTGCTCGTGTACGAGCACGACGACGCCGTGGAAGCGAGCGCGGGGTGCTCGGGCTCGTTCATCGAGCCTGGCCTCGTCGCCACCGACACCTCCTTCGAGCTGCATCGCGACGGGACCGTCACTGTCTACGAGGAGATGTACCTCGTGGTGGCGGGCGACGTGCTGTACTCGACCTACCACGGCATCTATCGCGTGACCGGCGCGGAGATCGGCATCGCCTGGCTCGACGGCGACGAGGTGCGCGGCGCCCTCGGCTACGTCGACGACGACGGGTTCTTGGTGGTGCCCGACTTCTCCGACCCGGTGTGCGACGACTGATGGCCCCTGAGGGCCCGCGAATGAACACGTCGGTCGCCCTCGCGGCCGAGCCATCCCCGCTGGCGGCGTTGCTCGCTCCGGTCCTCGCGTCACAGCCGTCGAGGATGCTCGCTTCGGTCCTCACTCGCGCCTTGCCACCCGGGCGTCTCGACCGCGATCATCGATCGACGTGTTCATTCGCGGGCCCTTACTTGCCGAGCAGGTGCGTGGCCACGAGGAGCGCGATCACGATCCCCATCAGGCTCTCGCCGGCAATCAAGCCCGAGCTCACGGGCACCACGGTCTTCTCGGCCAGGGCTGGGCGCGTGCGCCGCAGCCACTCGGCGATGGCCGCGCCGAGGAACATGGCGATGCAGTTGCTCGCCGGGATGACCATGGCGATGCCGATGCCCGACGCCGAGGGGATGAAGGGCAGCGCGCGCTTGGGCGCGAGCTTCTCCAGGAGCGCCAGCGCCACGCCGAGCACCAAGCCCACGATGACAGCGATGCGCGCCGAGGACGCCAGCTCCGCCAGGCCCCCCGAGAAGGCCTGCGACACGCCGGCCCACACCACGCAGGAGGGCGCTGGCCACTCGTCGCCGCCGAGCACCGAGGGGTCGGGCAGGATCAGGTTGAAGGCAGGCACCACCACGGCGGCGCCCGCCACCACGCCGAAGAGCTGCGCGTAGAGCTGGTGGCGCGGCTTGGCGCCGAGCAGCCAGCCGGTCTTGAGCGTGGTCAGCAGGTCGGCGGCGTGCAGGCCGATGCCGCCGGTGACGTTGGCCGACATGATGTTGCCCGTGAGGTTGCCGGGCGTGAGCACGCCATAGATGAGCTGCGTGACAGGGCCGAGCGCCTTGGTGGGGGTCACGTCGGTCTCGCCGGTGACGCGGGCGGCCACGAAGCCCATGAGCACGGCCAGCGGCACGGCGATGCAGCCGGCCCACAGTGGGATCTGGAAGAGCCAGGCCATGAGCGCGACCACGATGGGGCCGAGCGCCACGAAGCCCGCGGGGAACCACCACGCTGGGCACTCCACGGCGTCGATGCCCTCGCCCTCAGCGCGCCCACCCTTCGTGAACACCGCGGCCAAGCCCGAGAACGAGCGCGCCACGCTCTTGTAGTCGAAGGCGAACGAGGTCAGCCCCGAGGCCACCAGGATGGCGGCGCCGGGCCACAAGGTCCAGGCCACGATGCCCTTGTAGCTGACGGTGGTGACGATGCCGTCGGCGACCAGCGAGGGGGCGAGCACGGCGTAGGTGAGCAGGCCGGCGATGAGCAGCGACCAGCCCGTGCGGAAGCTCATGAGCGCGCCGGCGCCGAGCAGCACCACCTCGCTCTTCAGCGCCAGCGTCCAATCTTTGAGCGCCTTGCCGCCGAGGGTCAGCGGCAGCGAGATGGTGGCAGGAATAAGGCGAAAGCCGTCACGCAGCGCCGCGATCACGGCGCCGAACAGCGCCGCGACGCCGAGCCACATGGCCTTGTCACGCCCGCCGCCCGCGGCGGCGTCGTGGATGGAGCGGATGGTCTCGGCGGTGGCCGTGCCCGTGGGGAAGGCGAGCTGTTCCTTGTTGATGAGCTGGCGCTTGATGGGGATGGCGGCGAACACGCCGAGCGCCGCGATGACGCCAAACCAGGCGACCATGGGGATGGGCTCGGGGCGCACCGAGGTCACCATCAAGATCGCGCCAAAGGCGGCCATGTTGCCGCCGCCGGTCATGTAGCCGGCGCCCGAGGCCACCGTGGTGAGCGCGTTGTTCTCGAGGATGGTGAGCGGGCGCTTGGCGAGGCGCATGCCCTGCAGGACCTGGAAGGCCGCGAAGGCGAGGATGCACGCCGTCAGCGTCACCCCCATGCTCCAGCCGGTCTTGAAGAACACGTACAGGTTCGACAGGCACATGAGCGCGCCGATCACCATGCCCACCACGACGGCGCGCACCGTCAGGTTGGCCTCGCTCGGCCGGTACGTGGTCTTGAGCCAGTGGGCCTCGTGATCGTCGACGGGCGCGGCGCTGGGGACGGCCGCGGGTGAGGTGGGCTCGCTCATCTCAGGCCTTCCGGTAGTGATCGACCACGCGATAACGCTGCGCGTAGGCGCCGAAGGCGAGCGCGGCCGCGAAGGCGAAGGCGGCGAAGAAGAACATCTGGAACGAGGTGACGCCGATGCCCGTGCCCTCGATCGCCTTGGTGACCGCCTCACCCTTGACCGTCTTGTTGACGAGCAGCACCCACAAGCCGCCGATGGTCACGGCCAGGGTCCAGAAGCTCATGATGACGCCCTTGAGCTTGGCCGGCGCTTGGCTGTACGCGAACTCGAGGCCGGTTGCCGAGAGCAGCACCTCGCCGAGCGTCAGCACGACGTAGGGCGTCACCTGCCAGAGGATGGAGAGCTGCGCGCCGCCGTCGATGCGCAACTGCAACAGGCCGGCGCCGATCCAGGCGAGCCCGGCGAGCGCAATGCCTGCCGTCATGCGCCGCAGCGGCGTGGGTTCGACGCCGAGCTTGCGCAACAGCGGGTAGAGCACCGCGTTGTTGAACGGGATGAGCAGCATGACGAGCAGCGGGTTGAGCGACTGCATCTGCGAGGCGTTCTTGAGCTGCAAGAACGCCGGTGCCCAGCTCGGCAGATCCCACACGGGCAGCATCATCTGCTTGCCCTGCAACACCCACGTCGACGCTTTTTGATCGAACAGCGACCAGAAGGCAGTGACGGGCACGAACAGCACCAGCACGCGCAGCACCGCGCGCACGCCGTCGACCTCGTCGTCGGGGAACTTGCCGCGGGCGCCGTCGAGGCTCAGCCACACGGCGATGCCGCCGACGCCGAGCAGCACCACCAGCGCCAGGCACCAGGCCTGCACCGCGCCCAGGTACGGCTCGACGTCGAGCAGCATGCGCACGAGGTCGACGACCCCGAGCGCGAGGAAGGCGGCGGTGGAGACCACGCCCACGACCACCAGCACCCGCACGGCACCGGAGCCTGCCTTGAGCGCCGCCAGGCAGATGGCCGAGAAGGCGTTCGGGTCGTGCGGCCGCGGCGGCTCCACGATGTAGCGCTTGCGCCCGAGCCAGAAGATCAGCGTGGCGACGAACATCAAGATGCCCGGGATGCCGAAGGCCCAGCGCGGGCCCCAGGAGATGAGCACCAACGGGATCAGCCACGAGGCGAAGAAGGAGCCGAAGTTGATGATCCAGTAGAAGGCGTCGAACACCACCTTCGCGAGGTGCTTGTTGCTCTGATCGAACTGCTCGCCGACGAAGGCTGACACACAGGGCTTGATGCCGCCCGAGCCGAGCGAGATGAGCACGAGGCCGAGGTAGAAGCCGATCTTGTCGTCGACGAAAAACGCCAGGCAGGCGTTGCCGGCGCAGTAGACCAGGCTCAACCAGAAGATGGTCTTGTACTTGCCCCAGTAGCGGTCGGACAGCCACCCGCCGAGCAGCGGGAAGAAGTACACGCCCATCACGAAGATGTGGAAGATCTCCTTGGCGGCCAGCCCGCGGTCGGTCTCGGCGACGGCGGCGAGGATGGCAGACTTGGAGAGGAAGTCGGTCAGGATGTTGCGCATCCCGTAGAACGAGAAGCGCTCGCAGGCCTCGTTGCCGATGATGAAGGAGACCTGCGGCGGCAGCGTGCCGCCCTTGGGCGATCCAGACTCGGCGGTGCTCACTGCGCCTCCGTCACGCGCAGGTCGACCAAGGCGTGGCGCGCGTCGGTCTCGCTGACGCGCACCTCTTGCACGCCGATGCCGTCGAGGATGTGCAGCAGGAGCGAGGTGGAGGCCGGC
>JADZDP010000248.1 GCA_020850995.1 Deltaproteobacteria bacterium
GATCCATCGTCGCTGGCGGCGTCGCGTCCTCGGTCCGTGGCGACGGCCACGGCCCTGCGGGGCTCCTTGCCATCGACGCGCCTCGCTCGCGATCACCGATCGACTTGTCCATTCGCGGGCCCTAACGATGGCGCTCGCGCTGGTGGGGGCGGCGGCGATGGGCGGCTGTGATCCGGTGCCCTTCGCCTCCGTAGAGCTCGTGGTGCGCACGCCCGAGAGCGCCAGCGACCGCATGCGCCCGTCGAGCTGCGACGGCGGCTCGCCCTCCTGCATCCAGCTCTCCCGCCTCCTCGACGGCGGCGCCCTGGAGGCGCTGACGCTCACCAACACGTACTGGGGCCCCACCGAGGCGCTGCCCCTCGGACGCGAACAGCGCACGCTCGAGCTCGAGATCTTCACCGGCGATCCCACGGGCCCCACCCTGTTGGCGCGCGCC
The DNA here is from genome assembly GCA_020850995.1 of Deltaproteobacteria bacterium. Lineage (GTDB taxonomy): Bacteria > Myxococcota > UBA727 > UBA727 > VGSZ01 > JACOUT01. Next base: position 437 of record JADZDP010000248.1, read on the forward strand.
GACCCCGTGCGCATCCCCGCGATCGACGACGAGGGTAGCTCGGTCACGCTCGAGCGAACGGTGGTGCTGGCGGCGTACGACGCGGTCGAGGCGCTGTTCGACCTCGCACCGGCGGCCGACGCCAGCGGTGCCGCGTGCGACGACGCGTTCGGCAACGCGTGGTTCTTCGGCGCGCAGTCATGGTCGATGGCCGCCGCCACGCTCGAACCGCGGCTTATCGGCGGCGTCGAGGTGCAAAGCGGGGCTGCCGTTGCCTGCGCCGGGAGCTCGGAGCCGGCCGACGACGTCGACGCCCTCGACCAAGCCCAGGGCCCCGTGTCTGGCCGCTTCTTCGCCTTCGTGGGTGACTGCGCCGGCGGTGGCGGTGGCACGCTGTTGACGGGCGCGGATTCCGTCAGCGACAGCACCGTGGTGTCTTCGGGCAATGGCTGCAACCCGCGGGTGGCGATGCGCGACGGCTGGCTGTGGGTGGTGCAGGACAACCTGGTCACGGTGCACGACGTTGCCACGCTCACCCTGCGGGACGCTTTGGCCATCTCGCCGCCGGCGCTGCCCTTCGTCGACGCCATCGTCCGCTCCGACGGCAGCCTCGTCGTGGCGGAGGCCGCTGGCGCTACCAGGCTCTTCACGCTGAGTGCCGGGAACATCGTCGAAACCCCAGGACCGAACGGCAACGTCGCGGCGCTGGTCGACCGTGGCGGCGCCGCGTGGGCGCTCACCAAGGCGAACGACCTGGTCCACGTGGACATCGAGGCGGGAGACGATGAGCACCCGGATCTGGGCGGCCTCACCGATGTCCGCGACGTGGTCGCGCTGCGTGATGGCACGGTGATCGCGCTTGGCACCATCGACGACGATGGCACCGCCGTCGACGCGGTGGCGGTGGCGGGAGCCGGACACGCGGTACCCACCATCGCCGGTCACGGGCGCACGGCGCTCACCCGCACCGTGGGCGGGGCCGTGCTCTTGTGGGGTGTCGGCCCCGGGGTCGATGTGTTCGTGCCGAGCGCTCCCGTGGTGCTGGCGGCACGCGCTCTTGGTCAGTAGCGCGGCGCCCGCGGCGCGCGCTGCTCACGCGAGCGTCGGGATGAGCTGCAAGACGAGGCCCGAGAACACCTGGCCCACGCGGGTGGCGGTCTCCTTCACCTCGTCGTGGCTGAGCTTCACTGGCGAGATGCCCGCCGCGAGGTTGGTGATGCACGAGATGCCGAGCACCTCCATGCCCAGGTGGTTGGCCGCGATGACCTCGTGCACGGTGCTCATGCCCACGGCGTGCGCGCCCAGGGTCTTCAGCATGCGGATCTCGGCCGGGGTCTCGTAGCTCGGTCCCAGCAGGCCCGCGTACACGCCGCGTCGCAGCGCGATGGAGCGCTCGGTTGCGACCTTGACGGCCAGCTCGCGCAAACGGGCAGCGTAAGCGTCGCTCAGGTCGGGGAAGCGCGCCCCGAAGCGCGCGTCGTTGGCGCCCACCAGCGGGTTGTCACCGGTGAGGTTGAGGTGGTCCTCGATGAGCATCAGGTCGCCAGCCACGAAGCCGTCGCCGAGCCCGCCGGCGGCGTTGGTGACTAGCAGGCGGCGCACGCCGAGCGCGTGCAGCACGCGCACCGGGAACACCACCTGCGCGGCGCTGTAGCCCTCGTAGCGGTGGACGCGGCCCTGCATCAGCACCACGCGCGCGCCGCCCACACGGCCGGCCACCAGGCGCCCCTTGTGGCCCTCGACGGAGCTGGTGGGGAAGTGCGGCATGGCGCTGTACTCGACCGCCTTGCCGCCGTTCTCTTCCACCACGTCGGCGACGTGGCCGAGGCCGGAGCCGAGCACGACGCCGACGGCGGCGACCTCCTCGTCGCCGCGGGCGCCGAGGCGCTCGCGCGCGAAGGCGGCCGCGGCCTGTACTTGGGGATGACCGACGGTGGAGCTCATGGTCGTCCTACAGGAAGAGACCGGCGATGGCCGCGGTCTGGAAGGTGGCGAAGCTGCCGCAGATCATGGCGAGCAGGCCGATGCGGGCAATGTCGCTGCGCCGCCCTGGCGCCATGGCGGCGATGCCGCCGATCTGGATGCCGATGGAGCCGAAGTTGGAGAAGCCGCACAGCGCGTAGGAGGCGATGACGGCGCTCTTGGCGTGCACGAGCCCGCCCTTGCCGAGCACGTCGGCGAGCTGCTGGTACGCTACGAACTCGTTGATGACGGTCTTGGTGGCGATGAGCGAGCCCACGGTGCGCGCGTCGTCCCAGGGCACGCCGAGCAGGAACGCGAGCGGCGCGCCCACCCAGCCAAAGATGCGCTCGAGCGAGAGACCCTCGGCGCCCACGAGCCCGCCCACACCGCCAATGATGGCGTTGATGACGGCGATCATGGCGATGAAGGTGATGAGCATGGCGCCGACGTTGAAGGCCAGCGTGGTGCCCTCGGTGGTGCCGCGGGTCACGGCGTCGACGACGTTGGCGTCCATCTTGCCCATCGCCACGGTGCCGGACTCGGCCGGGTCGAAGGGCTCGGTCTCGGGGATCATCACCTTGGCCATGACGAGCGCGGCGGGCGCGCCCATGACACTGCAAGCGAGCAAGTGCCCGGCGATGTCGGGGAAGGTCGAGCTCAGCATGCCCACGTAGGCCGCCAGCACACCCCCCGCAGTGGTTGCGAAGCCCGCCGCCATGATGGCGAGCAGCTCGCTCCTGGTCATTTTGTCGAGGTAGGGCTTGACGAGGAGCGGGGCCTCGGTTTGTCCGAGGAAGATGTTGCCGGCGGCCGACAGCGTCTCCGGGCCCGAGGTGCGCATGGTGCGCTGCATGACCCAGGCGACGCCGCGCACGGCGATCTGCATGACGCCGAGGTGATAGAGCAGCGCCATCAGCGCCGAGAAGAACAGGATCGTGGGCAAGATGCGAAAGGCGATGATGGCGCCGGTGAAGGCCCAGAACTGCGGCTCGAGCACCGGCGACTGCGCGCCCGGCTCGAACAAGGGCTTGCCCGCCGGCACCGCCAGGTCCACCAGGTTGCCGAAGACGAAGCGCGCGCCGGTCTCAGAGTAGGCGAGCAGCGCGGTGACGGCGTCGTTGGCCCTGGCGAACACCACCCGGCCCGCGTTGGTCTTCAAGATGAGCGCCGCGAACACCAGCTGCAGCGCCGTGCCCATGCCCACCAGGCGCCAGTCGACCTTGCGCTTGTTCTCCGACAGCAGCCACGCGAGGCCGATCATCGCGAGGATGCCGACGACGCACATGCCGCGCCCGGCCCAGTCTTGTCCGACGTCACCACTCCGGAGTGCCTCGAGCGGCGTCATGCCGGGCCTCCGCTCAGGCGCTCGAGGAACAGCGCCGGCGCGGGCGGGCGCGCGTCGTCGATGCGAAAGGCGTCGCGCGCACGAGCGGCGGCGGCCTCCACGCCCACGTCGCCGACGTGCAGCGTGACCAGCGGTTCGCCGGCCTCCACACGGTCGCCGATGCGCTTGTGCACTTCGATCCCCACGCGTGGATCGACGGTATCGGCGGCGCGCTGGCGGCCGCCGCCCAGCAGCATCGACGCGACGCCCACGGCCTCGGCGTCGACGGCGCCGATGAAGCCGGTGCGCGGGGCCGGCACTGGCTGCGTGCGCGGCGCGGTGGGCAGCCGGCGTGGATCGTCGAGCACGCGCCGATCGCCGCGCTGCGCCTCGATGATGCGCCCGAAGCGCTCCAGGGCGCTGCCGTCGCGCAGGCTCGTGGTGATGCGCGCGCGTCCGTCGTCGAGGTCGTTGGCCACCTGGCCGAGCACCAGCATCTCTGCGCCGAGCTCGACGGTGAGCTCGACGATGTCGGGCGGTCCGCCGCCGCGCAGCACCTCGATGGACTCCCTCACCTCGAGGGCGTTGCCCACCAGCGCACCGAGCGGCTGCTCCATCGAGGTGAGGCGCGCCACCACGCGCTTGCCCATGCCGGCCCCAAGCTCGACCATCGTGCGCGCGAGCACGACGGCGTCGCTTCGCTGCTTCATGAACGCGCCCGAGCCCACCTTGACGTCGAGGACGAGCGCGTCGATGCCCTCGGCGAGCTTCTTCGACATGATGCTCGACGCGATCAGCGGCACGCAGTCGACCGTGGCCGTGACGTCGCGCAGCGCGTACAGCTTCTTGTCGGCGGGTGCTATCTCCTTGGTCTGGCCAATCAGGCAGCAGCCGAGCTCGCGCACCAGGCGGCGGTAGTCTGCGAGCGGCAGGTCGACGGTGAAGCCGGGGATGCTCTCGAGCTTGTCGAGCGTGCCGCCGGTGTGCCCGAGCCCGCGCCCCGACACCATGGGCACCGGCACGCCACAGGCAGCGACGGCGGGCGCCAGCGGCAGCGAGATCTTGTCGCCCACGCCGCCGGTGGAGTGCTTGTCGACCTTGATGCCCGGCACCTCGCTCAGGTCGACAACGATGCCGGAGTGCAGCATGGCCTGCGTCAGGCCCACGGTCTCGTCACGGCTCATGCCGCGAAAGAACACCGCCATGGCGAAGGCGGCCATCTGGTAGTCGGCGACGGTGCCGGCGACGTACCCGTCGACCAGCGCTCGCACGTCTTCGCTGCGAAGGACGCTACCGTCGCGCTTTTGCTTGATGAGGTCGTAGGCCCGCACGGGGCGGACACTACCCCGAGGGCGATCCTGGCGCGATCCCTACAGCGACAGGACCTTCTGCCCCTCGGGGGTCGGGCCCGCGCTCTCGCGACCCGTGCGCGGCACGTCGTCGGGATGGATGGCCGCCTGGTCGACCACTGGGCGCGCGACGAAGATGGGGGCGCGCGCGCCGAGCGCGAGCACCACGGCGTCGCTTGGTCGCGCATCGAAGCCGATGACCTTGCCGCCGCTGCGCACGAACACTTGGGCGACGAACACGTCGTCGCGCAGGTCGTCGATCTGCACGCGCACCACCTCGCCACCGAGGCGCTTGAGCACCTCGTCGAGCAGGTCGTGGGTCAGGGGTCGGGACGCGCGCAGGTGCTCGAGGCGCCCATGAATCGAGAGCGCCTCGGGGAGCCCGATGCCGACCGGGAGCAGCACCTTTTCTTCGGCGTTGACCAGCACCATCGTGTGTCCGTCGGGCGTGGGCACCACGCCTGCAACGAACATCTCGAGGAAGGCGGGCGAGGGAGCCGTGGAGGCGTCGTCGATGGGCGGGCTGCCGACCAGGGCACCTGCGAGCAGGAGAGTGGACAGTGCCATGGCGCCGCTCCGTTCCTCGTCGAGCCATCGACGACACCATCAGTGTAGCGAGCCGATCCGGTCTTTGCCGGTGCCGGACCCGTTGTTCCTCGACGAGACAGCGCCTCCCTGTCGAAGCGCGCCTTGGTGTGGGGCCGGGTGGGACACGTCGTCGACGAGCAGGGTCGCGGTACAGCACAGAGCGCTGCGCAGGCCCCGGGGTTGCACGAATCCCGGGCGTCGGTAGCGTGGGCGCCCATGACGACCACGCCCACCTTTCTGCTCGTGATGGCGCTCGCGCTGTCGCTCCCCGCCAACGCCGCAGCCGAGGCCGCCGCCAAGGCGCCGACGGGCGCCACGCCCACGGCCGCCGAGGCCAAGGCCTTCGTCGCCAAGGTGAACGAGGAGCTGAAGAAGCTCTACGCCGAGGCGGCGCGCGCCGACTGGGTCAAGAACACGTACATCACCGACGACACCGAGACCATCTCGGCGCAGGCTGCAGAGAAGCTCATGCTGTTCCAGGCGCAGGCCATCAAGGACGCGGCCCGCTTCGACGGCGTCATCGGCCTCGACGCCGACACCGCGCGCGCGCTTCTGCTGCTCAAGCTCTCGCCGGACCTGCCGGCGCCGAACGATCCCAAGAAGACCACCGAGCTCTCGGAGATCGCGAGCAAGCTCACCTCGATGTACGGCAAGGGCAAGTACTGCCGCAAAGGTGAGAAGCCCGAGCAATGCCGCGACCTCGAGCAGCTCACCGAGGTGATGACCAAGAGCCGCAACTACGACGAGCTCTTGGACGCTTGGCAGGGCTGGCACACCATCTCGCCGCCGATGAAGCCCATGTACCAGCGCTACGTCGAGCTCTCCAACGAGGGCGCGCGCGACCTCGGCTTCAAGGACGTCGCGGCGCTCTGGCGCGGGCGCTACGACATGGCGCCGGAGGCCTTCGAGGCCGACATGGACCGCGTGTGGGGGCAGCTCAAGCCCCTCTACCAAGACCTGCACTGCTACGCGCGCACCAAGCTCGCCGCCGCGTACCCGGGCAAGGTGAAGAGCGAGGGCCCCATCCCGGCGCACCTGCTCGGCAACATGTGGGCGCAGGAGTGGGCCAACATCTACCCCCTCGTCGAGCCCTACGCGGGCGAAGCCAGCCTCGACGTCACCAAGGCCCTGCAGGGCAAGAAGAAGACCGAGGTCGGCCTGGTCAACATCGGCGAGGGCTTCTTCACGTCCATCGGCCTCAAGGCCCTGCCGAAGTCGTTCTACGAGAAGTCGCTGTTCCTCAAGCCCACGGACCGCGAGGTGGTGTGCCACGCGTCGGCGTGGGACTTGGCCTACGACGCCAAGGCCAACGACGTGCGCATCAAGATGTGCATCAAGGTCGACGAGGACAACCTCGTCACCATCCACCACGAGCTCGGGCACATCTATTACTACGAGTACTACAACAACAAGCCCGTGCTCTTTCAGCAGGGCGCCAACGACGGCTTCCACGAGGCCATCGGCGACGCCATCGCGCTCTCGGTCAACCCGAAGTACCTCACGACCATCGGCGTGTTCGACAAGGCGCCCGCAGACAACGAGAAGAACCTCATCAACCTGCAGATGAAGGACGCGCTCGACAAGATCGCCTTCCTCCCCTTCGGCCTCTTGATGGACAAGTGGCGTTGGGACGTGTTCTCGGGGAAGACCAAGCCTGCCGAGTACAACAAGCGCTGGTGGGAGCTGCGCACGCAGTACCAGGGCATCGCGCCCGTGGCCACGCGCGGCGAGGCCAGCTTCGACCCCGGCGCGAAGTACCACATCCCCGCCAACGTTCCCTACGCGCGCTACTTCCTCGCGCGCATCCTGCAGTTCCAGATGCATAAGGCGCTGTGCGACGCCGCGGGCCACAAGGGGCCGCTGCACACGTGCTCGATCTACGGCAACAAGAAGGCGGGCGCGAAGCTGCAAAAGCTCCTCGAGCTGGGCGCGTCACGCCCGTGGCCAGACGCGCTCGAGGCCGTGACCGGTACGCGCCAGCTCGACGCGCAGCCCATGCTCGACTACTTCGCGCCGCTCTCCGGCTGGCTGAAGGAGCAGAACAAGGCCAGCAAGTGCGGCTGGTAGCTCGTGCGTCGCCTCGCCGTGCTGCTAATGATCGCCGCCAGCGCGGGGTGTCCGCCGGATCCCCCGCGTTGCGGTGACGGCACCGCCGACCCCGGCGAGGACTCGACCACCTGTTGCTTCGACGTAGCCTGCCCCCTCGGTGCCTGCGGCAGCCTCGGGGACGACGCCGCGCCGCGCTGCCTCTTCCCCTGGGAGGAGATGTGCTTGGCCGCGAGCGATCCCTGCCTGGGCGGCGGACCCTATCGCTGTGCCGACGGCGCGGCGCCACCAAGCTACGATTGCGCGGGGTGCGGCTGCGGCAATGCCGACGCCTGCGTGGACGGCGTCTGCTACGACGCGGCCACGCGTGCCGGCGAGCGCGATCGCGACACCCTGCCCGATGACCTCGAGCTTCCCGAGTACGTCGCGCTTATCGGCGAGCTGCGCGGGCGCGACGCGCAGCCGCTGGCAGCGATCGCCGCGCTGCACGCAGACGAGCCGCGCGCCGATCCGCGCCGCAGCGCCTTCGTGATCGGGTGGGACGTGCGCAGCCCCGACGCGGCGGTGCTGCAGGGTGCGTGGCTCGAGGCGCTCGGTGTGCACGACGTCGCTGCCACCGACGAGCGGTGCGCGCCGCCCGACGCACTGTGGCCCGCGGGCGCGCGCGTGCAGGTGGTGCCCGCCGACGCCGCGGCGCGCGTCACCTGTGCGTCGCCCGGCATGTTCGTCGACTGCGTGTTGCCGCTGGCGGCGGATTGCGTGCTCGGCGCCGGCTACCTCGCGGAGACCGCCGTCTATCTCGACCTCGACGTCGTGCTCGCCGACGCCGACCACGCCATGTTGGTTCGCGTCGGTCGCGCGCCGGCCGCGCAGCGCGATGCCATGCTGAACGAGGCGCTCGGCATCTGGCTCGACGCGGCGGCCAGCGTCGGGCAGCAACCGGGGCTCGCGATCGATGTGCAGGGCGGCCAGCGCTACGCGGCCGCCTATGGGAGCGACGATCCGCACGTCACCTGGATCCTGCTCAACGCCCGCAGCGAGGTACCCGTACGCATGCGGAGCTACCGCGTCGTGTGGGGCGACCCACCTTCGCAGCAGTTCCTGATCGACCACGACATCCAGACCCGTGACTGTTCGTTCCAGTTCATTGGCGACGGTGACGATCCCCCTTGGCTACCGTCGAACGTGTACCTGACCTGCGCGAACGCGGGCGCCACGCTCGTCGCCAACGTGGAGACCGCAGGCTTCACGCTCGTCGATGTGACGATGACAGGTGGCTGATCATCATGTGTGACACCGTGGTTGCCAAGGCCGCCGACGGGACATGGTGGCTCGCCAAGAACAGCGATCGCGAGCCCGGCGAGGCGCAGCTCGTCGAGCACCTGCCGCGCACCCGTCGTGGCGGCAGGGTGCGTTGCACGCACCTCGAGATCGACGACGTCGACGAGACGCTGGAGGTGGCCATCTCGCGGCCCTTCTGGATGTGGGGCGCCGAGATGGGCGTCAACGAGCGCGGCGTCGCCATCGGCAACGAGGCGGTCTTCACCAAGCTACCGCTGGCGCGCGTGGGGCTTACGGGCATGGACCTGCTGCGCCTCGCGCTCGAGCGCGCCCCCAGCGCACGCGCCGCTGTCGACGTCATCGCAGCACTGCTCAAGCGGCACGGGCAGGGTGGGCGCATGGGCTACCGCAACACCGGCTTCGCGTACGCGTCGTCGTTCCTGATCGTCGACGCCACCGAGGCGTGGGTGTTGGAGACCGCGGGCAACGTGTGGGCGGCGGCGCGCGCGCCCGCGGTGCGCTCGATCTCGAACGCGTTGACGCTGGGCGCCGAGGCCGAGCTGGTCGACGACGATGCAGTACGCGTGGCGCGCACACGCGGTTGGTGCACGGCGCGCGAGGACTTCGACTTCGCGCGCTGCTTCTCCCATCGCGTGCTGTCACGCCTTGCCGGTGCAACCGTACGCGCGAACTGCACCAGCGCCAGCGCCGCGCGCGCCGAGGGGAACCTGTCGCTCGCAGCGCTCGCGGCGACGCTCCGCGATCACGGAGGCCGCGCGCCGAGCCAGGGACTGGTGATGACGATGCCCTGCGCCCACGCCGCGCCCTGGCCCACGAGGACCGCGGGGCAGTCGACGGCGTCGATGGTGGCGCAGCTCGGCGCGCGCGCGCGGGTGTGGGTCACCGGCACCTCGTCGCCGTGCCTGAGTGTGTTCAAGCCGGTGCCGCTGGCGAGCGGGCGCTTGCTCCGCGCCAGTCCGGCACCAGGTGGACGCCCCGACGACGAGAGCCTGTGGTGGCGCCACGAGCGCCTGCACCGCGCCGTGCTTGCAGCGTGGGACGAGCGCGCGCCCATCGTGCAGGCGCGGGCCGCCGAGCTCGAGCGGGCTCTCGGTGACCACGACGAAGACGCCTGGGAACGGCACCGAGCGGCGCTACCGCAGTGGACACGCGAGGCGAGCGCGGTGGGGCGCGAGCGACGATCGCTGGCGCATCGCTGGTACTGGCGCCGCATGGATCGGCTCGAACGCGAGGCTAAGCCCGCGAAAGACGCACCGTGACGGTGGTGCCCTGGCCCGGCGGCGACTCGACGGTGAGCTCGCCTCCGATCTGGCGCACGATGCCCATGCACACCGACAGTCCCAAGCCCCTGCCGCCGCCGCTCCTCTTGGTGGTGAAGAAGGGCTCGAGCACGCGACCGAGGAGCTCCGGCGGGATGCCCGGGCCGTCGTCGTGCACCACGATGCGCGCGCTGGTGTCGTCGGTGGTGGTACGCACGTTGATAGAGCCGCCGTCGGCGCAGGCCTCCCGGGCGTTGTCGAGCACGCGTTGCAGCACCTGCGCCACGGCGCTGCGTGTACCCACGACGGCCACGGCAGCGTCGAGCGACAGCTGCAGGGCGACGTTGCGGGGAAAGGACGGGCGCACCGCGCTCACGACAGTGGTGACCGCATCGTCGAGGTCGGCGAGGCGCCCGCTGGTGCCCGGCCCGCCGGCAGCGAAGTCACGCAAGTCACGCACGATGGCCGTGGAGCGCTCGGTGGCGTCGCGCACCTCGCGCAAGACCTCGCGCAGCTCGGCGCGTTCGAAGGGCATGGTGTCGCCGGGCCGCTCGAGCTGATCGAGCAGGAACGCGATGTTGCCGAGGACGACGGAGAGCGGGTTGTTGATCTCGTGCGCGACGCCGCCCGCGAGCTGACCAACCGAGGCCATGCGCTCGTTCTGCACGAGCTGCCCTTGCGCCTCTTTGAGTTGCGTGATCAGGCGCTCGAGCTCGGCGTTGCGGTGGAGGAGCGTCGCGCGCATCTGCTCGACGGCGCGCGCGACCGCGCTGATCTCGTCGGTCCCCGGCACCTCCACCGGCCGCTCGAGCTCGCCGCGCGCGACCTGGAGCGCGCCACGGCGCAGATCGAGCAGGCGCTGCCCGATGCGGTGCCGCACGAAGCCGCTGGCGAAGATGATGAGCGCGAACGCGAAGGAGCCGGCGACGGCGGTGCCGATAAGTGAGCGCATGGCGCTGCGGCGGCGCTCCTCGATACGGGTGGCGGCGAGCTGCGACGCCGCCTCGACGACGTCAGCGGCGGCGTCGATCCCAGCGGACACGCGCTCGAACCACTGCCAGGGGCTCACCTCGCAGGGCCGCACGCCGGTGACGCAGCCATAGGCCTCGCGACGAAAGGGGCTGAGCTCCTCGAGGAAAGCGCCGCGCATGCGCTGGAGCGGCACCGCGAGCTCTGGTGGCGCAGCGCGTGGGGCCAGAAAGACCTCGAGATCCGAAAGGCAATCCTCCACCACTCCGCGGCGACGTTCGAATTGCGCGCGTCGCTCGTCGATAACCACGTCGCTGCGCGCCAAGGCGGTGCTCAGCGCTACGCGTTCTTGGCCGGCGTGCTCGGCGGCGCGGAGCAGCAGCCGGCGCAGGTGCGCGAGCTCGAAGTTCTCGGGGATGGCGGCGCTCGCCTCTCGTTGGAGCTCGGCATGCAGTGCGAGCAGGGCCTCGTCGAGCGCGGTCATGTCGCTGGTCCATTGCTCGATGGCAGCGATGCGGGGCGGTCCGAGCGGCGCACGGTCGAGCGCGCCGCGCGTGCCGGCGGCCGCGCGTCGGCGCACATCGACGGTCTCGACCAACTGCGCGAGGGCCTCGTCCGCGCCGTTCGCGGCGAGCGCGCCCGCGTCGCGCAACATGGCTGCGGCCAATGGGTCGAGCTCGGCGCGAAGCGCCACCAGCACATCGGCTCCGGAGGCATCCGGCACATCGTCGGCGATCAGGGTGGCGAGCCCGCGCTCGCGGGCGCACAGCGCGTGGACGCGGCCGACCTGTGCCGCGAGCGCCTCGGTTGCGGCGGCTTGGCGCACGGACTCGTGGGAGCGGTACGCCTTCGTCACCGTGTGCACCACCAGCGCGGCGATCACGCACGACATGAACAGGCGCAGACGGAAGAAGGTCCGCTCGATACCCACGCCGTCACCTGCGTGGTCTCCTGATTCCTCGCGCGTGGTCATTGGGCCCGTCGCAAGTGGCAGCGCTCCCATCGAGGGGACGCCCCCATCGGCGCGAGCCGCCGGTCCCGACACCAGTTAGTATCGGGTATCTGCGCGCGAGACTTGAGATCGATCCTCTGCCGAAAGGGATGGTCGTTCGGGTGCGTCGTAGCTCGTCAATCGCGGCAGCAAAGCACGCCGCCCTTGCGGGCGTTGCTGATGGGGTTGCCGTCGTAGCTGCACGAGGTGCCGGGACATCCCACCTTGCTGACAATGGCCCCTTCATGCAGGTGGCTTTCGCTCCCACCTTGGCACAGCCACGGACCGTTGCTCGGCTCCGCCTCGTTGAAGCCGCAGCGATCCGGCTGCGTGCTGGCGAGCACGCGGGTGAGCGGGCCGCAGTTCTTGTCGGCTGACAGCTGGGTGCCGAGGTTGCCGCAGCCGAACACGTCGTTGTCGCCGCTGGAGGCGTCGTCGCACACACTGCCGTTGGTGGAGTGCTGCGCCACGGCGAAGAAGAGCATCTTGTCACCGGTGCCGGCGGGCACCGCGCCCAGGCAGCCGCCGCTCGCCTTGGCGGCCACCTCGGTCTTGCCGTTGCACACGTGCCACCCCTCCATGCACAGGTCGGCGGCGCTGCAGCCATTGCCCTCGGCGTTGCTGCCGTCGTCACCGGCGACCCGACCGCAGGTTGGCGCCAATCCGGCGCGCGTGACGCCCGCGACCGAGAACGCCCCCTCGCAGCCCGCGATGGACGGCCAGGTCGCCTCGTCGATGAACCCTTCGCGCGTGTTGTCGGCGCAGCCTACGGCCGGCAGCGGCGGGTCAGGGGGATCGACCACATCCACGCACGCGCCGTCGATGCACACGCGCGTGCCGCCACAGGGTGTGCCGTCGGGCGAGGTCACGACGGTGGGCGGTCCGGCGCCCACGCACCCGGCGATGGTCTGGCACAGGCCGGCCTCGAGCGCCTGGGTGGTGGTGGGCGCCCCGCAGGTCGCTGGATCATTGGCGGGCTTGCAGCGCGCAACGCCAGCGCAGCGATCGGTGGTCACCGGCGCGAAGTCGTCGAGGTGACAGCGCGACGTGCCTGCCGCGGTGTTGTCGCCCTCGAGCCGGAAGGCATCGAGGCCGTCGCAGGAGATGACGCCGCAGTCGGCGTCGTCGGCGAGGGGCTCGATGGCGCCGGCGGGCTCGGTACAGACGCCGCACAGCACGTCGCGCTCCGTGTCGGGGGCTCCGCTGTCGTCGAGGCAGACGCCGTCTTCCGTGACGGGCGGGTCGACCACCACGACGTTCGTGGTCATGTCGATGATGACGGTGGTCACGTCATTTGCGATCACCGCCACCGGGAAGACGTTGACGGTCGCAAGCTCGGCGCGATCGAGCGTCAACAGTTGGCAGCGCAAGCTCGCCAGGCCGATGCCGACCTCGTCGAAGCGATAGGTGGTGGTCGGCTGTACCGCGACGGGCTCGGCGGTGAGGGCCGCCCGGCCCTCGGGGGTGAGCACCAGGCCCACGATCTTGGTCTCGGAGCGCACATTCTGCACCTCCACGATCACGCTGCCCTGGAGCGCCAAGATGGGCTCGTCGGGACAGGCCGCGACCAGGGTCGCGAGGATGGCCGCGCCGAGCAGGGCAGGGCGCGCGGTGCCCGGACGGGGTGCGACGTGGGGATGGTGGTGGCAGGTGTGCGAGGAGTGCATCGGTCATCGCTACGCCCCTAGGTCGTCGACGTCAAAGCTGGCGAAACGCGAGGAGATCTGCCGCAGCGGTGGGGTGAATCGCGCCACCTCGCGGCCACAGCCGGCTCCTCGTGATGGAATGCGCCCGCCCTGCCGGGCGCGACCGGCGATGGCGGCTCCTGCGCTGTGCCGCGGACACGCGGGTGTCTCAAACAGGCGGCCGTTTGCACGGCCAGCTAGCCTCGGAGTCGATGCTCTTTGCCGGCAGGTACGAGGTGATCGGCGAGCTTGGCTCCGGAGGCATGGGCCAGCTCCTGCTCGCGCGAGCCCCGCGCGGCGCCCGCGTCGTCATCAAGACCGCGCACTCCCGTGAAGATGACGAGCGCCTGCGTGACGAGGCGCGCGTCGGCATGCGGTTGATACACCCGAACATCGTCGAGACCCTCGATCTGCTCGAGCACGCTGGGCGGCCCGCGCTGGTGACGGCCTACGTCGCGGGCGCGTCGCTGTTCGACCTGCGGCGCCGGGGGCCGCTGCCGCCGGGCGTTGTCTGTCGCATCGGCCGGCAGATCGCTGAGGCGTTGGCCACGCTGCACGAGGCGAGCGACGAGCACGGCACGCCGCTTCAGATGCTCCACCGCGACGTCACGCCCGGCAACGTGCTGCTTGGTTACGACGGCTCCGCGCGCCTCATCGACCTCGGCATCGCACGCTCGCTCGAGACACGCGCCGAGCGCACCGAGTCGGGCGCCGTGCGGGGCACGCTGCGCTATCTGGCGCCGGAGTTGTTCTCGAGCGGCCCGCACTCCGTGCGCAGCGACCTGTGGTCGCTGGGCGTGGTGCTGTTCGAGGGCTTGGTGGGGCGCGAAGCCACGCGCGGACCCATGGCTGCCGCTGTCGGCAAGATCGTCTCGGGCAAGATCATGGATCTCGAGCCGAGCGAGCAGTTCGAGAAGCCGGTGTTGCGTGGCATCGGGCAACTCCTGCGCATGGATCCTCTGGCACGCCCGGCGCGCGCGCGCGACGCGGCCGCGCTCTTTGCCATGCTCGAGAAGCAATTCGCCTCCGGCAATGACATCAGCGAGCAGGGGCGACAGGCCGTCATCGTCGCGGTGGGGCCAGAGCCCGACCAGCGCCGCGAGACCTCGCAACAGGCAGTGCAGCGCGCGCAGGAGATGTTCTTCGCCGAGGCGCGTCTTCAGACCACGGGCCTGGCGGGAATCGCCGACGCCGTCGACGCCAATCGCACCGCGCCCGAGCGACCGGCCTCCGCGCTCTTGCTCGAGGAGGAGCTGGTTGATCCGGCAGAGACCGTGCCCGATCGCCAGCTCCCGGCGGCGATGCCTCCAACCGAGCCGCTGCCGCGCACGCAGACGCCGAACGACGCGCTCCGCGAGTACGCGCGGCGCCTGCAAGAGCTCGAGAGCAGGAGCGGCCCCAAGGTGACACGCGCGCTGAGGCCGTGACCGATCAGCGCGGCACGACGCCGAGCGCGCGCTCGGTGGCGCGCAAGAGTGGCGCCGCCGACACGGGCCCGCCCGCGGCCTTGCGCATCCACAGGTCGGGCGCCACGTTGCCGATCGTGGCCATGCGCTCGATCTCGTCGCCAAAGCGCTTGCCCGCCGCTTCGCTGAGCGTGAGCTGCTCCTCGATCTGGAACGCGATCAGGTGCCCAAGCGGGTAGTCGGACAGGTACAGGGGGTAGGCGATCATGTGTGAGTAGATCGCCAGCAGTGGCGAGGGGGCCTTGCCGAGCACCGGTTGATAGTGGCGCTGCCAGACCTCGGCGGCGATGGCGACGGTCGCGTCGCGCAGCTCGGCGGGCGTGGCGCCTGGGTGCTGGTAGAGCCAGTGCCAGACCCCCACGTCGACGAGCGCGACGCCCGCGATCTCCCAGGTGGCCCAGAAGTCGGCCAGCACTGCCTCTCGCTTGGCGGTGGCGGCGTCGCTCGTCTTCTGGCCGAGGAGCTCGAGATCGCGCGCTTGGAAGACGAAGGCGAGCGCCTCCGTGAAGGCGCTGTTGGGCACGCCTTGCAGGAGCGTGTGGTCGACGCCGTAGAGCGAGAACACTTGCTCGACGTTGTGCCCCATCTCGTGGATGGCGATGTTGTAGCCCTTGTAATTCATGCCGCCCGTCTCGACGCGGGTGCGCAGGCGCGGGAAGTCGCCACGACGGGCGGCCTGCATGGCGTGACCGGCGCCGCGCGAGGGATCGACGAGGATGTGGTCGCTGAGGAAGCGCGCCTTGGCCTCGCTGAAGCCAAGCTCGTTGAGCAGACGCGGCATGTCGCGCCGAAAGGAGTCCGCATTCGGGTAACGCTTGCGCGTGCTCCCGTCGAGCATCGTCTCGGGGATGGCGGAGCGGGCCTTGAAGCCGTCGTACCAGAGGTCTTGCGGCTCGAGCGGTCGGCCGAGCCGTCGTTCGATCTCGGCGGCGACCTTGCCGACGAGCGGTGAGTCGAGCACCTCCGTGAAGAGCTCGCGCACGCGCGCCTCGGGCAGCTCGCGGCCGAGCTCGAAGGAGCGCTGGACGGCGTTCGGCATCGTCGGTGAGTACGCGTCTTGCGCGCGCGCAGCGTGGAACTGCGCCAAGAGGTGTGCGTAGCGCGTGTTGGGCTCGGCGCCAGCGTCGAGGGGAAGCGCGCTCGCGGGTGGCGCGTCAGCTTCCACCGTGGCGGTTGGCGCAGGCTTCACCTCGTTGGTGAACGGGTTGTAGTCGACGCGCGGGTTGTTGATGACGGCGCGTGGGATCGACTGCGTGACGATGCGCTCCATAAGGCGCACGATGACGCGCTGGCGATCGGCGCCGGCGGGGCCCGCGGCATACTGCGCCTTGAGCTCGTCACGCAGATTCCAGTGCGAGATGAGGCGCTTGCCAGACGGAAAGACACGCTGCCCCCGCTCGTCGAGCACGTGGTGCATCCAGAGGTTGTAGTCGGCGATGTAGCGGTCGGCCTTGGCTTGCACCTCGGTCGCGTGGCGCAGCACATCGGCGGGCACGCGGCGCGCGAAACGCGCGGTCAGCCGCGCCTGCGCCCACTGCGCGCGCGACCACTTCTCGCCGATAGCGAGGCGCTGGTCGAGGGTGGTGAGCGGGAAATTGAGCAGCGCGACGAACGCGATCTTCGACGCGAACAGATCGTCGAGCAGGTGAGCGCTCGCCTCGAAGCCGGCAAAGAGCTGATCGATGGGCAGCTCGGGGCCGATGTCGACCTCGCTGGGACGGCGCAGCTCACGGCCGATCTCGAGGAAGTGGCCGTCTACGTGCTCGAACGCGGTCTCGAGGCGGGCGAACAGCGCCTCGCGCTCGCGCGCGTCGGCGACGAAGTGCTCGAGGCAGAAGGCCGCGAGATCGCCATCGTCGACGCGCCACAGCGACGCCACTTGCCGTACCCCTTGCTCGATGCGAGCCGTGTGCTTCGCGCCATACTTGTCGACAAGGCTGCGCACGACGTCGGCGACGGGGGGGGCGCCGGCGGCTGAGCGCGCGACGGGGGTCGGGCCGGTCTTGTCCACGCACGCCTCCTGAGGGACCGGTGATGAGGTCGCGGTGACGAGGTACACGGTGAGGAGCAGCATCGGCGCACCGTACGGAAGCCCGATGGACACGTCCATCACCGACCGGGCAGAATGGGAGTGTGAGGCGCGCGTCTGGGCCGGTTTGCATTGTGGTCGCAGTGGTGGCCCTCGCCACGGCTGCCCGCGATGCTCATCGCACAGAGGTCGCCGCGATTGTATGGCGCGACCCCGGCGAGCTGCGACCGATCGCCATCGTGCCGCCGCGGCTCGGAGAGCCGAGCTTCGATGCTACGCGCGGCGTGTACACGGCGCCCTTCGGCGATGGCGTCGCCACGTTGACGCTCGACCCCGCGCTGCAGCGGCCCATCGAGAGCGCGGTGGAGAACGGTCGCACGCAGTGGGGCGCCGTGGTCATCCTCGACGTCGTTAGCGGGCAGGTGCTGGCGTTGGTCGACGAGAGCACGCGCGATCCGGCGCAGGCGCTCGCCGGCGGCGGCGGCGCTGCGCTGCGCCCCCTCGCCAAGGCGGCCAGCATCTTCAAGATCGTCACCGCGTCGGCGCTGTTGCGTGATGGCGTGTCGCTCAAGGAGGAGGCATGCGGCACCGGGGGCAAGACCCGTCTCAAGCCGAGGAACCTCGTCGATGACGGGCGGGGCCGCTGCGTGCGCTTCGAGGACGCGCTGCCCCTGTCGCAGAACGTCGCCATGGCGAAGTTGGCGGCGCGCCACCTCACCCCCCCGCAGCTCGCGACCGAGGCGACGCTGTTCGGCTTCGATGCCCCGTTGTCGTTCCCGTGGCCGACGGTCCCGTCGCCCGCTGCCATCGATGAGGAGCCCTTCGCGTTCGCCACCACGGCCGCGGGCTTTGGCGACGTGCGCCTGTCGGCGCTCCATGGCGCGCTGCTGGCCGCCACGGTGGGCAACCGGGGCGTGGCGCCCGCGCCGTTCGTCATCGCCGCCGTCGACGGAGAGGACGCACCGCCGCCACCGCAACCGCGCCGGGTGCTCGACGAGCAGCAAGCCGACGTGCTGCAGGCGATGATGGCGGCCACCGTAGAGCGCGGCACCGCGGCACGCGCGTTCTCGACGAGCGAGCGCGGCTTTCGCGCGTTCGACTCGGTCCCCGTGGCCGGCAAGACCGGGTCGCTCACCGATCGCGAGGTCGACCTCGACTACACGTGGTTCGTCGGCACGGCACCGGCGCATCACCCCAAGATCGCCATCGCCGTCGTCATCGTGAACGACGAGTGGCTGTGGCACGTGCGCGCGCTCGACATCGCCAAGCTCGCGCTGCGGGTCACCTTCGCGGCCCACCCGGAGTGGGCGCGGGCGGACGAGCCGGTGGCGGCGCGCTGATCGTTTCGCCGCTCGGTGGCATCTGCTCGTCGAGCACGTGCAGGAAGGCGCTGCCGCGCCGGTAGGGAAGGATGCGCAGCACCCGCAGCGCGCTGCCGTGCAAGGCCTGCTCGATGCGCGTGCCCGACGTCAACGCCAAGGTCGGCGCGTCGAGCTCGAGCTCGACGCCGCCGGCGCGCACGCGGCAGCGCACCACGGCGTTGGCCCCGACCACGGCGCGCACGCGCGCTTCGACCTCGTCGATGGCGCGCAGGAGCGGGGCCTCGATGCCCACGCCCGTCTCCACGCGCGACGCCAGGCACGGCTGCGCCGCCAGCTCGGCGATGGCGTCGAGGCCGAGCGTGCGCGCCAGCGCACGGACCTTCTCCTTGCCGAGCCCCGCCTCGACGAAGGGGTGCCGCACCGCGCGCTCGGCGGCGGCACGCAGGCCCGGTCGAAAGTCGCCCAGATCGTCAACGTTGGTGCCCGACAGCACCACGGCGCCCTGAGCACGCGGCGAGGCGGCGATGCCGTCGTAGAGGTGCGACTTGCACGTGTAGCAGCGATCGACGGGGTTCGAACGGTAGCGGTGGTCGTCGAGCTCGCCGACGTCGAGCATGCATAGCTCCACGCCGAGCGCGGTCGAGAGGTCGCGCACGCGCTCGGTCGCCTCGCGCGGGACGGCGGCGCTCACGGCATGGAAGGCGCGCACCTCGGAGTGGTGACGGGCTGCGAACGCGAGCAGGGTGAGGCTGTCGACGCCGCCGGAGACCGCGATGGCCGCGCGCGGCAGCTCATCGAAGACCGCCCGCAGTCGCGCGAGCTCGACGCTCACACGCCCTCCACGTCGCGACGCCGTTGGGCGCGCGCGGCGGCGCTCGGGAGCTCGGCGAGGTCGTCGCTCTCGGCCTTGGTGGTGACGACGCCGTCTGGCCGGCGCACGCGCTTGCCTCGCAGGTCGCCGCGCGTGACCTGCTCGCGCGGCAGCACGATGCGATCGGCGCGCGTGACGCGCACGCCGAGTGTGGTGGTCTCGGCGAGGACCGCTCGCGCCACGGTCTCTTCTGTGCCCAGTCGCGCCACAATGTGCAGCACGATGCTCATCCGGCCCTTCTTGCCGACGGCCGCTGCCTGCGAGACATCGAGCACTCCGTGGTGCGCGCGCAGGTGATCGACGGCGATAGCCAGGTCCTCGGGCGCCTGATCGTCGATGTCACAGGAGAGCAGCGCCACGGTGTCACGGCCGAGCCCGCGGTCGAGCGTTGCGGCCGCGCCCAGGTCGAGCTCGAGGACACGCAGCACGTTCGGGAGCCCCACGAAGCGCTTGGTGCCCCAGCCGATGCCCGTGACGCCGAGCGTGCCCGGCGGGGCCGTAGCCGCTGGCGCGAGGTGCTTGAAGATGGCGCAGCCCGTGGGGGTCACGCGCTCGCCCTTGCGTCCATCGTCGACGGTGGCGAAGCCGCGCAGCAGGTGGGCCGCCGCCGGCGCGGGCAAGGGCAGCAGGCCGTGCGCCGACTCCACGCGGCCCGCGCCCAGCGGCACCGGGCCGGCCGACGCTGAGCAAAGCTGGCAGCGATCGATGAGCCACGCGGCCGCCACCACATCGGCGATGGCGTCTTGCGCGCCCACCTCGTGCAGCTCGACGTCGTCGGCGCAGGCGATGCCGTGGACCGCCGCTTCAGCCTCGGCCAGGAGCGCGAAGATGTCGAGCGCGCGCTCTTTGGCCGCCGGCGCCAGCGAGCAGGCACGGATGCGCGCGCGTACGTCGCGGTAGGGGACGTGCGCGTGGGCGCCGGCGCCGCGCTGCAGCACCAGGTTCGACGGCGGCACGTGCCTGCCGCGCTCGCGCGGGTCGGCGACAACGAAGCGCGTGCCGGCCAGCACCTCGTCGGTGACGCGCTCCCAGGTCACGGTGACATCGTCACTGAGGCCGGCGTCGTGCAGCGCGGCGACGAGGCCCTCGCCCAGCTCGGGCCAGGCATCGAGCATGGCGCCGGCGAACATGTCGCCGGCGATGCCGCCGACGGGATCGAGGTGGAGGTGGCGGGCCACGACGGAGGCGTGATGATGGACGCAATGCGGCTGGTCAACGACGTGGTACGGCCCGTGACGGGAACAAGTGTTCAGCCGCAATCACGGGCGCGCCGACACCGGGTCTTCCCAAGCGCCTCGCGGCCGATAGAACGTGCGCGTGACCGGCGACCCGCAGACCCTGACGCGCGAAGTGCAACGGCGCCGCACCTTCGCGATCATCTCGCACCCAGACGCGGGCAAGACCACGCTCACCGAGAAGCTCCTGCTGTATGGGGGCGCCATTCACCTCGCCGGTAGCGTCAAGGCGCGCCGCGCCTCCCGTTACGCCACCTCCGACTGGATGGCGATCGAGAAGGAGCGTGGCATCTCGGTGGCGACGAGCGTCATGCAGTTCGAGCACATGGGGTGCCGCTTCAACCTGCTCGATACCCCAGGCCACAACGACTTCTCCGAGGACACCTACCGCACGCTCGCCGCCGCCGATTGCGCGGTCATGCTCATCGACGTCGCCAAGGGCGTGGAGCCGCAGACCATCAAGCTGTTCCAGGTGTGTCGGTATCGGGGCATCCCCATCGTCACCTTCGTCAACAAGATGGATCGCGAGGGCAAGGCGCCGCTCGAGCTGCTCGATGAGGTCGAGCAGGTGCTCGGCATCCCGTGCTCGCCGCTCACCTGGCCGGTGGGCATGGGGCGGAGCTTCCAGGGCGTCTACCAACGCGAGGCCCGCCAGTTTCTCCGCTTCGAGCGTGAGGAGCGCGGGAAGCGCGCCGCCATGGAGGTCCACCGGCTCGACGACGCTGCGCTCGAGGCAGCGGTGGGCGCTGGCGCGCTCAAGCAGTTGCGCGACGAGATCGCGCTCCTCGACGACGCAGGCAACAAGTTCACGCTCGCGTCCTTCCTCAAGGGCGAAGTGACGCCGGTGTTCTTCGGCTCGGCGATGAACAACTTCGGCGTCGAGCCCTTCCTTGATCGCTTCGTTTCGCTGTGCCCGAGCCCGCATGCGCGCAAGGTCGACGGCAACGAGCTCGATCCGTGCGCGCCGAGCTTCTCCGGCTTCGTCTTCAAGATCCAAGCGAACATGGATCCGCGCCATCGCGATCGCATCGCGTTCCTGCGCATCTGCTCCGGCCGTTTCGAGCGCGGCATGGAAGTGAAGCAGCTCCGCACGGGCAAGAAGCTGTCGCTCGATCGACCGTTGATGTTCCTGGCGCAGGAGCGCACCACCGTCGAGGAGGCGTGGTCGGGTGACATCCTCGGGCTGTGGGATCCGGGCAACCTCCGCATCGGTGACACCCTGGCGGAGAAGGACATGCCTCCCTTCGAAGGGATCCCGAGCTTCTCCCCAGAGCACTTCGTGCGTGTGCGCCTGGGCGACCCACTCAAGCGCAAGCAACTCCAGAAAGGGCTGTCACAGCTGGCCGACGAAGGCGCCGTCCAGCTCCTCAAGGAGCGCGACGAGCTCTTCGTCGACCCCGTGCTCGGCGCGGTGGGCTGGCTCCAGGTCGAGGTGGTGCAGCACCGCCTCAAGAGCGAGTACGGCGTCGACGCCAAGCTCGAGCGCCTCCCCTACACGCAGGCGCGCTGGGTGTTCAGCAAGGACGGCGCCCCCTTGGACGTAGCGGCCTTGACGCGGTCCGCCAGCATCGAGTGTTTTCTGGACGTCGAGGGGCGACCTCTGTTCTTGTTCGAGAATGACTGGATGCGGCGACGCTTCGAGGACAAGCACCCCGACCTCCTGTTCGTGGCGGCGGTGCAGCCAGGGCGCGCCAAGGCATGATGACGAGGTCCTGATATGAGATGGAGCGCACACCTCATCGTCGGCGCATCGTTGGTGGTCGCGGGCTGCGCCAAGCCGGCCGCGTTGGTCTTCGAGCCGGCGGACGCGCTCACGATCACCGACACCAAGGGCGCGCCCATGCCCAAGATCGTGGTGAAGGACGACGAGGGACAGCCCATGGAGGACGCCCCCGCGCCGCAGCTGACCTTCGCGCCCGACGGTGTGGTGAGCATCGACGGCGCGACGCTCAAGCCGGCGCGCAACGGCAAGACGACCCTGCTCGCCTCGATCGAGGACGGCCCTACGACCAAGCTCGCGATCGAGGTCTTCGTCGTCGACTCCATCAGCCTGACCTGCCCCGAGCCGTGCACGGTCAAGGTCGGCGCCACCATCAAGCCCATCGCCGCCGCCACCGGTCTTGGCCTGCCGCTGGTCGGGGCGTTCGCGTGGTCCTCCTCATCGTCGTCGGTGGCCGAGGTCGACGCGGCGAGCGGATCGGTGACCGGCAAGACAGCGGGCGCCGCCAACATCATCGCGAAGGTTGGCGACAAGAGCGCGACCGTGGAAGTGACCGTGGTGCCGAACGTCGACGAGCTGCGCCTGTTCTGCCCGTGGCCGCCTTTCGTCGCGGTGCGCAAGGCGGGGCAAGCACCGCCGGCCGAGCCGCCGGTATCGTGCGAGACCATCGTGGGTGAGACCATCGGTTTGCGCGCCGAGCCCTGGGGTGGCGGAAAGCTGCAGAGCGCCGAGCTCTTGTGGACGGCGAGCAGCACCGCGGTGACCGTCGCCAAGGGTGAGGTGACCGCGCGCACCGTTGGTGGTGCCGCGGTCGAGGCCAAGGTCGGCGACCTGGCGGTGGAGCTGCCCGTGTCGGTCTATGACACCAAGCGCAAGCGGCGTCCGGGCGCGGCCGAGTGTGCCGACTCCGCGGGCTACTCGCTCGTGTCGCCCGTCGCGCTGCCGCTCAAAGACGACGCGGGCGCACCGGTCCCGCCACGGGCCTTCACCTGCGCAAACGCTGCGGCAGCTGCGTGCCTCAAGAGCGGCGTCGCGGACATCGTCAAGGCAACGACACCACTGGCGCCCGACTTGGCAGCCGCGTTGCTCGATCACGCGCTGGCCGAGCGCGGCCGGCGCTGCTGCTGCCGAGCGACGCCATAGCGCGAGAGCGCAGCTTGCTCGAAAGCCGAGCCCGTTTTCGGGACGTCAACGAAGCAAGACGCGCTCCAGGGCCCTCACACCGCGCCGGGGATCAACGTGCCGCGCTCGTCGAGGATGAAGCTGGCCACATCGGTCCAGAGCGCGACGAACTGGGCCCTGGTGAAGCCGGTGCCGGTGTTGAGCCAATCGACGTGCGGCGGATCGTGGTGGGCGTCGTCGAAGTGCCCGATGACGTCGTGATGATCAGCCTTGACGGCGCGCAGCACCGGCCCGTGGAGCTGTGACAGGGTGGGGACGATGCCGTCGTTGTCCTCGCGTGTCGGCAGATCGCCGAGCATGGACGTGAGGCGATCGGCGTGGCGCGCAAGCTCGGGCGGCGGTGGCAGCGACACCGGCGTGCGTGCGGTGAGGCGGTACATGGCGTGGTAGAGCGTGTGGCTCGCCTGCGCGTAGGGCGATAGCCCGGCTTCGATCGTCGACGACACCGATGGGCGGCGCGCCTCGGTCAACACGCACGCGTACCGCACGCCGGGTCGATCGAAGGTGCTGGCGTCGAAGTGCACTGCGAGCTCGGGCGTGAGCTCGTCGAGCAGCGCTTGGTCGGTCGCGACGTCGGAGAAGAGCTGATGGAGCGCGAGCCGGCGATCCGCATCGAGGTCGGCGAGCAGGCTGTTCTGGAGCTGATCCACCAGGTCGGGCTTGGAGCCCACCGCGCTGTCGAACGCCGCCAGCACCGCCGCGAGGCCGCCAACGACCGCGACCGGCAAGGGACCCATCTTGAGCGTGCGGATGGTCATGAGCGCGACCAGCTTGAGGAGCTCCTTGCCAAACGCCGTGCGAAACGCCGACGCGAGCGGCGTGCCGCGGTGCGCGCCTGCGATCGAGACGACGCTCTTCACGCGCGACAAGAGCGCGCGGTCATCGTCGTGCTCGCGGTGCGGATCGAGCAGCAGGCGAGCGTCGAGGGCGCCGGTGCTGTGGCCCACCAGGTGCAGGTCGCCGCTGTCGCCGGCGGTCTCGCTCAGGACCTCGTGCAGGCGCCGCGCGCGACGCGCGATGGCGCCCGTGGGCATGGTGTCGACGCGGTGGACCTGCACGTCGGCGCCGAAGCGCTGGAACGCCTCGTCGAGCACTTCCTTGACGAAGTGGAAGTAGCGCAGCTCGCCGAGCGCAGCGAAGCCGAAGAAGCCCGGCACGAGATACACGCGGCGGGTCATCCCATCAGCGCTTCTTAGCGGCGTGATCCTCGCAAGCCATCACGAAGGTCTCGCCGATCGACTTGAGCTCGTCCCACTCGTGACGAATGCGCTCGATCTCGTCGGGAGTGAGCCGAGCGTCGTCCCAGGCTGACGACACGGCCTGCAGCACGTCAGCGAACTCCTTGAGGATGCGCTGGGTCTCGCGGAACACGTCGACCTTCTCGACCATGCGCGTGGGGTTCTTGACGAACACACCACCCCGCTGCCGCGCCAGCCATTGCACGGCGCGATCGTCGTCGGTGACGCGGGAGAGCTCCGCGACCCGGTCGAGCGGGTTGGCTGCGCCGCTCTCGCCCTCGGGCTCACTCCACTTGTAGAGGAGCGAAAGTGAGACGCCGAGCTCGGACGCGACGCGCTTGGCGCCAAGGCGATCGAACATCTCCTTGATGACATCGTGCGACTTCACGGCGGCCTCCCTGCACCACCCTAGCACGCGACGCGCTCCGAGGTTTGCGCTGGCCATCAGGATCGACGCCGGCACATACTGCGCGACCGATGTCGAACGCCGCCGACAAGCCGTCCATCGTCAAGGCGCTGTTCAATCGCCGGATGATCATCTGCGTGTTCACCGGCTTCTCGTCGGGCATGCCGCTCTATCTCTTGTTCAACCTGCTGCCCGCGTGGTTGCGCACCGAGGGCATCGGTCTCAAGGAGATCGGGCTCTTCGCGCTCATCCAGTTCCCATACACGTGGAAATTCCTGTGGGCGCCGCTGCTCGATCGCTTCTCGCTACCGCTGTTTGGCAGGCGGCGCGGCTGGATGCTCGTCACGCAGCTCGGTCTGCTCGCGGTCATCGCCGCGCTCGGCCTCGTGTCGCCCAAAGACGCGCTGCAGGGCGTCGTGGCGTTGACGGTGGCGCTGGCGCTCTTGAGCGCCACGCAAGACATCGTGCTCGATGCCTATCGACGCGAGCTCTTGCCCGACGAGGAGCTTGGGCTCGGCAACGCCTTCCACGTCAACGCCTACAAGATGTCGACGCTGGTGCCGGGCTCGCTCTCGCTCATCCTCGCCGATCACCTGCCGTGGTCGATGGTCTTCGCCATCACCGCGCTGTTCATGTTGCCCGGCGTGCTGCTCACGGTGCTCATTCGGGAGCTGCCCACCGTGGGCGCACCACCGAAGACCCTGCGCGCCGCGGTGGTCGAGCCCTTTCGCGAGTTCTTTGGGCGCAAGGGCGTCAAGGAGGCGCTGGTCATCCTCGCCTTCGTGCTGCTCTACAAGCTCGGCGACTCCATGTGCACGGCGCTGGCGACGCCGTTCTACCTGGACATGGGCTACTCCAAGTCGGACATCGGCATCGTTGCCAAGAACGCCGGGCTGTGGGCCAACGTCGCCGGCGGTTTCGTCGGTGGCCTGTGGATGGTGAAGCTCGGCATCAACCGCGCGCTGTGGGTGTTCGGCGTGGTGCAGGGCGTGGCCATCGTGGGGTTCGCTTGGCTGGCGTGGCTTGGGCCGCAGACCGCCGTCGGTGCAGATGACCTCGCGCGCCTCGGCTTGGTCATCGCGCTCGAGGCGCTCGGCGTGGGCCTCGGCACGGCGGCCTTCGTGGCGTTCATCGCAAAGGCGACGAACCCGCTCTACACGGCCACGCAGTTCGCGCTCTTGACGAGCCTGATGGCCGTGCCGCGCACCTTCATGAGCGCGTCGACGGGGTTCCTGGTCGAGGGCCTGGGCTGGTTCAACTTCTTCGTCATGTGTGTGGTGCTGGCGGTGCCCGGTATGTTGCTCTTGTTCAAGGTCGCGCCCTGGAACGAGCGGCACGCCGCGAGCGCCTGAGGCTTCAGCGCGAGCGGCGGCGCCGGAGCACGACGAGCGCAAGCATCATCGGCGCGCTCGATCCGGCGCTGGCGCAGCCGAGGCACGAGGGCGCCGGCGGCGGGTCGTCGTCGGGAGGCGGCTCATCGCTCAGCTCGGCGAGGCACGCGTCAACCTCGGCGGCGTCGCCGATGCACAGGCCGGGGCGCGCAGCGCCGCCGGCACGGCTGGTGTTGATCACCTGCACCCAGACCTCGTCGGCCGTGCCCGTGTCGATGCTGCCACGCGCGCCCTCGACGGTCACGGCGTCGAGCACGCCATCGTCGGTGACGGCGAAGAGCTGCAGGCGCACGTCGTCGACCTCGCCGGTGGCGGCTGCCTCCATCTGCGCCCGACCGCCGACGTCGGCGCGCAGCGCTTGGAAGCCGGCGTCGAAGACCAGGAACGAGTCCTCGGTGTAGGGCAGCTCGATGGTTGTGGTCACGACGTCGTCGAGCTGGGAGCCCGCCGCGAACGACATGCTCGGGTCGGCGCGATCGCCCGTGTACACCGTCCAGCGCGCGAATTCGGTGAAGAGCTCGGCAAAGCTGACGCCCACCACGCCTTCGATGACGTCGAGCCAGTAGGGATCGGCGATGCCTCCCGCGCCATCGACGGTGGCGGCCCACAGGCGCTGCACGGCGTCGTCGCCGTAGCGTTCGGTGAGGAACTGCCAGAAGATCACGCTGCCGTAGGTGCGACCGCTGACCACGGCGCCACCGGTGGCGTCGAGGGGGAGGTTGGTCTCGTCGAGGTAGTAGCCCGCGTAGCCCTCGTAGTCGTCGAGTCCCTCGTCGAACTGCTCGCTGGCCCACACCGCCGTGCCTTCGCCGATCACCTGGCCTTGCTCGTGGTCGTAGGCGGCCTGCACGGCGTGGAACAGCTCGTGGCTCGCGAGCAGGCGGTTGCCGTAGCTCGCCGAGGGGTAGCCGTAGCCCGAGAAGTCATTCTCTTGCACCATGTAGCCGAAACAGGTGCTGCCGCTGCACCCCTCGACGGTGAAGGCGCCATCGGCGGAGAGGCCGAAGTCGACGAGGTACACGTCGAAGCGCGCGTCGTCGTTGTCGGCGTCGGTGCCGTTGTCGCCGAGGGGCGCGAGGAAGCCGAGCTCGAGGTAACGGTCGAGCACCGACTCGTAGATGGCGCCCAAGGCCTCGACGTGGTCCGGCACGCCGCTGGTATCCGTGTCGGCCGCCGGCACGCGGTGCGCTCCGGCGCGCGCGAAGTGCAGGCGAAAGCGCACCGTGTCGTAGACCTCGACGTCGTCGCCGCTATCAAAGGTGAACAGCTCGCCGGGCCCCGGATCGTCGGGGCGCGCGCCGGCGGCGCCGGCGGCGAGCAACAGGAGCAGGGAGAGCGCGCGCACCACGATCGGCTACTCGAGGAACGCCCACCAGAGGTGGATGTTGCCCGACTCCTCGCCGTCGAAGTCACCGAACTCGCCGTCTTCGCAGGCTTGCTGGGCCTCGGCCGGATCGTAGTACTGCGTCACCACCAGCTTGATGACGCGCGCGTCGGCGAGCTGGATGAGGTAGGTGTTGCCCGTCATGCCCAGGCAATTCTCCGCCGTGTAGTCCCAGAAGTTCTGCAGCGTCACGCCGGGCGCGGTTCCCAGGCCCGAGCCGTCGGGGATGAGCTCGCAGCTCCCGCTCATGAAGTCATCGGTCTGGAATTCGGCGCCGTCCGGGATCTCGTCGACATCGTCGAAGGGAGTGCCCAGACCGATGTTGGCGGCACCCACGCAGGACGGTCCGCTGTCGCCGCCGTTCAGGCGAACGACGAAGCGACGGAAGCCGATGTCCCAGTCCATGTCGCCAAAGGAGTCGTCGTCGGTGAGCGCGACCTTCTCGAGGCCATCGTCGGTGAACCGAGCGTAGACGTAGGCACCGTCGCCGTTGAAGCCGCCCGCGGTCGCGTCGATCGCACTCTCGAAGCCGCCCTCCTCTCTCGCCGTGTTTTGGATCTCGCCGTCGCTCACCTCGGTGGGGTTGACGTCGATGGACGCGAGGGTTTCGTCGCGACAGGGGGGCGCGGTCGGCTCGGTGCAAATGGGATCGGGCGGTGGCGGCTCCTCCTCCTTCGGGCATGCGAGCGTGACGGCGGCGAGCGAGGCGAGGGCGAGCAAGCGAACGTCCATGGCGAGGTGGCTCCCAAC
>JADZDP010000249.1 GCA_020850995.1 Deltaproteobacteria bacterium
ACGTCGGGGAACAGCACCGCGTCGGTGATGTGGCTGTAGCTGTTGATGCGCGTGTGCGGGAACACCACCGAGCGCTCCACCCGGCCGCCCGAGATGATGACGCCGCCGCCGATGACGGTGTCGATGGCCATGCCCACGCGCCCGCCGGAGAAGTCGGAGAACACGAACTTCGACGGGCCCGCCGGCGCGGGGTTGCCGCGGATGGGCCAGTCGTCGTTGTAGAGGTTGAGGCTCGGGCTCACCGAGATGAGGTTGAGCGAGGCCTCGTGGTAGGCGTCGATGGTGCCCACGTCGCGCCAGTAGCCACGCGAGCTCTCGTTCTCGCCGCGGCACAGGTGCGAGGCGAAGTCGTAGGCGTAGACCTTGAGCCGCGAGGGCGCCGTCGACAGGATGTCCTTGCCGAAGTCGTGCGCCGACTCGGTCTGATCGGCGTCGCGGCGCAGCTCATCGAGCAGCACCTTGCTCTTGAAGATGTAGTTGCCCATGGACGCCAGCGCCATGTCGGGGCGGCCGGGCATGGGCGGCGGGTCTTTGGGCTTCTCGACGAAGTCGATGATGCGCCCGGTGTCGTCGACGTGCAGCACGCCGAAGGCTGAGGCCTCCTTGATGGGCACCGGCAGCGTGGCCACCGTGACGTCGGCGTTCATGTCCTTGTGGAAGGCCATCATCACGCTGACGTCCATCTTGTAGACGTGGTCGGAGCCGAACACGAGCACGTCGTCGGGGCGGACCTCGCGCAGTAGGTCGAGGTTCTGATAGATGGCGTCGGCGGTGCCGCGAAACCACGTGGGGCCGCGGTTCATGGCGGCGGGCGCGCACTCGATGAACTGGTCGATGACGGTGGAGGCGAGCGGCCAGGCGCGCGTCAGGTGCCGCACCAGCGAGGTGGCGCGGTACTGCGTGATGACCTTGATCTGATGGAAGCCCGAGTTGACCAGGTTCGAGAGCACGAAGTCGATCAAGCGGTAGCGCCCGCCGAAGTAGACGGCGGGCTTGCTGCGCTCCTTGGTGAGCGGCCAGAGGCGTTTCCCCTCGCCGCCCGCCAGCACCATGGCGATCGACTTCTGCACCCAGACCTCCTCGGCCGATCATGCACCGATGGTCACGGCGGGCAAGTTTGACGCCGTGGCCCCCCTTCAGCCCGGCGCCTTCCGGTTCCGCCCGCTGCCGTCGAGCACCAAGCGCGCGTGGCGCAAGAGCTCGTCGGGCTGGAAGGGCTTCTGCAAGAAGATGATGTCGGGGTCGAGCACGCCGTGGTGCACGATGGCGTTCTCGGTGTAGCCCGAGACGTAGAGCACGGCGAGGTCGGGGTCGCGCTCGCGCAGCTTGGCGACCAGCTCGCGCCCGCCCATCATGGGCATGACGACGTCGGTGATGAGCAGGTCGACCTTGACGCCGGTCTCCACCTTGGCGAGCGCGTCGAGCCCGTTGCCGGCCTCGAGCACGTTGTAGCCCGCGCGCTTGAGCACGCGCACGGCCACCCGCCGCAGCGGCGCCTCGTCCTCGACGAGCAGGATGGTCTCGCTGCCGCCCTGCGCCGGCGCGTGCCGCGTGGCCACGAGCGCGTCGGGCGCGCCGCCCACGCGCGGGAAATAGGCCTTGAAGGTGGAGCCGCGCCCGGGCTCGCTGTAGACCCAGATGTGGCCGTTGGCCTGCTTGACGATGCCGTACACGGTGGCGAGGCCGAGCCCGGTGCCGGCGCCCGGCGCCTTGGTGGTGAAGAAGGGCTCGAACACGCGCAGGCGCACCGCCTCCGTCATGCCTACGCCGGTGTCGCTGACCGCCAGCATGACGTACTCGCCCGCCAGCACGTCGGGGTGAGAGTCGCAGTAGGCCTGATCGAGCGTGGCGTTGCCGATCTCCACGGTGATGCGGCCGCCCTTGGGCATGGCGTCGCGCGCGTTGATCACCAGGTTGAGGATGACCTGCTCGAGCTGCGCCGGGTCGATCTCGATGAGCCCCTCTTCAGTGGAGCAGCTGGTCATCAGCTCGATGTCGGAGCCGAGCAGGCGGCGCAGCATCTTCTCCATGTCGGAGACCAAGGTGCTCGAGCGCAGGCGCAGCGGCTTCACCACCTGGCGGCGCGAGAAGGCCAGCAGCTGGCGCGTGAGCCCGGCGGCGCGCTCGGCGGCCGCGAGCACCTCGTCGACGTCGCCGCGGGCGGGGTGCTCGGCGTCGAGCGCGTCGGCCACGAAGCGCCCGTAGCTCATGATGACGGCGAGCAGGTTGTTGAAGTCGTGGGCCACGCCGCCCGCCAGGCGGCCAATGGACTCCATGCGCTGCGACGAGAGCAGGCGCTCCTCGAGCCGCCGCTTGTCGGTGATGTCGCGCAGCGCATGCACGGTGAATCGCTCGCCGTCGCGCTCGAGGAAGCTCGTGGTGGCCTCGACCGCCACCTCGCTCTTGTCGCCGCGCACACCCACCAGCGGGCCGCCCAACCCGCCGCCATTGCCGGCGCGCGGCGTGCCCTGGGGGGCGCCCATGACGCTCGCCAGACCGCCCACTTCGACGCGGCGCTCGACCACGAGCTCGGCGAGCGCCTTGCCCAGGAGCTGCTCGCGCGAGTAGCGAAAGAGCGCGAGCGCGCTGGCGTTGGCGGCGCGGACCTTGGCGCCCTGGTCGACCACCAGCATGGCGTCGGGCGCGGCCTCGAGGGCTGCGTCGAACAGCGTACCGGCCGTGGCCTGCGCCTCGCTCACCTGCAGGGTCCGCCGCCGGCTCACCTCGACCAGCCCGGCGACCGACCAGAGCGCGAGCAGGCTGAAGCCGCGGTTCACGTAGGTGAGCTGCTGGTCCGTACCCGAGGTGCCGAGCACAGGGTCGAGGAGCAGCAGCGCGCTCGACACGAGCGCCACGGTTGGCATGCACCAGCCCGCGGAGCAGCGCAGCACGTGCACGAGCACCAGGGGCACGACGTAGAGCGCGCCCACCGCGTAGCCGCCGGGGACCATCAGATCCACCGCGAACACCGCGGCGGCGACGGCGGCCGTGACCCCGAGCTTGGCGCCCATACCCATGCAGAGCCCCCACCACACGCAGCGAAGGCCTGCGCCGAGCACCCTCCGCTCGCGCAGCGCAATGGCACACTAGGCCGTCGCCGTCAGCGGCTAATCGTCTCCTGGGCTGCCATCGACGCGGCGCAGCGAAAGCCGCAGTTCTCCTGCCTGTTGACACGCAGCGCGGCGATCAGCGCTGCGCACCCTCGACCGCCGCCGCGCAGCGAAAGCCGCAGTTCTCCTGCCTGTTGACACGCAGCGCGGCGATCAGCGCTGCGAACCCTCGACCGCCGCCGCGCAGCGAAAGCCGCAGTTCTCCTGCCTGTTGACAAGCAGCGCGGCGATCAGCGCTGCGAACCCTCGACCGCCGCGGCGCAGCGAAAGCCGCAGTTCTCCTGCTTCGGCATTCGCAGCGCGGCGATCAGCGCTGCGCACCCTCGACCGCCGCGGCGCAGCGAAAGCCGCAGTTCTCCTGCTTCG
>JADZDP010000250.1 GCA_020850995.1 Deltaproteobacteria bacterium
CTTCAGCGCCTTGAACTTCTTCCGCACGGTCGCCTCGGCCATCACGCCATTCGTAGATCACGATCGAGCCATCCTGTCGATCGCGGATGCGCCGCGTCCGATCGACTTGTCCATTCGAGGGCCCTAACCCGCGCTTCGTGCGCGGTCTTCGCCTGTCTAGCGGTGTGGAAAAGCTGAGTGAGCCTCTGCCGTTGGACCGAGATTGTCTGTTGCTCTGCGCAGAGCTTTTCTACGGTCGCGCGATGTGAGGAGCCGAGTTCAAGAGGCTCACCGCAGATGCACTTCTTCATCTCCAGCCTGTCGATCAACACCTCGATGGATGGACCGGGAATAACGTTTCTGTCGGCGAGCTCCGAGAGCTTCGTGACGCCTTGGGAAAGGGTGCTGCCGAGGAGCATCCAAGAGCACTCTTCAGACTTCAGCTCAGCGCGCATCCGCCCCAACGCTCGATCACGCGCGATTTCGGCAGATCTTCGCGCCCTTTCTGCGGTCTCGATTCTCTCGTTGAGTTCGTCAAGATCCCCGATGCCACGTAGGGCGTTCAGCTCGCGCTCCCATGACCCCTTTTGCTCGGTCATGTTGGAGAGGGCCTCTGTGAGGGACCTGATCTTCGCTTCGACCTCAAGTTCCTCGTCGACGGTCTTCTGAAGCAGCTTCTCAAGCTCGGACGTGTCGGCTCCTCCGCTCTCGGCTGCCTTGCCTCGAATTACCTTGTGCGCGGCGGCGAGATCCTTGACTGCAAGTCTCAGGGAATCAATCCCGAGAAGGGATAGGATCAGGGCCTGTACGTGCGTCTTGCGCGCCGTCGTGTTGACCTGGCCGGAGATAAATGTCTGGACCGCGTCTCCGTTGGTGAAGAAGACCTGCTGCATCTGCGGCGGAAGAAACTTGGCGATGAGCGTGTCCGCGGCGGCGACGTCTTCCTCGCCGGCCGTCGTGATTCGAAGCAGCCGGACGCGCTCACTCTTTCTCTCGACGGCGTCACCTACACCGGGAGTCTCGGTCACCGTTCGCACGAGGCGGTAGCGTGAAAGATCCCGGCTATCGTCGGTGTGTTCAAACTCGACCATCACAGAGATCGTCGCAGGTGTTCCTTGCCGGAGCGCTGAAGAACTCAATCGGAGGCTGCGCGCAGACTCCGGAAGACCCGCGAGGCCATAGAAGGCCCACTGCAGAGCGTATAGGAGAGAGGTCTTGCCGGAGCCATTTTCGGCGCGAACAACGGTCAG
This sequence comes from Deltaproteobacteria bacterium, assembly GCA_020850995.1. GTDB lineage: Bacteria > Myxococcota > UBA727 > UBA727 > VGSZ01 > JACOUT01. Next base: position 1,230 of record JADZDP010000250.1, read on the forward strand.
CGGCTTCTTTGCGTCGACGGAAAAGTCGATGGACACGTCCTCGAGCAGCTTGAAGTTCTCGATACGAGTGCGGATGAGGCGCATCAGCTGTTCCCCGACTTAGCGACAACCTTGCCGCCGAGGGCGTCGACAATCCTCGTGACACGATCGTGACGACCGTTCTCGGAAAGGCCCTCTTGTTGTGTGAGAATAGCCGCCGTGAGCGCTTGGATGAGTTCCGCTCTGTAGCCGGCATATCGCTCTTCGATCAGAAGCACCTTGTCCCTCGAGACTTCAAGAACGCGTCTATTGGAAATCATGTAACACCCCTTCTCCAGGCGACGGTGTCGAGCCGGCCCATCGTTGTACGTGGGCCGTCGGGCGCCCACTCATTTTCGGCGAGGACGGCGAATTCTTCTGCACGTTCAAGCTCGCTGCGCAGAATCGCGCGCCCAGGCGTGCTGGACATGTCCGGGGGCACAACGATGAAGTCGTGCAGGGTCGCGATGAGCTTCCCTGGGGCCTTGCGAAGGATGCGGCCGCGTCGTTGGACCCATTCTCTTCGCACGGTGCTGGAGGCGAGGACGAAGGCGAGGTCCGTCTGCGGAATATCGACTCCCTCGTCGAGCACCTTCATCGCAGTCAGGACCTGATAGTCCCCTCTCCCAAAGGCCTCGAGCAAGGAGTCGGCGGTGCCTCCGGATGTTTCGTCAGCCGTGAACTGATGGCTGATGACCGCGAGATCGGACAGGAGCGAGTTCACGCGGTCAATCTGACGGTCCGTGTCGTCAACGACGGGCGGCTTTGCTGAGCAGTAGATCAGGCAACGACGCAGTCTGTCGCGCGACATCGCCAAGAGAATCGAACGGAGGACGGAGATCTTGTTGGTCGCGTTCTCAAGAACGGCGCGTCGTTCGCGAAGAAGGCGCTCGACCTTGGGACTCATGCCGACAGTCGCCCCATCGTCGTCGACTCGAAAGCCGGCGCGGCGAAGCTGTTCGGTGAGTTCCATCCATCTGTCGACCTCCTCGGCCGTGAGAGAAACCTCATGGAGATGGTAGTTGTATGGCGTGAGACAGCCGGAATTGATGGCTTCCTTCAGCGTGAACTCGAGGACAGGCTGTCCGAAGTACTCGAGGAGTTTGTCAGTCCCGTCTGGGTCGTATTGCCGAACAGGAGTTGCGGATAGTCCGAGGCGATAGAATGCACGTTCGGGAAGGCTTCCACGTATTACCGGCGCACCAAGGTTGTGCATCTCATCGCCGATCAGAAGTATTTTAACAGGGATGGGAAGGCGTTCTATCAAGTCCCTTATAGACTGGTCGTCTGCGAATAGTGCATTGGTTGTGACCACTACTGATGTTCGCTTAGAATTCAGTGAAAGAGCGACTTGCAGCTCTTGGAGTAGCGCCCTTCGGCTTGTGGGTTCCGCGAGGCTCGGCAGTAGAGGCTCGATCCCGAAGCGTCGAACCGCGGCGGCCCACTGCATCATCAGGGGGCGCGACGGAACGAGGATAATCACGAGGAAGCCTGCAGGCTGCTCCGACTGAAGGGCCGTCGCTGCGATGAGTGCCGTCTGGGTCTTTCCTCCGCCGGTGGCGATGGCCATCACGCCGCGTCCTTGCTTGGCGAGGAAGGCGTCTACCGCAAGACCTTGGTGCTGATACGGGCCGGTGCGCCACTCTGTTCCCTCAGGGATCGAGAGGAGCTTCGTGCCTGGGGGTGCCCGTACGTCGGGCGGAAGCTCTGGCTCAAGGCCCGCTTCAAAGTCGCGTTGCCACGCCTTCCAGAAGTCATCGGAAGTCGGAGGCGGAGTGGCGGGCTTGACGACAAAGCGGAGGCCCTGGGATGCCGACAAGGTTAGAGAGTGCGGGCTGCGGTTGTTCCATTGGCGGTCCCACTGGGCAAGGAGGCGTTCAACCCGTATCCGCGCGGCGTCTCCGTCGGACCACGCGCGATCGACTGTCATTTGCTCACCGTTGGTGACGAGGCCGCTTTCAGTTGCATTGCCTGAACCATGAACTGCCGCCCAGGCACTTTCGCCGCAAAAGAGCCACTGCTTCTTGTGGTACATGCCGCGCTTCATCAGGACGAAACGGAGCTCCAGCCGTCCTGACGCGACGAGGAAAGCGAGGCATTGTTGCGCGTGCGTGGTGAGCGCCGACGCCGCTGCGGCCTGCGAAGAGAAGATGCGCTGCGCGAGCTGATCAACAACGGCCTGTGGCTCCCCTACGCCTTGTGCGATGGCGTCGCGATCCTCTTGGCTGATCTCGGGGCTAATCAGCAGTCGAAGGGGGCCGGCTCGGTTGCAGAGGAACGCCGCTAGGCCAGCGGACAGCTGCGCGAGGGAGTGGGAGCTGAAGTAGCCCATGCCAACGCGGACCTCATCGGCGTTCGTCATCGCTGGAATCAGCACGTCGCGAACGAGGTCGTCGTCAGGGACCTCGTATACCGGGTGGACCCCCGCGAGTGATTGCTTGAACGCCCCCATCTATCCCCCGAGCCAAGCTACAAGTCGCAGACCAGGCACGCCCGCTCCGAGGGGTCTAGTTCGTCATCGTCGGCAACGATCTGAAGCAGCCGGTCCGACGTTGTCCTCTTCTTGCGTTCAGCGGCTTTGCGACGAATCTCTTGTGCTCGCGCGGGGGCCGTCAGCTCATCAAGCGTCCGCCCCTGGCTCCAAGTGAAACGCTCACCGGTCTCGGGGTCCACTTTCTCGTACGACTTGGCAAGTTCGAAGAGGTCTGGGTGGTTTTCTTTGAGGCCGAGCCATTCTTCTTGCTGCTGGAAAAAGCAGAAGTAGCATCCAGAACGAGAACGCCAGCGATAATAGTCGGGCACCCCTACGCCCGACTCTTCGAGGATTCTGAAGACATCAGCCTTGTTGATGCCTTCTTCCTTGAACGGGAAGAGCGCCTTGATATTCGGCTTCGTGCTGACGTAGCCGCTGCGATCTTCGTCCGCTCGGATGCCGACGTAGCTCCGGACTGGATCGTCGCCGACGTATTGCTCAAACGGTCGCAGCTTGAGCATGCGCGTACACCAGCGCATTCGGCTGGACGGGAGGTAGCCGCCGTACATCTTCAGCCAATGGTCGAAGCCTCGCCCGGCGTTCAAACGAACGATGGGTTTGCCAAGGTAGGCCTCAAGCTTGTCGAGATACTCGTATGTTTCCGTTAGCTCCTTCTGCGTGTCGCAGAAGACGTACTCCATGTTCGGCACCCGATCCCGCATGAAGATCGCGAGTGCGGAGCTGTCCTTACCGCCTGAAACGTTGAGAATGTGGCGCGTCACGGGCTCAGGCATCGGTCATCTCCGCTCGGCGTTTCGGGTGTAGGAAACGCTCGGCAACGCGAGCGAGCGCAGCGAGCGCAAGCTCGTTGTCGTGTGAGATCCCCGCGTCCGCAAGAACCTGCTCGATCATGGCTTCCGCACGCATCACCGCCTCTTTAGACTCGCGGGCAACGCGGACAACGAGACTGCGTTCCGTTCCGCCAAGGCGCGCGAGCGCGACACGCAGGGCGTCGTCGGATGCATCTCCGCCGACCTGTCCACGCAGGCTGAACGCCAATGCTTCGAACGTCCGAAACTTCTCGGTGAGGAGGGCGAGGTGCGCTTGAAACGCGTCGACGTCAGGGTCCGCCCACTGTGCCGGGGGCTTCCCGCTGATGGAGGTTAGCAGCGAAGTGAGCCACTCCTCGTCTTCAAGGGCTTCTTCGCTTGCGCGGAGCAAGAAGCTCTTCAACTTCGGTTCGACAGCGAGGGACGAGACCGCTGCGGCACGTGAACGAAGGTCTTTGCGGAACGAGGTCGCGTCGGCAGAAAGACCAAATGAAGTTGACATCCAAGCCTGGCACTCTTTCAAGAGCGCGGGGAATGATGCTTCGATCTCGTCGAGCGCCGTGCGCAGCGCGCGGAAGTACTCGTCGACGGATCGCTCCGACGTACGCGCCGCGGGGTCGAACGCATCGAGACCGCAAGCCTGCGGCAGCGTAGAGAAGAGGAGCTGCGCTGGCTCCTTCGCGCGAACGAGCGCGTCGCGGACGGCGACGGTTCGTGGCGGCAGGCGCTTCGTCAACAGGGCAAACGGTGGGCAGCCGGCGATGAGGGTCGCGAGTTGCTTGACGACTTTGACGAGTTGGTTCTTCGAGCTCTTTCCTGGCTGGGCGACGAAGGCGTCGGCGAAGCGCTCGAAGACTTGGGCGCGGGCCCCGTCGATCCGAGAACGCTGGACCTCGAAGATGCGCGGGTTGCGGACAAGGCGCTCGATGACAGCAGCGGTCAATCGCGGAACGAATGCGCCCTCCTCGTAGAGTGCGACCTCGCTGTCCATGTCGACAAGGATGGCAGTGAGAACGATTGGGAGCACGCCAGCCTTCAGGCCGAACGGCGGCCGCTCCAATTCGGTGAACAGTTCGGCGACAGGAATCCGCTGGCCGTCGCGCGTGGAGAAGATCTCTTCGACGTGACGCCACACAGGACCAAGGCCCTGTTTCATGTCAGGGGGAGAGGACAGCTGTAGCTTGCCATCAACCATGCGGTGTAGTCCGTGTTCGACAAGGACAGCACGGTACATGGCTCGCTCGGGGGGCGCCCCCTCGGAGAAGCCGAGGTCGGGTTCGGCGGCCCGGGAGAGCATCACCTCCAACAGGAGGCGTCGTGCAGACGCGGCAGCGCTGGAGAGTTGGCGACGGTTAATGAGCTCGTTGTGAATGCGCGGGGCGTGAGCGTACGCGGCGTCGCAGAGCCGGCTTGCGAGGTCCGAGAGCTCTCGCGCGGAAAATCGCTGCTCGCGCCGTTCTGCCTCGCCGTCTGAGTTGACGAAGAACGCACAGCGCGCGGTCGCTTCACGCCGAGCGAGGCCGAACATCGCCTCCGCCTGCTGGTGGAGGTGCTGTCTGGCTTCGCTTCCGCGAGCGGCGAGCTCGCGGCGGGCGATTGGATCGCTCTCAAGACCAACGGTCTCAGCTCGAACTTTTTCGAGTGCAGCGAGCTCGATGAGAGACTCGCGCATAGGCGCCGCCTCGTCAGGGATCGCGAGAATCAGCGGGCGGCGATGGATCTGCTGACTGCCAAACCAGAACTGCGGCTTGCTCACCGCCCGGCGAATCGTTTGCGCCTCTTCGGTGCTCGAAGGAATGACGTACACAAGGAGCCCATCAGCATCCGCGGCGGCCTTCTCGGGTAGGAGCTCGTCGGCGGAGTGAATGTCGCGGGCGTTGACGTAGCGGACGTCGAAGTATCGAAGCGTTCCGGTCTTGAACAGGTGGCGCTTCGCGACGAGGGGACGGGCCGGATGGAGGCGCTCGAGCTCCGCAGCGAGATCGGCTGCGCCATCGACTTTGCCCGCGGCATCTTCCATGAGTGCTTCAACGTCGAGATCGCTACCGTCCCAGAGTTGGAAAGCGTCCTTGTACTTTCGGTAAACGATCGAGGAGTAACGCTGGAGACGTTTGATGGCATCAGCGACGTCCTTTTTTGACGCCTGCTGAAATCCGTCGAGGGCGAACTGCAGGAACTCGTTGGAGGCGATCGCCGGCGTCGAGCCGCCGAGTGCGTTCAGGACGCCGATGGTCTTCACGACCGCGGCATCGAGCGGACGACTATCCTTTCCTAGCCGGGTCAGGGCCTCTTCGATCGTGCTCCAGCGCCTTCCCTGGGCACCGGCATCGAGCGCAGAACCGAGGTTCGCGGCGAGATAGTCGTGGAGATCGGAGATTCGGTACGTCCCGACCGAGCGATCAGAGATCGAGGCCTTCTGCAGAAATGCCTGAAAGCCGAACGGTTCGCGCGATGCGAGAAAAGCGAACAGCGAGCGCTCGTTTTGAGCCGCGTAGCCTCGGAACGCCGGCCCGAGAACAAGCGCTGTTGAGGGGTGAAGGGGTGCACTGGCCGTGAGGAGTTCGACAAGCGTCTCTTTTCGGACACCAACAGCGTTCGCAACCAATCGGGAACACTCAGCTGCAACGCCCTTGTGGTGCTCACGCAGCCAGCTCGCTTTGGCGCGGAAGTCGATCGCTGCTCCAACAAGTTGGAGGACTTGCTCAGGTGATTCCTGGAAGGCGACATCTTCGAAGCGCCCCTGGATCTTCGCCCACTCGCTCCGCTGCAGGTTCCCCAGTCGTGCTGCGTATCGCTCGAACGCCTGATGAAGCGTGGTGACGACGACGATCGGCGCATCTCCGCTGCGGTTAGCAGCCTCGGCCAGAAGCTGGAGGAGGTAAACGTCACCGTCAGAAGGGACGAGCGCCGCGTGCTCGAGGAACTTGCCGAGCTCATCGACAACGAGGAGCAAGCCGGCCCCTGCGTTCATTGAACGCGCGACCTTTGCGGCCGTTTCCTCGACGAGGGCGACGATCTCACTGGCGCTCAAGCGCTTACCCTGAACGATGCCGCGGGCTGCGGCCTGGATCCGCGACACGATGTCTGCGCGGGCTCCAGGACCAGACCAGAAATCCGTGACGGCGCGCTCGAGGGCCCGAACAATGGCGTCGTCGAGCCGTCCGCGTTCTCCCGTGAGGAGCACCGGGAGCAAGCCACCGCGACCGACGAGAGCCCGGGGCGACAGGAGGGCCTTCGCGAGGGTCTCCTCGCTCTCGCGCAGGAGTTGGCGAGCCCGTTGGTGTACCGCCTCGTTGCGCTTGCTGAGCAGTGCGAAAAGGAAGACTTCGAACGCGCTCTTGCCTGAGCCGTACGGGCCGGTGAGTGTCCACGCGCGTTGGCCGTTGTCCGCGAGCAGCCCGCCGATGATCCGATGGAGTGTGCGGCGCGCCAACGGTGTTAGAACGTAGCCGTCGAGGATGCCGGGGACTTGCGCGTCGCGCTCAAGGTGGACGCTGCGGCGGTACCGAGTCCGAATCTCGCAGATGTCTGCGAGGGTCGTGGCTGCCTTGTTCATCAGCGGCTCCTAGGCTGCATCTCGGAAGTAGCGAACGAGAAATCGGGAGGGATCGAGGTCGCGATTGACGAGGAGCTGCGCGACACCGGCGGTGTCGTCGAAGCTCCAGGCACCGCCGGACAGTGCGTGCACTCGCTCGAGCCGGCCCGCGACACCGGCAGCATCGAGGAGAAACACCCTCCCCGGCGCGCCTTGCGTGTACTGAATCTCCTCGAGAGCGAGGGTCTTGGCGCTCGAACGGCGACGACTGACGTACTCACCGAGCGCGAACGCGAAGATCTCGTCCGGCAGCGTGGGCTGCGGTCCTCGGTTGAACTCGTAAGATCCAGGCTCACCGGAGTCTCGGATGAGGCGGAGTTCGACGAGTGGGCAGTCGAGGAAGTCCTCGACCGCCTTTGTTCGGGCTCCGGTCGGCGCAACATAAGAGCGCATGAACGTGTCGACGTCGCGCTTGAGGGAACTCGCAGAAACCTTGGCCCACTGCTTCGCTTTGGCGAGTGCAGCGAGCCGGTCAGCGATCTGCGCGCGCGTGAACCGGCCGTCGCCGAGCTCGTTGAAGACGAACCACCACGTCGAGCAGTTGTCCGGGAGAGAAGCGATCTTCCAGTGGAGCAACCAAAGCGTCGCCGGGTCCTCGAGGTAGGGATCCCAGCCGTCGTCGGCGAAGAGTTGGTCGCCGAGTCGCGCGCGCTTCACGAAGCCTGCACGGCGCTTCGGGAATTCCGCATGTTCTTCGAGAACCCCGGCCGCGAGCGCCCAGTGGCGCATGCTGCGAACCATGTTCTTGCCGACACCGAGTGTGGCGAGGGCGTCCTCGCGGACGAAGAGCTGAGGGTCGTTGCCGACGCCGTCGTATGCCTTCTTGAGCCACGTGTACCGGAAAGGGAACGTCTCGTGGCCGCTGAAGGAAGGTCGCTCAAGATCGCCAAGACCCATTTCTTACCTCCGCCGGCAGGGCCGGATAGAACGGAACGCGGGTCGCGCGCAAGCCTAATCCCCCGACAAAGAAGGGATTTTCCCGCCGTGCCCTCGCGTGTGCGGGGCACGGCGGGCTGCAGGACTCTGTACTGAATTTCCGTTCAGAGTGGCCAGAAATTGCGGAACGGACTGGTCGTCGAGCGCTAGGCTGCATCATGTTTTCCGCGAAGTTGGTGGGCTACCCCGCTGAGTTTCCAAGCGGACCGGTCGGGGTGTTCACCGCGGCGTCGGTGACGAGATCAGGGACGGTTCGAGGGCGACGCCGAGGCGCAGGCTCGGCGTTCCAGCCCACGCGAACGCGACCGTAGGGCCGAGCGTGAGCGCGAGCGTTTGGAGCAAGCGAACCTGGAGAACTGCTCTGAGTCGAACGACGATCCCGGGGTCAAGCGCATCGCGAACCTGAACCGGAAGTCTCGCGGGGTGCCCGGAGGTGTCGACCTTCGTCGGATCGGCAAGTGCACTCGCGGACCAGAGCGTCAGCATCGGTGCAGCGTCGAACGCGGCGACGCCAGTAGCGTCCTGGCCGGTGTCGAAGCGCCAGCTGACGGTGAGGGGAGCGGCGACCTCGAGGTACGCACCTGTGATGAGAGTTGCCGAAGTCCCGCCTATTGCAACGTCGTTGGTGACAACATTCTGGGCGGCAGCGCCCTCGATCCCGAGACCAGCGTGCAGCTCGTTGCTGAGCCCGTAGTGCACCGAGGTGTTAAGATGCGGCAAGAACGCGATGGGAGTGCCAGCGTCGGGAAGCGTTGCCCGGTTTTTTCGGGGGTGGCGCAGCCATGCGGCATCGAGCACAACGCCGGCGCCAACATAGCCCTCCCCCTCGTCGGCGGAAGCGGTGCCGCTGGTTAGTAGAACGACGATCGCGACGGCGCGCATCACTGCTCCTGCGCGAGGGACCGGGTCTCCCCCGCCGGGACCGCACGACTCGTCTGGGCGAGGAACGCGGCCCCGGTGACGCCGCCCATCTGGCCCTGCGCGGTCAGCGAGCGCCCGCTCAGCCAGGCCCACCGCGCGTCGAGGTAATCATCGAAGTACCGCCCGTACCGGCAGTCGTTGGTCGCGCTCCCACGACACTCCGAGAACGACCCCGACGCCACCCACAACAGCGGACGCGGCGGCGCGGGCTCGGTGCCGGACGGGAGCGACGCGTCCGCCACGACCCAGTGGTCCCCCGGCAGCGCGAATATCTGGCTCACCGGCGTCCCGGAGGAGTTGCGCGCCGAGCAGGTGTCGTTGAAGCCGATGGTGCCGGCCTGCGTGTTGATCGCGCTCGCCGAGCGCAGCGTGACCGCGTTCTGCGGCACCGGCGCGCGGAAGAGCAGCAAGCGGTGGCGAGAGGACGGCGAGCTGCCCCCGGCGGTGAAGCTCACGTCGGCGCCCGCGTCGACGAGCGTGCCGGGCTGCCCGGTGACAGCGTTGTAGCTCCACACCTCGAGCGAGACCTGCTCGAGCGGGATCGTGAAGCTGAAGGTCTGCCCGAGCTCCGTGGTGTCGGCGCTCGTGGAGTAGGAGGACGCTGGATCGTGAGAGAAGGTCGCGTCGGTCTCGCCGCTGACGGTCGCGCGGTGTTCCATCAAGGCAGTCGCGCTCAGCAGGCTGCCGCCCGTGGGGGAGAAGAGCGCCCAGGACGCGCTGTTGCTGCGCTGGTTGGTGCGCGCGCCGCTCCAGGTCGGGTTGTCCGGCGGGCTGTTGGCCTCGTTCGGGGCGACGCAGTCGGGGTTGACGAGGTCATCGTCATCGTCGTCGATGACTGAATCGGAGTCGGCGCCGTCGAGGGTGTAGCACCAGTTGAAAGCGCGCTGGCGCGAGACCTGGACGACCTCCCGGTGGCTCACGGTGATCGTCGGTGCCGCGCCTGGCGCGAGGCTGTAGACGTAGTTGTAGTTCGTCGAGGTCGAGGGCGAGACCAAGTAGGCATGCGCGAACACGCGGCCAGCGCTCCCTTGCCCTGCGCCTGAGAGCACGAGGTCGTCCGCGCCGTCGTCGGCGGCCTCGACGTCCTCCTGAAAGCCCGCGGGGCTGTAGGCGCCCGAGTTCCACACCATGTGGAGCGGGGCCGGCGTCGCCTCGTACTTGAAGAAGTGCGTGGTGATTGCGCCCTTGTTCCCCGCCTGGTCGACGGGGCGCATGCTCAGGCACAGGGTGGCGTCGCCGGTCTGCGAGCGGAGCATGGTGGGCGCGAACGTGAGGTTGGAGGTGTCGGCGATCGGCACGTCGACGAGCCCGACCGGATCGGCCGTGAAGGTGCCGCGACTGCGAGCCTCGAAGGCCGGCTCGTCGGCGGGGCAGGACGCGTCGATGCGGGCCTCCACCGTGACGTCGGGTTCGGCCTTGAGGCGAAGTGTTGGCGCGCGGTTCTCGACCGGCACCGGCGAAAGCGTCGACGGGTTCCTGAGCTGGCCCGCGAGGTGCTGCCAGCGGCGGTAGGTGTCCGCTGATGCGGCGCTGGTCCGCAGCACGACGTCCGTCGTGCCGGTTGACGACGCGATATCGAACACGCACCCCGTGAACGGGAAGGTGGAGCACTGGCTCGACGGCGTGAACGCGGTCGTGGCGGTGAGCTCGTAATAGCGGAGCGGGTTCCCGTCGGCGGCGCCGAGCGGTGAAAGCGACGGCGGCGCCGTGTCCTTGGTGTAGCTGATCTGCACCTTCTCCTCGTTGCCAGCCGAGTCGGTGGCCGTGACGGTGATGGTGCGGAGGCCGTCGGGCCCGGCGTCGGTGAAGGGCGGGAAGGTGACGTGTCCGTCGGCGTCGATGGTGCCGGGCAGCGCGCGCACCACTGGCTCCGCGTTGGTGGTGACGTCGGTGGTCACCGACGCGAGGTTTGCGTCCGCAGCGGACGCGGCGATGAGCGGCGGTGTGGTGCGGAAGATGCCCGCAGACGGCGCCGTGATGGACAGCGTAGGCGGCTCGAGGTCGACGGTGTAGCGGAAGGTGGAGCGTGACACCGCGCCGCCGATCTCGGTCACGTCTACATCGAGGGTGACCGCGCCGGCCGCGAGCGGCGCGGTGAATGGGACGAACACCGCACAGGAGTGGCCGCTCGCGGTGGATTGGCCGGCCCCGATCGCCGCGCCGCCCTGGGTCGCGGTGCCGCCGCAGGAGTCGAGCTCGAAGGAGCCGGTCGCGCTGACCGCGATCCCACCGCGCGCGGGGCCGACGAACGCGCCGGCGTCCGTGGTGACGGTCGGCAGCGGCCGGGTGAAGCACTGCACGTCGCGCGCAACGTTCTCGAGGGCGTCCACCGCCTCGACGCAGAGACAGACCTGTCGAGAGGCGTCCGCCAGGGCGTACGGCGGATCGCCGATCGCGATGTCGCACTCGGCGAGCACCTCGGCCTGGTTCGGGGGCTGCGAACCGTCGATCTCGGCGCGGATGTCCGCGACCGGCGAGAACAGGTCGGGGACGTCGGGGCGCAGCACCTCGAAGGCGGAGAGGCCGCTCGGGTCGCTTGCTGTCGCGATGATCGCGACGACGCCGTCGAACGCGGCACCGAAGGGCGCAGCCTCGTTCGGCGCAGCGAAGGTGAGGTTGATCGTGGGTGGCACCTGGTCGAAGGGCGTGATCGGAGCGTCCGCGGGAAAGAGGACGGAGCGATCGAGCGACAGGTCGTCGTAGAGCAAGCCAGCGGCGCTCAGGGCCGCGCTGGTGATGCTGGAAGCGTTCCTCGGAGCTTCGAGGATGACGACGCCCTGGTCGCGGAGCGGCGCGTTCTTCACGAAGTTGTCGACTCCGATCGCGAGAGACGTCCTCAGGGCGTCGGGGCCGGCAGGGACGGACTCCTGGTCGAGGAACAGGGCGACGCCCGAGGCGGTGCCGTCAAGCACGCCGTCGCTCAGGTCGTCGAGCAGCACGTCGAGGAGATCGACCGGCGTGATCTGACCGGGGGCGCCGCCGACGTCGATCGAGGTCTGCGCGGCCATGCGCGAGAGGCCTGCGTGGGTGAGCGCGATGATGGCCGCGGCGTCCGACGGCGCCGGGGTTTGGTGGAGCAGGTCCGCGGAGGCGGAGCTGTTGAGCGACAGCGCGCCGGGGCGGAGGAGGTGGCTCGCGAACAGGTTCGAGCTGAACGCGAGCGCGGCTGGGAACGAGGGCGAGTCGGACAGCGTGGCACGCGCGCGTCGCAGCGCGAGGGTGGTCCAGGCGTTCACGTTGAGGGTGACGGCCTGGCCGAGGGCGACGTCCGCGATCGCAGCGGAGAGCGCTTGCCCGGCGCGCAGGGTGAGCAGGAGCCCGGTCGAGGGATCCTCGAAGGCGCCGCCCTCGGCGACGACCTCGACCACCCCCGCGAACTCGGGGTTCTCGATCTGGTAGCGGCCCTCGTCATCGGTGATAGCGGAGCCGATGACCGCGCCGCGCACGCCGCTTTCGACCTCGTACGCGGTGATGGTGGCTCCGACGACGGGATAGCCGAGCTCCACCAGGCCAGCGATGGTGCCGGCGGCGATGTTGTCGACCTCGACCTCGACCACCTCGAACGCGTCGTTCCCCGCAGTATCGCGCGCGCGGAAGGTGAGCGTCACGGCGCCCTCGGGCGCGGTAGCGGTGTCCCAGAGGACGTCGATCCGCGTCGGGTCGGGCTCGCGGTCGCAGTTGGTGGTGGCGGGCGGCGCGCAGAGCGCGAGTTCCCCGAGGCCAGGCGCCGCGAAATCGAAGGCGGCGATACCGACGGCCGAGGTCGCCTGCGCCAACACCGGGACGACGCCGCTCACCAGACCCGCGCTCGGCGCGCTCACCTCGATCTCGGGGATGGCGTTGTTGATGGTGACCACCACCGACGCCTCGCTCGAAACGCCGAGCGCGTTGGTCGCGCGTGCCGTGATGGTCACGGGGCCCGGCTGAAAGAGCGCGGTGTTCAGCTCCGCGGACAGCTCGCAATGCACCGGGCTCGTGCAGCTCGTCTCGCCGGTGCCGGTGAGCTGCTCGGGCGCGATGAGCGCCACGGCGGAGACACCGCGGGCGTCGTCGGCGCTGACACGGACGCGCGGCCTGCCCGCGACGGGACCGGCTGCGGGCTCGAGGATCGCGACGACGGGCGCTTCCACGGCGCCTTCGGCGCCGAAGAGGTCGCTCGTGTGGGTGGTGAGGAGGCGCGTGAGGTCCTTCACGGCGTCAACGCTGACGCCGCTTTGGTTCTGCGGGCCGTCGAGGAAGCGCTCGATGGAGAGCGCGAGGCCCTGCGGCGCGCCGCGCAGCGTGTTGGCCGTGAGAGGGATGGCGCCCTGGGTGAGCGGCGCGCCCGCGGGGCCCTGACCGTCGAGGACACAGCGGCCGTCGTCGATGTCGCGGAGGAGCTCGGTGGTGAGCGTGGCGGCGGTGACGCGGACGCCGGGGTCGAGGTCGGAGGCGAGCGAGATCTGCCGCGCCGATTCGGACAGGCCGCTCAGCAACAGGCCGTGCCAGACGTCGGCCGTGAGGCTCGGCGCCAGGTCGCGCGTGGGATCGAAGGGCGGCGTCGCCCGGAGATCAAAGCCCGGCCTCGCTGCGGAGAGAAAGGCGTTCAGCCGGGCGCTCGCGCGCGCGGAGGCGTCCTTGAGCGCGGGCTCGGCGTGCGACTCGAGCAAGCAGCCGGTGAGCGCGGCGTGCAGCGAGGTGAATGGGGTGATGAGCACGCCGGGCGTCGGCTCGGCCAGCGCTTGCTCGTCGACGAGCGCGCACAGCTCGTTTTCGCCGAGGTCGACGAGGCCGCCGGTGGCCTCCTCGGTGTAGTGGCCGCCGCGTGCGCAGACGAGCGTAGGGCCGAAATGCCCGCCGACGTTGAGCTGGTAGGCGCCGTCCTCCGAGGCGGTCGCGGTGGCTACCGACGCGCCGCGCCGGCCGGTGTCGGTGAGGGCGTAGGCGGTGACCTCGGCGGCTGCGACCGGGCCCTTCACCACGCGGCCGGTGATCGAGCCCTCGACGAGCTCGCCGACGTCGGGCTGACAGGCGGCAGTGGCAGAGAGAGAGACCAGACCGAGCACGAGCACGCGTCGTCGCGACATGAGACCTCCAATTCTGGAGGTACAAGTCGATTTCTCGAGAAGATCTCCCCGGCGTGCATGTGCGGCGGTGCGTGCGCCGGTCACAGGGAGCGCGCCGTCAGGCCCCGGGCACTTCCTCGATGTACACGAAGAAGCGCGCGCTCCTCTGCGCGACGACGAGCTGCTCCTCGTTGTCGAGCCGCTCGGTTTTCGCGACGGTCGACGCCGTCGCGCCCTGGATGGCGCGACGAGCAACGTCGTTCGGCACCACGGCCGCGGCGCCGCCGAGCAGCGCCTGGGCCGCGCCGCCCGCGGCGTCCGCAGCGATGTCGGAGAGGCCGCCGAGGCTCTTCTCGCCCGCGATGCCCGGGCGTCCATCGTGGCCGAGCGCGATCCCCTTCAGCGCCACGTTGCGGCCGTTCACGATGGCGAACGAGAACTGGAGGAGGATGCGCGCGCCCTCGACGCCCGCGGTGCGGCCATGCAACTCGGCGCCACGCGGCAACTCGATGGCGCCCACCCGCGTCGGCGCCTGGACGACGGCGATGACCGGGCCGGCGGGCGCGCTCGCGATTGCGTCGGTGACCCGTACGGGCACCCTGACGCCCGCGATGGGCGCGGCAGCCGGCCGCGCCGACGCTGTGCTCGCGTCCGGCTGCGCAGCAGCGGTGCTCGTGTTGTAGCTAGTGCGAGAACCGTAGCGCGCAGCCCAGGGGTCGGGCGGTGCTGGATGAGCGCCGTGCCCGCTTTGCGCTGCCACTCGCTCGGGCGAGCGCTGCGAGTTGCCGTCCGAGACCAGGCCGGCCGAAGCCGGCTGCGCTTCCTCGATCGCTGCGGCGAACAGCGGGACGGGCGCGGCGGGCGTGGCTGCCCGTGCAGTGTCGCGCTCGAGCCGACGCGCGTCGCGCTCGCGCTCGAGCTCTTCGATCTCCACGGTGGCGCGGCGCTGCCGCTCGGCCTCGTGGTCGTCGATGCTGGCGACGCGATTGCCCGGCTTCGCCGCGGCGTGCGTGGTCCACAGGATGAGCGCGCCGCCGATCGCCATGACGGCGAGGGCAGCGGCGAGCGGGAGGATGAGGCGGCGGCGCGCGCTCACACGCTGGGAGGCGTCCCGCTCCGGCGGGAGCTGGAAGGACGGCTGCGGAAGGAATGTTGCCTGTCGCCTTAGAGCGGTCGGGCTCGTGTCGTCGTGCGCCATGATGCTGCTGTCCGCATCTGCGTCGAGGGCCTCGGTGGTAGCCGAATCGAGGTCTCCGGAGGCTGCGACGATCGGTTCCGCGTACTGCTCGAGGTCAGCCGTGGGCGGCCGCGCGGCGTTTGGGTCGACGAAACGTTCCTCCGCCATCGGCGGCGTTGCGTCGGCGCCTGGTGCTTCGCCCTCTGCCAGCGTTCCTCGTGCGACCGGCAAGGAGCGGTGAGCGGCGGGCTGCTGCGCCGGATCGGCGAGAAATTCTGGCACGGGAGCCGGCCCGAACTGCGCCGTGGGTGCGGCGCCAGCGCAGAGGGAGCGCTCGATGCGGCGCGCCAGCTCCGCGGCAGAGGGCATCCGCTGCGCCGGGTCGGGTTCGAGGAGCGCATGGATGAGAGATGCCCACTCGTCCGGCACGTCGGGCGAGCGCACGTTCACCGGGACGTAGCGCCCGCGCGCGACCAACTGCAGCAGGCGCACCTCGTTCTTCTCCTTGAAGACCGGCGTGCGGCACGTGAGCGCATAGAGGACGCAGCCGATGGCCCAGAGGTCGGTCGCCTGGGTGTGCACCGCCTTGCCGACGGTGGACGCACGCACGTACTCGGGCGCCAGGTACGAGAAGGTGCCCATGCTGCGCCCGGTGCGCGTCAAGTCGTCGTCGCCGATCGACTTGGCGAGCCCGAAGTCGATGAGCATGACCTCGTCCCCCTTGCCGACGAGGATGTTGGCGAGCTTGATGTCTCGGTGGAGCGCGCCTGCCTCGTGGGCGTGGGCCACGGCGCGCGCGACCTGGAGCCCGACGCGCTTGATGCGCTCCAGGGTCGGCGCCTCGTCGCGCAGCCAGCAGCGCGCGTCCTTGGAGGGGAAGTAGCTCATGACGAGGTAGGGGGCGCCCTCGTGCTCGCCGACGGCGTGGACCGGGATGATGTTCTCGTGGCGCAGCCGCGCAAGTGTGCGCGCCTCCCGCTCGAAGCGCGCGCGGTACTCGTCACCCTCGGTCTTGCTGCCGGCGAAGCCGGGCCCGGTGAGGGAGATGAGCTTGAGCGCGCGGTCGACCGCGAGCGCCGGGTCATGGACGAGGTAGACCTCGCCCATCCCGCCGCTGCCGATCCTCTGCTTCACGACGAGACCGTCGATAACCTCGCCTGCCTCGAGCTCTTTCATCGGTCCTCCCGGCTTGGAGTGATCACAGCTCGATGTCCTCGACGACGACGACCAACTCTTGGTCGACGCCGGCGACGGTGACGGTGAGGCGATAACGGTCGGGATCTGCGGGCGCGCCCGACGTGACCGCGGCGATGCCGAGCCCGCGCTCGTTGAAGCGGAGCACGGTCTTCTCGAGCTTGTAGCCGGCAGCAAGCGCGCCCTTGGCGCTCTCGAGCATGGCCGCCGTGAGAGTGACGTCGGCGCGGCGCCGGTTCTCCACCTCGAAAGTGACGTAGAGAAGCTCAGACGTGCGGCAGATCTGCTTGAGCCGCACCACGACGTTGTCCTTGCGGTTCGGCCGGCCGAAGAAGTCCTTGCAGGTGGTGCCGCGCATCGCGGCGCTCAGCATCAGCTCCGTCGCGAGCGCCTGCGCGCGGTCGGCGAAGCGCTGCTCGAGCTCGCGCTCGCGCAGAGTGAGGCGCGCGCGCCCAGTGTCTGCCTCGGGCAGGACGAACTCGACACGGGCGTCGGCGTGCTCGGGGTGCGAGAGCTCGACGAAGATCGCGACCGACAGGCCGCCCTCGAGCGTGACGTCGATGTTGGTGACGAAGGCGGTCGCGGGGAGGGCCGGCCCCGGCAGGCGCGTCGGCTTGATCGACAGGCTCTGCGTCTCAGCGAACACGTCGATGCGCCAGAGCTGGCCGTCCAGCTTCGCATCGCCGAACACGCAGTCGCCGCAGGTCGGCGGCGTGGTCCAGGGCTCCGGGAGCTTCAGGACAGTTACGAGGCCGGGCGCGGCCGTCACCTTGTAGACGCCCTTCGCCTTCTTCGGGTCGAGCGTGATGACACGGAGCTGCGGTCCGCGACCAAGCTCTATGGTTGCGGTCGCGCTCGGCGGTGGCGCCCTCTTCGCGCTCGACGCGGCGCCCGCTGGCGCTGCGAGGAGCACAGCGACCAGGCAGAGGCCGATTGCGGTCGGTCGCACGTCGGTCACGGCTGCACCTCCTTGGCGTCCCAGAAGTCCACGAGGAGGCCGTCGATGGTGTTCGGCGTGACGGCGACCTCGACGAAGCTCGCGCGCAGCTCGATCTGTTTCCGGAGCTTCGGATCGTCGACCGGGTTGCCGGTGAGCGGCTGGATGCGCATGGCCGCCCTGCCCTTGCAGTGCCAGGTCGCGTCGACCTTGGCGCAGGTGACGGAGTCCCAGTCGAGCTCGAGCTCATTGCGGATGCGGGCGAGGACGTAGGTCCGAAGCAGCGTGGCCTTGCCGCTTGGGTCGACCTGTGGCGGGACCGCGACGTCGCCGTTCACCTCCTCGGCGAAGCGCTTGCGCCAGGCCGTGGTCATGTGGAGCGAGGCGGCGGTGAGCTGCTCCACGACGTCGGCCGAGGACCACCCATGGAGCCGCGCTGCCGTCGCCGCAAAGAACCGCTTGGCGTCAATCTCGCGCGTCGCAGCGTCGCTGGCGCTCACCACGCGGCGTGGGTCGCGCGGGTCGTCGCTCGTCACAACCACCGGCAGGGGACGGGTGAAGCTCAGGAACGCGGCGGCGAGGGCGAGGAGCGTGGTGAGCGAGGAGACCAGGCTCATGATCCAGGCGCGGCGCCCACGCCGCACGAGCTCGCCATAGACCTCGAAGGTGTCGGGGATCGGGAGGGGCTGCTTCGCTGGCATCAGGGGCCTCCACCTTCGCCACCGGCGCGCTCGTGCTTGCGGATGGCGGCGTCACGCGCGAAGGCGTCACGGCGCGCGTTGGGGTCGGCCGCATGATCGCCTGCGCGCTCCACCGACGGTGCGACGCCGGACGGAGCGTCGTTGGCCCTATTGGCTCGCGAGGCGTGGTCCGGCGTGAGCTTGTGCGTCAGCGAGGCGGCGCCGGCGGAGGCCATCGCCCCGCCTGCCGACGCGGCGCGCTTGGCGGAGCCGATGGCGCCCTGCGCGAGGTGGGCGGCGCCGCCGCGGAGGATCGAGGAGGTGGCGACCGGGATGACGAGGAAGCTCGTCGCGTAGACGAGGTTGAAGACCATGTGCTCGGCGAGGTTCTGCGTCAAGTTCGGGTTGACGGTAGTGCCGCGCTCGGAGGTGATGAGCATCGCGAGGAAGATCTTGGCGGTGACGCCCCAGGCGGTGACCTCGATGAGGCCGAGCAGCCAGGCCGCGAGGTAGCCCTGCGTCAGGCCCGGGATCGACGCGAACGCGATCATGATCGGTCCGAGCGTGAGCAAGACGTTCAGCATCACCTTCTGGATGACCTTCAGGATGAAGACGCAGGCTGCGGCGAGCGTGAAGGTCAGATAGGTCGCGACGTCGAGCAGGCTATTGATGAGCGCGGCGGCGGAGAGCTCGAGGTTCGAGAGCGAAAAGGAAGCGTCGTCGCCGAGCGCGCTCGAGAACGCCTCGGCGCGCGCGGCGAAGACCGACTTCTTCGCGCTCGCGGGGTCGATCGACTGGAGGTCACCGAGCGAGGAGACGAGCTCGATCACGGAGCGCGCGACCACCGAGTAGAAGCCGAGCAAGAGCCCGAAGAGCAGGAGCCTCGTGATCGGGCTCGCCCAGTCCGGGCGCTCGCCGCGCAGCTGCTTCTTCCACTCGAGGATGACGGAGGCGAGGAACGAGACGGTGAGGATGGTGGCGGCCGCCCCGTTGATCCGACCTTGGTCGCCGAAGGTGCCGACGGCAGTGCGAACGACGCGGTCGAAGTCGAGGCCGATCACAGGGCACCCCCTGGGCGAGGAGCCGCGCCGCCGGTCGGCCGCTCCACGAAGGTGGGGGCGTCCTCTTGTGCGACCGTCGGATCGAGCGCCTCGTCGACGGTGGCGGCAACGCTGGCGAGCCCGCGGGCGTGGTCGAGGCGCTGTGCGCTCATGCGCGCGCCGTCGTCGAGCTTGCGGATCGCTTGCAGCTTGGCGAGGCGGAGCTGCTCGGTCGTGACCTCGGTGATGACCCTGAGCGACGCTGCGGAGATCGCCTGCGACTTGGCACCGAGGACGGCGGCGCGCTTGAGGTCGAGGCCGCACACGGTCTGGGTCGATCCGTCCGCGGCGGTCGTCAGGAGGCAGCCCGGGTCCATGGTCTCGCGGAACACCGCCTCGCCCTGGGTTGCGAGCGCGTCTTGCCGCGAGAGCAGCTGCAGGTGCGCGTCCGAGAGGCCGTAGATCCCCTCGTCGAGGGCGATGAGGGTGTCGTAGAAGCTCGCCTGTGTGCGGCCGAGCTCGTCGAGCGTCTCCTGCAGCGCGTAGGGGTTGAGCTCGCCGTTCGGGCCTTGCGCGAGCGCACTGCGGAGTGCGTCCGCCTCGCGCCGCACGCCCTCCACTTCCGGGAAGGTCTTCTCGAACGCGGCCTGCGCGGCGTCGAAGATCTCGTCCGGGTTCTCGGTGAGATAGCGGAACTCGTTCACTACCTCGGTGGCGGTGCGAGCGACGGCGAGCGTGTGCTGCGCGGTCGCGAGCGAGCCCTCGACGGCGGTGAGGATCTGCCCTGCGCTGGTCGTCTGCTTGAGACTCTCGAGGAGCAGCGCGATGAGGGTCGCCGAGTCGCCGTCGGGGATGCCGGCGGCGCTCGCCTCGACGCGCCGCGCGCCGAGCAGCACGGCGAGCGCGAGCGTGGCGCACCCGAGGCGCACGAGGGTGTGGCGCTCAGGGCGCATCGCTCACCCGGTCGGCGTCGAGGCCGTCGTCGGCAGCGAGGGTGACACCGAGGTCCTGCGCGCAGCGGTCGATGACGTCGCGGAGCGCGCGCAGGTCGGAGTCCTGATCGAGCAGGACGGCGGCCTCGTTACCTCGGCCGGCCGCGTCCTCGGTCAGGGCCTCGACCAGGAGGTTGACCTCTCCCTGGCGGAGGGCAGCGACGTCGCGCAGGAGCGCGCCGAGGCGCGCGGTGTCGCGGCCGTCGAAGTGCTGCTCTATGGCGCGATCGAGCGTGCTCCAGGCGTCGGACGGCATCTCGTTGGGGAACAGAATCTGCGCGACCTCTGCGGCGAGGCGGGACTTGGTGGCGGTCTTCGCGCTCATGGTCGGGCTCCTTGGTCGTTGGTTGGGCGGGGGCGGGGCGCCCCGTTTGGGTGGTGCGTGGCGCAGTGACGGACCGCGTCGAGCAGAGAGAGGCCGCGCTCCCGGCGGACGCGCTCACGGAAGCCGACGTCCACGGGGTCCGTGGTGTTGAGCCACAGGTCGAAGGCGGTGGGGCGCAGGCGTAGGACCGATGCCTCGCCCGCGCCGCGCTCGACGAGCAGCATCTCGGCGTAGGCGCCCTTCTTGAAGCGCAGCTGTTTGAAGAGGGCGTGCTGGCGCGGGTTCAGCTCGAGGAGGGACGAGACGCTCTCGTGATCTCCGGCATGCTGGAACAAGAACGCGAGCGCGGCGTTCTGCAGGACCGCGGCGTGGATGGGCGAGGCCAGGAACTCGGCGAGGCTCTGCGTGATTGCCCAGGTGGAGGCGTTCCACTTGCGGCCGGTGCGGAACAGCTCCGCGACGATGCCGCTCGCCGTCTCATCGAGCAGGAACTTCCAGCACTCGTCGAACACAACGAACTTGGTCACCTCGCGCGGGTAGCGCCGCAGCGTCGCCCAGATATGGAAGCTCACCGAGAGGAGCAGGACGGTGGCGAGCTCCTTGTCGCGATCGAGGCCGTAGAGGTCGAAGACCTGCATCTGCCGTGCGCCCTCGAAGCGCGAGGGCCGGTTGATGAGGCGGGCCCGCGTCGGGTCGGCGAGCCACGCGCGCAACGTGAGCAGCATGGCGCGCGCGAGCGGCTGGTACTCGGGCTCGGCCGCCTCGAACGCGGCGAGCACGTCGGCCACATCACCAAGGATCGGCGTCCGCCGCGACGCCTGGGTCATCGCGTATGCGCCCGTGACGGCGCGGCGCGCGATCTCCTTGATGAGCGCCCGGTCGGCGCGCGCGGGCAGGTCCGGCGCACTGATGAGCGCTACCAGGTCCGCGAGGTAGCGGACGGCCTCGTCGTCGAGAACGGCGCCGTCGCCACCCCCTCGCTCGATCTCGTCGTGCGGGAAGAACGGGTTGAAGGCGACGTCCGCGTCGGAGGCGAGCGCCGTGTAGGAGCCCCCGAGCGCCTCGGCGAGCACGCGGTAGGAGGACAGCTCGGGCCCCTGCACGTCGATGACGAGGAGCGGCCCGTCCTCGACGAGACACGCCTGCTCGAAGATGCAGGAGACGTTGAAGGACTTGCCGGACCCCGAGCTGCCAAAGACGAGCGCGTTGTTGTTCGAGCGGGCCTGGCTTGGCCGCAGACTCAGGCGGCGGAGCGTGCCCTGGCGCGTGTGGTAGAGGAGCTGCGCTTCGTCGTCACCCTCGCTCGGGGCGAAGTACGGGACCAGGTCCGCCGCGTTGTTGGTGATCACCTGATGGACGCGGGGTGCGCGCGCGCCGTTCCCCGGCAGGGCACCAAGGAACGCCTGGAGTTGGCGCCCGGTCTCGGTGGTGAGCGCTGCGCCGACGTCGTTGAAGGCGTCCTTGATTTCGCGCGTGGCGGCGTCGAGCGCGGCGTGGTCAGGGGCGTCGACGATGACCGTGACGGACGCGGCGAAGACGCGCTGGTCATGGGTGAGCATGGTTTCGAGCACGCGCTCGTACTCGGAGAACGCGACGTTGGCGGCGACATCGCGGACGACGCCGCCCGCCTGCGCGTGAGCGACGTTGCGCTTGCGGATCAGCCGCTCGGTGAGGCGCTCGCGATCGGTCGCGACGAAGGTCGACACCATGCGGAACCGCGCGGGCGTCCTGAACTGGACGCCCATCATGAAGTCCGGGCGGGTGAGCGCGGGCAGACGCTCGAGGGTGAGCGCGCGGTGGGGGAGCGGCGGATCGTCGAGCGTGAAGGAGCCCTCGGTCCAGGCGAGGTCACCGAGCGGCAGTTGCTCGCGCAGCGTGAGCGGCCGGTGAACGAGCAGCGCGCCCTGGCGCGTGAGCGCCTCCGGGAGCTCCTCGGGGCGATCGACGACGTGGAGCTGGGCGCCCCGCGAGCTGAGCGGGTTGATTGCGCGGTGCAGCTCGGCGAGGAGCGCAGGCTCGTCGAGCGGCGTCAGGTGGGCGCCGGTCGACGCGAGCTCATCGCGGACGCGGGCGGCGATCTCGGCCACCCGCTCCGCCGCCCGCTCGAGGTCCGTCTGTGTCACGAGCTGCGGATCCTTCGCGCGAGAGAGGAGGCGCGCCACGAAGCCGGCGCGGTGGCCGCCGAGGAGCCCGAGCGCGCGGGAGAGCCCCACGAAGTAGACGAGGCGCCCGCGCGCGAGCGCGGCGTCCTGCCGGAGCGTGGTGGCGCGCGCGCGGCGCTGCTCCGCGAGGATGCGTGCGGTCTCCTTCGCGGCGGCGCGTGGGTGCCGCGCCTCGTAGGCGGCGATGACGTCGTCCCAAGGGAGGCCGGTGTGCCACTCACACTGCAGGAAGGCGTCGGGCGGCAGCGCGTTGAGCGCGCGTCGGAGCGCCGTGGCGCAGCGGTTGAGGCGCGCGTTGTCGGCCGCGAAGACGTCGGCGCCGGTCGAGGCGAGCCCGATCGCGACCGTGCCGTCAACGAGCACGAGGAGCGCGAGCGGCTGTCCGGCGACGTCGACGGTGCGGGTCGCCCAGTACGGCAGCCAGTGGGAGAACGGGGGCGCGCTCATCGGGGGTCCCCACGGCGGTCGAGCGGGAGCGGGCGCAGCATCACGTCGCGCTCCTTGTGCGAGAGGCGGCGCGGAGTGAAGGCGACGAGCAACATCCGCTCCAGGTAGTCGTCGGGCTTTCGCCACTTGAGGGCGACGAGCGCCGCGGCGATGGCGAGCGAGAGGAGCACCCCCCAGAGAGAGGAGAAGCCGAGGAAGACGCCGAGGAGGAGGACAACGTTGCCGGGGACGAAGATGAAGGGGAGATCGAGCGGCGTAAGCCCGAAGACCGCGCTCTTGTGCGAGAGGTTGCGGTAGACCGGCGAGGCGTCGAGGGGGACGTCATCCATGGCGGCGCCCCGATGAAGTTGTGTCGACACGCGCCAAGAGCGAGCGAGCGCGTCCGAGCTGCGAGGCGACGAGCGCGACGGCGGCGATTACCCCGACCGCGCTGCCGACGCCCTCGAGCGAAGCGCGCAGGCCAGGCGACAGCACGTC
The DNA here is from genome assembly GCA_020850995.1 of Deltaproteobacteria bacterium. GTDB lineage: Bacteria > Myxococcota > UBA727 > UBA727 > VGSZ01 > JACOUT01. Next base: position 24,479 of record JADZDP010000250.1, read on the forward strand.
GTCGTCTGTCAGGAGCTCGGTGTGCTCGCGCAGCTCGGGCGACGAGATCGTGACGGCGTGCTCGTTCACGCGATCGCCCCTTTGAGCGCCTGAACGATGCCGGCGGCGGCGAAGGCGAAGAAGGCGCCGATGGCGATGCCCTTCACCTGCTCGCGCGCGTGGGGGTCGCCGCTGAAGTACTTCATGCCGGCGATGATGCAGGCCGCGACGCCGACGACCGAGGCAACGACGGTGAGGATGTTGATGACCAGATTGCCGACGTTTTGGACGCGGCTCTCGAGGTTCTGGGCGAGCGCCGGGGCGGCCGAGACGTAGAGCGCGGTGAGGGCGACGCGCGCGAGCGCGCCCCTGGAGTTGCGGGTGTTCACGTGACCTCCTTCTTGGCTGCGATGAGCCGGATCTGCAGATCGGGGCGGACGTCGACGACCTCCGCGGTCGTCGCGTAGGGGAAGAGGCGCGCGTCGCCCTCCGCGGAGAACGCGCGCAGGAGCTGCCGGTGACGCTCGCCCTGCGCCTCCCAGCGCGCCTCCCACTGGTTGTAGGTGCTCAGCGGGTCGGTGGTGCGCAGGATGACCGGGACGCGCGGCTGGCCGAGCGTGTGGAGCGGCAGTGCCCGCAGCTGCTCGGCGAGCGCGACGGTGGGGTGATCGACGAAAAGGACGACGACGTCATCACCCGAGGCGCCGCGCCGCCAGGCAAGGTCGAAGCCAAGGGGATCGGCGAGGCGCATGAGGCCGTCGCACGCGCCGCCGCGCCGCGCACGTCGGTGCGCGATCGGGGCATCGGAGACGAGGCGACAGCGCGTGCACCGGTAGCGCTCGCGCGCCGGCTGCTGGCGCAGCGGGGCTTGGCAGCGCTGGCAGTGGTCGGCGGCCTCCATCAGGCGACCGGCGGTCCGGCAGCGCGGGCACACGCAGCGAAAGAGCGGCGTGAGATCTGGGTCGCTGCGCAAGTGCGCGAGGACGCGCCTGGCGGTCGCCCTGGCGTCGCCCGTGGCGGCCGCGACCGCCTTGGCCTGCCGCTCGAGGAGGAAGCGGCGGAGCGCGAGCTGGGCGTCGACACCGCGACCGACCCGGTAGCCCTCACGCGCGAGCGCGGCCCACAGCGCGGCACGCAGCCAGAGGTAGTGCGCGAGCGCCGGCGGTGGGTCGCGGCGCGCGATGTCGCTCGCGCGGCGTCGCACGCTCTCGTACGACTCGAAGGCGCGGGCGGTGAGGCGGTAGATGACGCGCTTCGCACCGAGCGCGCAGCGGGCGAGGTAGCCGGCGGCCTCGAGCGCCGTGAGGGTGCGGTATGCCTGCCGACTGCCGACGGCCACGGGCGGCCGCGCGAAATGAAGGGCGTGCAAGCTGTCGGCGCTGGCCGCGCGAAGGGTCGCCAACAGCATGAACAGTTGCTCGCGCTGCTCAGCGATCGCGGCGGCGCGGGCGGCGCCCGGTCGCCTGCTCTTCGGAGCGTGGCAGGTCAGCTCAGCACCGCGCATGGCGCCCCCACGAGCCGCGCGACGCGCCGGGCGGTGCGCGCGTTGTCTGCGAACCAGAGCGTCTCCGCGTACACGACCGAGAAGCCCTCGTGCTTCGCGCGGATGTCGTCGTCCGAGTATTTGGCCGTGACGTACTCGACCGCGACGCGCCGAAGCGCCGTGCGCGAGGCCTCCGGGTGGCGCACGGTGCACTCCGCGTCGGGGAAGGCGTTGAACGCGTCGCCGCGGCGCGTTCGCCGGCGGCGCATCGCCGCCCTGCGAAGCTCAGCTTCGACGCGGAAGTCCACAAGGCGGGCGCCGCGTCGTGCGAGGTCGCGCTCGAGGAGGCGGATAGCGTCGAGGGTGCGCGCGTGGTGGGTGCGCGTCGAGGCAGGAACGCGGCGCCGCGAGGCTCCCTCGCCGAGCACCTGATCGGCGCGCCCCGCGAGGACAACGAGCTTTCGCGCGCCGGCGAGCTCGCGCAGCGGCAACGTGTCGACGAAGGCGTGGCGCCGGAGCAGGGCGAGGCGGCGTGCGCAGAGCTTGCCGGGGTTTCGGTTGGCTGCGCCGGTGTACGGGTTCGTCGCGAAGAACCGCTCGGCGAGCACGTCCAAGGGACATTCCCGGTGCGCCGCGAGGAAGGCGAGGAGGCGCGCGTCGCGCTCGGTAAGGACGAGCGTGCTCACGCCGAGCCTCCGGCGCGCAGCAGGTGAGCGAAGCGTCCGGTGTAGGCAGCGACGTCAGCGGCGACGGCCGCGTCGATGCGGTGACCGCAGCGCGCGCACACCGCGCCGTCGCCGACGGGCGCGTAGGCATGAGCGCCCCGGCCACCGCGGCAGCCGAGGTCAGGGTGCGTGAGCGGGTGGAAGAGGTGGTGGCGCAGCTGGAACCAAGGCGTCACCTCCATGGCGAAGGCCTCGCGCTGCCCCTGCTGCGTGTAGAGGTGAAGGACGGCGCGGTTGCGCGGCAGGTGTTGGATCTCGTGCTGCGAGAAGCGCGGGCGGATTTGCTCGGAGTAGGAGGTCGAGAGCGAGAGCCCCTGATCCTTGCCGGAGACGCCCGGCGTGAAGACGCCGTGGCGCACGCCCTGCAGCGAGGCGTTCGTCGACGAGCTCGCGACCATCTCCTTGTGGCTGCCGAGGAGCTCCTCGAGGCGCTTGAGGGTGAGGCTGTCGTTGACGCTCAAGAGCGCCTTGGTGCGGAAGTTGCCCTCGACGGTGGCGCGGTAGGCCTCGGGGATCTGATCGAGCGACTGCGTAAGGAACACGCTGCACGCGCGCGCCTGCCGGCTGACCGCGGTGAAGCTCGCGACTCCCTTGTTCATGAACGCCCAACACTCGTCGACGACGTTCATGACGAGGCGCTTGGTGTTGCCCCCACCCTCGGCGAACTGGGTGGTGGAGCGACGCAGCACCTCGGTGTGGAACGCGCGCATGAACATGATGCCGAGCACGCGGCAAAGGTCGCGCGAGTAGATCGCCTCGGGGACCGAGAACACGATGACGCCGGGGCGATTCACCACGAGGTCGGTGAAGCCGGTGAAGCTGCGGGCAGAGGCGCCCTCGGGCGCGCAGAAGGTGCTCCGCACCGACGGAGAGGTGAGCTTGCTCAGCTTGGCGGTGAGCCCGGAGATGAGGTGGCCCTGGTCCTCGGGCTTCATCGCCTGAAAGCGATGGCGGAAGTAGAGCTGGGCAGACTGCGCGGGGCCCGCTTGCCTGTGCTCGATGGTCGCGCGGCGGACCTTCGGGTCGTAGGCGAAGTTGTAGACGTCGAGGAGCGTGGTGGCGCCAGCGCCCCTGACGGCGTCGAGCAGTTGCACGGTGGCAGAGAGGAACTCGGCCTCGACGTTCTCGAAGTACTCCGCGCTGCCGCCGAGCTTGGGGCCGTCGTTGGTGGCCGACAAGCCGTCGAGGAGCAGTGAGGCGCGCAGGTCGGCGGGGGCGTCGCCGCCGATCGGGTTCCAGGTGAGGAAGCGATCGCGCGGGATGATGGGCGCGCCGCGGGCGTCGAGCACCGGGCGCTGGTGCTCGTCGAGGACCTGGTTGCCAGGCGAGATCACCCAGAACTCGTGCTCGCGCCCGGTGCGGCGGCAGAAGTCGTAGAGGCGGAGCGCGTTGTCGCCCTTGAGGTCGAGGAGGACGATCGACGGGCGCAGCGCCGCGTCGTCCTTGAATTTCATCAGCGCCTGGATGATGAGCGGGTAGGCGAGCGACGAGGTCTTGCCGGAGTCGATGCCGCCAAAGACGAACAGGTTGGTCCACAGGCTGTGCTCTGGGAGCAGGAGCCAGCGGCGCAGGCCGGAAGCCGCGCGCTTCCAGTCGTCGGGGTACTCGACGCCGAGGACGAAGTCGTAGCTCTCCTTGAGCGAGTCGACGACGACCTGGTACGGCGACAGCTCGGGCGCGCGCTCGTCGCACAGCGGGTGGAGCCAGCCAAGGTAGGCGAGCGCGGCGCCACCAGCCGCGAGGCCGAGCGCGGCGAGCTGCGCCTCCCCTTCGAAGAGCAGGCGGCGCAGGTGCGCGTCGTTGCCGTCGCAGCGGGCGACGAGGGCGAGCTCGACCGAGAGGGCGATGAGGACGCCGTAGCCCACGGCGCGGTTGGCGAGCAGGTAGAGCGGCAGGCGCGGGGGGCGCAGGCGCCGCCAAGTCTCAGCGACCGCGAGCACCAAGACGAGCGCGCCGATCGTCGCGGCCGCGGCGCGCAGGCGATCAGGGTAACGCGCAATCGACAGGACGCCCTCGGTCAGCGGTGCGTGCGCGCGGGCGCCGATGAGGAGGAAGGTCACGCCGAGCACCAGGCAGGCTGTGCCGAGGACCGGCGCGAGCGCAGGCTTCCGGTGGAGCCCGGCGTCGGAGGGCGTGGCGGTGTTGGTCACGGTGGTCACGCGCGCCTCTCGGCGTCGGCCTCGCGCGGCGCGCGGGGAGGCGGCTGCGACAGGTCGCGGCGCGTCTTCTCGAGGGCGAGCGCGTAGACGTAGGCCTTGTGCAGCTCCTGCTCCTCCTTGAGGGCGCGGAAGAGCTCGCGGCGGCAGAGGTTGCTGTCGTTGGCGCCATCGCGCTCGGCGAACGACTCGAAGTCGGCGTACACGGCGTCGCGCTTCTGCTGCGGCAGCGCACCAAGCTCCCCGATGAGCTGGTCCTTGAACGCCCTCATCTGGTCGCGATGGGCGACGTCGACCTCGTACGCGAGCAGCCCGAGCGCCATCACGCGGTCCTCGCGCTCCCGCCTTACCTCTTCGGGTGCGCCGAGGAGCGCGCGCTTCTCTCGCGCATGCACGGCGAGCAAGAGGTCGCGGTCACTGAAGGAGCCGCTGGCCCGGAGGTGCTCACTCAGGGACGTGACGTGCGCGGCGCGGGCGGTGTCGGCGCCGCTGAGCGCGTGGTGGGCGCGGACGCTGTCGTAGACCGAGAGAACGAGGAGACGCTCCTGGTCGCGCGGCTGCGCGCGCGCCTCGGGCTCGGGCGCCGCTGGTCGGGGCTGCACGGCGGGCCCCGCATGGTAGGTCGCGGTCGGTGCCTCTCTGGGGTCGAGGTCGGTGGGGCGCTCGTGGTCGACGTGTCGAAACGGGCGATCGCGCGGCGTGGGCGCGGCTTCGTCGAGCAGGCGGGCGCGCGCGCCGATGGGCGCGAACACGTCCGAGGGCCCCGAGTCGAGGCGCGAGGGCGCGGTGGGCCGGTCGTCGACGACGAGCTCCTCGAGCACGTCGGAGGCGCGCACCTCGAGCGGCGTCTTCTGCCTCGCGTCCTCGACGAGCCTCAAGCCGGAGAGCACAGAGTCGCGGACGCGGGCGAGCGCGTCGCTCGCAGCGCCGTCGGGCTCGGTCGAGGGGAGGTCCTGCTCGAGGTCACGGCCGGTGCGGGCGTCAGGCTCGAGCGCGCGCGGCACGAGCTGGCGGCTCGCGGTGTCGAGCGGCTCGACCGGGGCGGGCGCGTAGCGGGGGCGGGTGGCCTCGCTCACGCGCGGCTCCCCGACACGCTCGAGGCCTCGTCCATCGCCCAGGGTCCTCTCGTCAGCACGGTCGGCTCGGGGCGCTTCGCGTTCCAGAGGGGCGCCGTGGGCGTCGGCGCGGTCATCGAGGCGCAGCGCACCCGGCGGCGGGAGCGCACCGAGGCGCTCGGCTGCTGCCGAGATCTCGACCATGGCGTGCGCGCGCATGCGCGCGAGCTCCGGGTCTGGTCGCTCGCGCCCGCCGCCGGGGTCGCTGTCGGTGGCGCCGCGGGTGCGCCACACCTTGGGCGTGCGGCGCTCATCAGAGAGTCGCTCGCGGGGTTGTTCGTCCATGTGTCGGCGTCGCATGGGAGCTCCTGGGTGAGGTCGAGGTAATCGAGCGGCGCGGGAGCCACGCGGCGCGCGGCCCGGATGACGTGCGCTGCTGGGTCCGAGACGAAGGTCGCCAAGGTGTCGGCGGGCAGGTCGAGCGCGCGACGCATGTGGCGCAAGGCGCGCTGCGACGCGCGCTTGGTCGGCTCCGGCGCGTCGTCGAGACGCCCGAGGATGACGGCCTCGCTCTCGTCTGAGAGCATGCCGGCGACGGACCGCAGCGCGCGCTCAACCAGCGCTCGGTCGTACGCCTCCTCCTGCTCGGGCGGGGAGGCGAGGCCGAGGGCGGCGAGCGCGGCCGAGGGCTCGCTCCACGGGCCGGCGGAGATGGAGACGGTGATGCCGTCGCGCTTCAGGGCGCGCGCGCCGCGCTGGATGTCGAGCGCGGTGTGCGCCGCGTAGGCGCGGACGAAGGCGAGCACGTTGGCGGGGCCGCCGGCGGGCCAGCTGGTGCGCGCCTCCCAGAGGTCGGCCCACACCTCGTTGACCAGGTCGTTCAGGTCCTCGCCCCGGAAGCCGAGGCGGGCGCACTGCAAGTGGACGACGCCCGAGTGCTTGCGAACGAGTGCGGTGAAAGTGGCGGCGTCAAGCATGTGCTGCTCCATGGCGGGCTGAGCGCGTGCGACTGGCACGGCGCGCGCGCCCGCGTGCGCGCGACGGAGGTGGGCGGTGGCGTGGCGCGGGCGCTACGGCTTCTGCGGTTGGTCCGAGGCGGGCGCGTCGGCGGGGAGCGCGACGCAGCGGCCGTCGATGGGCGTGGCGGTGAGCTGGATGTTGAAACCGCCCTGGCGGTTCGGAAACGCCGCGCCGATCTCGGTCCAGTGCGTCTTCTCGACCCCGTCCTTCTCGTAGCTGCGCGCGATGTAGATGCGGTGCGTCGGTCGCTTGCTGCCCTCGCTCATCGAAGCCTCCCGAACAGCGCGCGCTAGAGGAAGTCGCGCCGCTCAGGGATACAAGTCGATTTCCCGCGGGGGTCTCCTCGGAAGCGGTGCGTGATGCGGCGCACGCGGGCGTCGTTTGCTCGTCGAAGTGGGCGTTCGGGGTGAGGCACGTGAGCGGCATCGGACGCGCCCATGGGCATGCGCCGTGCCACCGCCGCGTGAGCGGGGCCTGCACGACGACAACGACGGCACCGATCAACGGGCCGCCGAGAGGTCGCGCGTGCAGGTGGTGGACCGAATGGAACGCGAGCGATCCGCCGGTGGAACGCTCGCGGCGTGGCGGCCGGTTCTCGCGCGGTCATGCCCATGGCACCCGGGGCTGAGCGTGGGCAGCGCGCGACCGGCGGGCTACGCGTTCAGCTCGAGCCTTGGCCGTGGCCGCCGGTCAAAGCGAGCGCTTCATCCAGGTGCGCGTGTGCGATCGCGGTCTCGCCATCGAGCACCATGAGGGTCTTCGCCACGCGGAGCGCGCGGCGCGCGGTCTGGCCATTGAGCGGCGCGAGGGTGGTGCGCGCGCTCTGGTCGAGCAGATCTGCCGGGGGCGGTTCTTTGGCCGCGCGCGTGCGCGCAGCGAGGACGCGCGCGGCGACGGCGGCGCTACGCTCCGGTTCGCGCGCATCCTGCGGCTCGCCAAGCATGGACGGCTCGAGCGTGACGCGCAGGTCGAAGAGGTCGAGGAGCGCGGGTGGGACGCGGCTCGCGTAGCGGGCGCGATCGGCTGCGCTGCACCGGCACCGCCGAGAGGGGGCGTGGCCGCAGGGGCAGGCCAACATCGACGCGACGACCAGCGCCGAGGCGGGGTAGCGCACCGTGCCCGAGGCGCGCGCGAGCGTGACTTCACCCGTGGCGAGCGGGTCAACCAAGGACTCGAGCGCCGAGCGCGAGAATTCCGGCAGCTCGTCGAGGAAGAGGACGCCGTGGTGCGCGAGCGAGAGCTCGCCAGGGCGCGCCGTGGGCGCTCCGCCCCCGACAATCCCCGGCGGGGTGGTCGAGTGGTGCGGCGCGCGGAAGGGGCGCGAGGAGACGAGGCCCCCGCCGACGTTGAGGCCGGCGACGGAGTGGACGCGCGTGACCTCGAGCGCCTCGGGGTACGTGAGGCGCGGGAGCAGCCCCGGGAGGCGGCGGGCGAGCATGGTCTTGCCGGCCCCAGGCGGCCCGACGAGGAGGAGGTTGTGGCCGCCGGCCGCCGCAACCTCGAGGGCCCGCCGGGCAACGGGCAGGCCGCGGACGTCCGAGAGGTCGCAGTTCCTGCTGGCGGTGGGCGGCGCGAGGCGTGGCGGTTGATCGACGCGGGTGCACGCGCAGTCGTCGCCCCTCGCGAAGCGGAGCGCGTCCGCGAGCGTGCGCGCGACGACGACTGGAGCGCCCTCGATTAGCGCCGCCTCGGATGCGTTGTCGGGCGCGACGATGATCGCGTCGGCGAGGCCGCGCAGGGCTTCGACAGCCACGAGCACGCCGCGGACCGGCCTGAGCTCGCCGGCTAGGGAGAGGTCGGCGAAGGCGGCGATGCGCCTGGAGGGGCGTGGCACCGCGGCGGCGAGCGCGATGGCGAGGTCGAGGGCCGTTGCGCTCGTCGAGGACGCTCCCTCGCACCGGATGACGACACCTTGGGGCGAGGACTCACCGGTGGAGGCGAGCGCGGCCTGGACGCGCACGCGCGCCTCGCGCGCGGCGGCCTCGCCGAGGCCGGCGATCGAGATCGGTTCGGCGGCGGGTCGTTCGGTCGCTTCGACACGGACCGGTCGTGCGGCGAGCCCGGAGATGGCGGCGCTGAGGATCATGCGGCCTCCGTCGGGGCGACCGTGGGCGTCTTGGCGTCGCAGATCAGCATGCGGCCGCTGACGGGCACCGCGCTCAGCTGGAGGGTCAAGGAGCCGTCGGGGTTCTCGACGGCGAGACCGATCTTGGTCCAGAGGGTTCGCGCGCGATCGCCCGCGCGGGCGGGCGCGTCTTCGACCATCCAGACATGCTTGGTGACTCGGCGGTCCATGGTGCTGCTCCTGGTCTGCGAAGCGGGGGCCCCGCGCGAGGCGGGGAGGCCCTCGCGGCGCAGAGCGGCGCGGAGCGACGCGCAACAGACCGGCGAGGGTCGATCAACCCCACCGGATTGAATGCGGTGCGCGCCCTGACAGGAGCGACGCTCTATCCAGGGGCAGGCGGCGCTGGCGCTGGCGCGCGTCAGTGTCGACGGATTGCACTGTCCCCCTGTTCGCAAGACACATGCGCGCCCGGGAATCGGCTTGAGGGCGGCGCTTGATGGTGGTGATGTGAACGTTGCCGATGGCCTGTGCGCGTCGACGAGAGCGCCGGCGTGAGGGCC
>JADZDP010000251.1 GCA_020850995.1 Deltaproteobacteria bacterium
CTTCGCGGCGGGCGCCTTTCGCGGCTTCTTCGGCTGCGGCATGATCACCTCGGCCGAAAGCCTGATCCTCATGCGCGACCTCCTCAAGCACAATCGACGTCGTCAGCTCAGGATCGGATCCACCTTGTTTCCAAGATGCTGGGGCAATGTGAGCTCGCCGCACCGGTTTCGAGCGGGGATTTCGCATCCTCGTCGGAGCTCGAGCGGGCCATTGACAACTGTCCGGCGGCAACGCCCGCATCCCAGGATCGACGTGCCGCGATCGATCAGCACGACGAATGGCGCCCGGTCTGTCTCGACCGTACGTCGGTAGAAAGCGACGTCGACCTCGCAGACTGAAAGTGCCTTCGCGTGCAGCGCGGCGTTGACCTTTGCGCAAGAGTGCAGCCACTTGGGTGTGCTGGCGCGGGCGGAGGTGTACGCGCGGCTGCGGGAGTGGTGCGCGGCGGGGTGAGCCGCCGCTACTCCCGCGCCCGCACCCGCCACAAGGTCGCCGCCAGCAGCATCGACGCCACGCTCGCCCCCACCCAGATCGCGACCGGCGTGCTGAAGTCGTACTGCTTGCTGCCATCCGCCAGCACCGTGGTGCTCTCGTGCAGGAGCCACCCCGACATCTTCTCCTGCGCGGTGGCCCCCACGTAGGAGATGAAGCCGACGAAGCCCATGGCCATGCCCGCGGCCTTCTTCGACGACACGTCGACGGCCATGAGCCCGCCGAGCACGGCCAAGATGCCCGAGAGCGTGAAGCCGTAGCAGAAGAACGCCGCGGTCAAGACCCAGGTCGAGACCGGGCCGAAGAAGATGACGCCGAGCGCGGCCACCTCGACGACGCCGAAGATCAGGGTGGCGGGCGGGCGGCGCCCCTTGAACACCACGTCCGACAAGAAGCCGTACGCGATGGACCCCAAGAACCCCGAGAACGCGTTCACGCCCACGATGCCGTTGGCCTCGAGGAGCGAGTAGCCGCGCGCCTTCTGCAGGTAGAGCACGCCCCACGAGTTTATGCCGTAGCGCGTGACGTACATGAGCGCGCTCGCGATAGCGCACACCCAGATGGCGGGGCTCCTCAGCACCTCGAGCTGCGCCTCGCGCGTGCTCGCCGTGCGATCGGTGTGGGCCTCGCCCTTCCAATCGTGCACCTCGGGCAGGCCATAGACCTGGGGGCGATCCTTCAAGACGAAGAAGGCGGCGATGGCGACGAGCGCGCTCGCCGTGAAGGGGCCGATGAAGCCCGCGCGCCAGCCCGCGGCCGCCACCAACGCGGCGGTGCCCACGTAGGTCAAGAACTCGCCGATGGAGTGCGCGGCGCTCCAGATGCCGTAGACGCGCCCGCGCTCGGCGCCAGAGAACCACTGGGTGAGGCTGCGTACGCTCGCCGAGGCCCCCACGCCCTGGAAGTAGCCGTTGGCGAGCCAAAGCGCACAGGCCACCAGGAAGAGCGAGTTGATGCCCATCCACAGGTTCACCAAGGCCGAGAGCAAGAGCCCGAGCGGGATGAAGCGCGCCACGTTGACGCGGTCGGCGAGGAAGCCGTTGCCGAGCTTGCCGAAGGCATACGCGCCCGTGAGGCAGGCGGACAAGGTGCCGAGCTCGTCGGCGTTGAACACGTCGGCGTCGACCAGGGGCTGCTTCAGCACCGAGAGCGGGATGCGCGTGACGTAATAGAACGCGTACACGAGCGTGAGCGCGGCCAAGGTGCGCAGGCGCAAGGAGGTGTAGCGCTTGCGCACGACCGACGGGTCGGTGAGGGGAGCTGCGTCCTTGCCCGGCGAGAGGAAGCCGAAGAGCACGCGCCGGTGTCGCCGTCGCTTCGCGTCGCGTCAATGGCGCGGAGGACGTTCACGCAACTTTCACCGACGCGCCACACGATCCGGAGTAGACGATGGGCGCGCAGCGTTTCAAGCTCGCGCACCTGATCTGGGGAGCCCACATGAAGTTCAGCCCATTGCGTGACCTGGCCGGCGGTCTCATCGGCGCATTCTCCGGCGGCGTCGGCCTCGTCGGTGTCGCCGCCAAGAAATTCCTCGTCGCCGCCGACGACAGCTTCACCAAGAAGTTCTTGATCGGCCTGGCGGCCACGGTGTTGACCGGCGGCGCCGCGCTCTTGCCCTACCTCGTCACGGCGCCCGGCCAAGAGACCAGGGCCGAGCTGGCGGCGGCGCGCTCGAGCATCGTGGGCGAGCGCTACTCGGGCGGCGAGTAGCGAGGACGATGGTGGGCGCCACCAAGCCCGACCCGCGTGTCATCGCCGCGGTCCGCGCCTGGGCCGCTGCTGGTGTCGACGGTGCCGCCATGCTCGCGGAGCAGCGTCGCGCGCTCGATCCGCTCTTGTTACCCGCGCTCGTGAGCGAGGTCGCCGAGATCACGGCCGAGCAGCTGCTCGTGGTGCTCGACCAGCCCGCGCGCCCGCCAAAGCAGGGCGAGCGCCCGGTGCCCTTCCTCGGCGTCGAGCTCTCGCAAGAGCAGGGCCGGCGCGCGGCCGCGTGGCTCGACGAGCAGCGCGCGCTGGCGAGCGCGCTCTCGCTCGAGCCCGAGCTGTGGTCGCACAAGCTCGCCGACGGCATGGCGCGCGTGCTCGAGCGCTTGCGCGGGCGGCCGCTCTCGCTCGCGGCGAGCGCGCTCGGCGCCACCGTGGCGGAGGGCGCGCTCAACAGTGCGCTGGAGGGTGCGGCGCGCGGCTTTCAGGGCGGCATCGATCCGCGCAGCAGCGACAAGGCCGGCCTGCGGGGCGTGTTGTCAGCGCGGGGTTTCTCGAATCCCAGGCGCTGAGTCGCGCCCTAAGGGCCCTCGAATGGACAACTCCGTCGTCCTCGCGAGCGATCCATCGTCGCTGGCGGCGTCGCGTCCTCGGTCCGTGGCGACGGCCACGGCCCTGCGGGGCTCCTTGCCATCGACGCGCCTCGCTCGCGATCACC
>JADZDP010000252.1 GCA_020850995.1 Deltaproteobacteria bacterium
CGAGGCGCGTCGATGGCAAGGAGCCCCGCAGGGCCGTGGCCGTCGCCACGGACCGAGGACGCGACGCCGCCAGCGACGATGGATCGCTCGCGAGGACGATTGAGTTGTCCGTTCGCGGGCCCTAAGGTCTCGCGACCATGAACGACGCGAGTGCTGCTGCGCCCAACACCCTGCTGCGCCAGTGGCGCCTGCGCGTGTTCGTCGCCACATGGCTCTGCTACGCGGGCTACTACTTCTGTCGTCGGCCTTTTTACGTCCTCAAGAGCCAGCTCGCCGACGACCTCGGCTTCACCACCTCCACGCTCGGCGTCATCGGCGCCATCTACCTCGTCTCGTACGCCGTCGCGCAGTTCGCGGCCGGCGCGCTCGGGAATCGCTTCGGCCCGCGCCTGATGCTGTTGACGGGCATGGCGGTGTCGATGGCGGCCAACATCGGCTTCGGCGTGGCCTCGTCGTCGGCGGCCTTCTTCCTGCTCATGGCGGTCAATGGTGCTGCGCAGGCCACCGGCTGGTCCGCCGGCGTGGGCACCATGGCGTGCTGGTTCAACCGCCAAGAGCGGGGCCGCGTCATGGGCGTGTGGGCCACCAACTTTCAGGCCGGTGGCGTGGCCGCCAACCTCGCGACCTCGTTCTTGGTGGGGCACACCGACTGGCGCACGGCGTTGTTCGCCAGCGTCGCCGTGCTCGGCGCCGTCTGGCTGGTGGTGTTGACCAACCAACGCAACCGCCCGGAGGACCTTGGGCTGCCCACCGTGCGAGACCACGGCGAAGCGCCCGCGGCCGACGACGGCACGCTCGGCTGGACACGCGACGCGACCATCAACGTCACGCTGGTGGGCGTGTACTACTTCTTCTTGAAGCTCATCCGGTATGCGCTGTGGTCGTGGGTGCCGTTCGTGCTGGCACGCAACTACCACCTCGAGGGCAGCGACGCGGGGTACATCTCCACGCTCTTCGATGTGTGCGGCATCCCCGGCGTCATCGTCACCGGGTGGCTGTCGGATCGCGTATTCAAGGCGCGACGCGCGGGCATCAGCTTGCTGATGACCCTCGCCATGACGGCGTCGTGCCTGCTCTTGTACTCGGCAGGTCAGGTCTCGGTCAGCGTATTCGCCGTCGCCATCGCGCTCATCGGGTTCACGCTTTATGGACCCGACGCGCTCCTCACGGGCGCAGGCGCCATGGACATCGGCAGCAGGCGCGCCGCCACGCTGGCAGCAGGCATCATCAGCGGCATCGGCTCCTGTGGCCCAGTGGTGCAGGAGCTGGTCATCGCGCGAATGCTCGACACCAAGGGTGGTGATCTCGCCCCCGTGTTCCTGCTGCTGCTCGGATCCGCCGTGGCCGCGTCCGCGACCCTCGCCGTGGTGGTGGTGCGCAACCGCCTCGGTCACTCGCGGGTTTGACCTCGACGGCGCTGCATCGCGGATCCGGCCGGATCTCCGATGGGATCCGCGCCGCGGCAGGATCCGATCCCATCGCACGCGATCGGCTAGCGTCGTGCACGTCGAGAGGGAGATCACTCGCGATGAGCAACCAGGCGCGCGTGTTTCTGGCGATGCTGCACGAGACCTGCGACGGCGTGGGGCCGCACGACGAGCAGGGCGTCGCTCAGGGGCTGTGGACCTTTTTCGCACCCGATGGATCCCGCCAAGCGGAGGGCTTCCTCTCGGACGGCGAGCCCCACGGCACGTGGCGCGTCTGGGACGCCAGCGGGCAGCTGCGCTCCGAGAGCGAGTGGGATCACGGCGCGCCCAGCGGGCGCTGGGTCACCTGGACCGCGGAGGGTGCGCTCGAGCGCGTCGACGTCAAGGGTGAGACGCGGCCGGCCGAGGTGCTCGTGGTGCTCTCGGCCATGAGCGCGCCCCACTCGCTGCCGGTCTAGCTTTCGTTTCTTGACCCCGAACCGAGCGGGCGCGCTGCACGCGACGTGAGGGGTCATGAACCGAACGCGAGTCAGTCCTCGTCGATCGAGACCGGCGGCGCGGTGCCTATGACGTACGCCACCTTGCCGCGCGCGCCGTCGGCTGCCTGCACGCGCCCGTCCTCGAAGGCCTCGTCACCCAAGACGCCGTCGAGCAGCGCGCGGATCGAAGCGATGTCGTCGGCATAGACGGTGGTGAACATCACGCCCGCCCCGCTGCCGCCCTCTTTGCCGTGGCGCACGTGGGTAACCACCGCGTCCATCTGCACGCTCACGGCGCTGTCGGCACCCCGCCGCAGGCGCGCGCGCAGGCGTACCGGCGTGCCGGGCGGCGGCACGCCGTCGCACACCAGGAACATGCCGCCCGGTGACACGTCGTGGCTCCGGGCCGCCAGCTCGACGCCGTGCACCTCGAGCACGACGTCGGAGAAGAAGGCCACGCGGCTCGCGCCACGCTGGTCCGTGGGAGCTGCTACCGGCGGTTCACCGACGAGCCCGAGCACCTGCCAGGCATCGTAGCCGCCGGAGTACCCCTTGAGGTCGAGGCCGCGCACCTCGTGTGTCTGCACGTGGTCCTTCACGAGCTCGTAGGTCTCCCGCGAGATCAACACACCGCCGGGCGGCGCCTTGCCTTCGAGCCGCGCGGCCAGGTTCACCGGGCGCCCGATGGCCGTGTACTCGAGGTGCTGACGGCTGCCGATGCTGCCGACGAACACCTCGCCAGTGGCGATGCCGATGCGCACCTGCAAGGGCGACAGGCCGCGGGCGATCCAGGCCTCACCCAAGGTCGCGACCGCGCGCTGCATGTCGAGCGCGGCCTTGATGCAGCGGAGCGCGTGGTCTTTCTGCGGCAGCGGATCGCCGAAGAAGGCCATGATGCCGTCGCCCATGATCTTGTCGACCGTGCCGTCGTGCGACAGCAGGATCTCCACCATGGCATCGAGGTAGCCACACAAGAGCTCGACGATCTGATCGGGCTGCAGCGTGTTGGCCAAGGTGGTGTAGCCCTTGATGTCCGAGAACAAGAGCGTGAGCTGGCGCTTGTGGCCGCGGATGTCGACCGCCTCGGTGGACTGCAGCACCTTGTCGAGGATGTGCGGCGCCACGTAGCGCTCGAAGGCCTGCCGTAAACGGCGCTCGTCGGCATCGCGCATGGCGACGTTGAGCACGCTGCCCGCGCCGTAGGCGAGCACGGCCGCCAAGGTGGGTGCGGCCAACGGCAGCCACAGCTCAGCCATGGCGAACGCCATCGTGGCGCCGCCCCAGAGCAGCACCACGACAGCGAGGGCGAGCCCGCTGCCGATGGCGGCGCGCATGCCGGTGGCACACAGCCCGGCCAGCAGCGCCACGACGAGCGCCAGCGCCAGCGCGGCGCCGCGACCGGGCGGCGCGCTCAGGCGATCGTTGAGCAGGTTGTCGAGCAGGTTGGCATGCACCAAGACCAGCGGCGCGTCGTCGAGGTAGGGCACGGCGCCGCGATCGCCCACGCTCTTTGCGGTCTGCCCGAACAAGACGATCGAGCCGCGAAAGAGCGCGGCGAGGTCGAGATCGGGTGCCTCGCCCTTCGCCAGCGCCTCCTCGGCGGCGAGCAGATCCATCAACGAGGCGCCACGCGCCGCGTTGGTGCGCCAGGCGATCCATGCCATCCCCTGGTCGGCAGCGACACGCTCGCCGGCGGCGCGCGCCAGCGCGACCGCCAGCGCCGGGTACCGTTCGCCCTCGACCGTGAGCGCCAGGGGCACCGATCGAAACACCCCGTCGAGGGAGTTGTCGAGCTGCACGTGCGCGCGGCCAGCCGACACCGCGCGCAACAGCTCGAGCGGGTGGTCGACGACGAACTGGTCGCCCTCTTGGCGCCACTGCGACGGGAACACGACGCAGTTGCAGGCCTTCGCCTTGGCGGCGAGCAACCCGTCTTCGCCCTCGTCGCGCGCCTCGAAGAACATGACGTCGAAGGCCATGGCCTTCGCGCCGTGTCTGGCTGCCAGCTCCACGGCGTGCGCCCAGACGCTGCGCTGGATGGGCCAGCCAAAAGAGTCCCAGGTCTCGTCGTCGAGCGCGATGACGACGATGCGCGGGTCGAGCGGCTGCTCACCGCGCAGCGCGAGGCGCGCGTCGAGCGTGGCAGCCTCGATCTCGTCGATCGCGCCCGACAGCACCAGGGGCACGACCACGAGCGCTGCGCCGATGCCGGCGGGCACGCCGAGCAGCCGGCGCGTCCGGCGCGAGAGCTTGGCCATCGGCACACGCTAGCAGACGGGCACGCCAGCCAGAACTTCCGCCACCTCGCTACATCCAGCGCAACAGCTCAGCGGTGCGCAGGCGGCTCTGTGGGTCGTCGCCGCGGCGGGCGCCGGACGGCAGCGGGTTCGCGAAGCGATCGGCCTCGACGCTCGGCGGCTTCTTCTCGCCTTGCGCCTTCTTCTTTCGTTGCTCCAGCGCCTTCGCGAGCACCGCCTTTAGCTCAACCTCGGCGACCGTGAGCTTGGTCTCGTCGGCGGCGCGAGTCTTCGCTGCCTGCACCGGCACCGCGGCATCGGGGGCGCGCTCGAAGCCGGTGGCCAGGTACGCCGACGACGCGCCCTCGGCCAGCGCGGCGTCGAAGGCCTCCACCGCCTTGGCGGAGTCGCCCGCCTGCGAGTAGGCGATGCCGAGGTTGGTCAGGACATCGCCCTTGCGCGGACCGGCCTGGCTCAGGATCGCGCGATAGCGGCCCACCGCGCCAGCGACGTCGCCACCCAAGACCTCGACGTTGGCCAGGTTGTTGGTCAAGACCACGCTGCCAGGCTTCTTCACGAGGGCCGCCTGCAAGACGGCGCGCGCGGCGTCGAGCTTGCCCTGGCGCGCGAGCAGGGTTGCGTACACGGCGACGTCCGCGCCCGCCGGGTCCTTGGCCACGGCAGCGGCCAGGCGCGCCTCGTGGTCCGCCTTGCCGGCGTCGCGCGCGGCCACCAGGAGGCGCGCCTCCTCGAGCGCGCCGGCGGTCTTGGGGTCGGGCTTCGGGACCACGAGCCCCGCGGTGCGCGGCAGCGCCGCCGGTGGGTAGCTGGCCCATCCCCGGCGCGTCTCGACGACGGTCATGCCGTCGGCGCCGCTCTTGCCGAGGTAGCGCGCCGCCGTGGCGGCGCCGTGCGCCCAGGCGTCACGGAAGGGCTTGCCGACCAGCGTGGTCTCCACCGGCAGGTAGGCCTTGCCCTCGTGCACCACCACGTTCTTGGCATCGAAGGTGAGCCGGTCGAGCGCGTCGGGCGGCACGCCTGCGTTGACGCCGACGAGCACGTGCCCCGGCACCAGCAAGAACGCCGTCTCCACGCCCACCGACTCGAGCAAGGTCGCGAACAGCACACTGAGGTCGTCGCAGTCGCCGCTGCGCGTCTGCAAGGTCTCGCGCGCGAACTGCACGGTGTCGAGCGCGCCCGTGCGCGCCGGCAGCACGGGGTCCTTCACGTACCTGAGCTGCGCTTGGCTCATGGCCTGGAACATCGCCACCGCCTGGAGCACCGGCTCGGGCAGCGAGCCGTCGCTGGCAACGACGGCGCCGCGGGCGAAGGTGCGCGCGGTCTCTTCCTGGGGCGTGACGAAGGCCGCGATGGGAGCGCTCTCGCTCCAGTCGATGGCGCGGCGGCCATAGACTACCAGCGGCACGACGCGGCGGTTCTGCAGCTTGCCGCCGGCCACCGTGTAGTCCACCACCACCTCGGCCTGGGTGGGCGTGTTCTCCTCGGTGGCGAACAAGGTCGCGTTGTCGAGCGTGACCTTGAGCGGGACCTCGCGGCGCTCGCCCGCCTCCAAGGTCCCCACCACGGTCTCGCTCTTCATCTGCATGAAGCGCGGCACGTACACCGACACGCTG
This sequence comes from Deltaproteobacteria bacterium, assembly GCA_020850995.1. GTDB lineage: Bacteria > Myxococcota > UBA727 > UBA727 > VGSZ01 > JACOUT01. The sequence continues at coordinate 5,778 of JADZDP010000252.1, forward strand.
ACGTCGACGGCAGGGGCGCCCTTGGCATCGCCGTGGGCGAGCGCGATAGAGCCCACCGGCGCCTGTTGGTAGTGACCGATCTTCGCGGGGAACAGGCTCTCGAGCTGCAGCGCCTCGATCTTGAGCTCGGCGACCGGCAACCGCGCCGGGGGCGTGCGGTCGCGCCCGGCGGCGGCCGCGCGCGCCAACGCGGTGGTGGCGCGCTTCCCCTTGCCGCGGGCCACGGCCGGCAAGAAGCCGTCGTCGAGCTTGTGCATGACCTCCGACACCAGCGCGGGAAGCTCCGCGAGCGAGCCGGTGCCCGACGCGACGTAGAGCTTGTCCTTGCTCGCGGCGTCGCGCGCCGTGATGGTCAGTGAGACGCCGTCCTTGCCCGCCGGCAACGCATCGATCGCGAGGGCCACGTCGCCGCCGCTCTCCACCACGTCGAAGTACGCCAGGTTGACGAGCTCCGCCTCGACGAGCTCCGGCAAGACCTTCTCGGTCCACTTCCCACGCGCCGCCAGCTTCACCGTCGGCGGCAGCACCAGCGCGCCGAGCTTCACGCCGCGCTTGACGTCGTAGCGAGCGAGGATCGACGCGGCCGCCGTCTGCACGATCTCGATGGGCAGCCCCGCCTTGTCGAGCTGCGTCGCCAGCGCCTCGGTGTCCGACGCGGTGGTGATCTCGATCTTGGACACGCCCTTGCCCGATTGCCGCACCGTCACGCCTTGCACGCCGCGCTCACGTCCGAGCGCGCTCTTGAGGCTCTCGATCTGCGCACGGTCGGGGAGCCCGTGCACCACGAGGTCGACGATCTTCGGCTTCTTGGCGAGGTTCGTAACCGCGGCCTTGACGGCCTTGGCGAGCTCCTCGCCCGCCACCTTGGCCGCTCGTTGCGCGCCGCCCGCGTCGGTGAAGTCGCGGCCGCTGCCCTCGACCGAGAAGCCCTCCGCGATCTGCGCGGTGTCGATGCGCACGAGCTTGGCCACCGCTGCGGAGCGGTAGCCCACCAGGCCCGCCTCGGCGATGCTGCCGATCTTGGTGGTCTCTACTTGGCCAAGGACCACCACGTCGGCGTCGAGCGACGAGAGCACATCGGGGATGCTGCCCGAGAGCGCCATCGACACGGCCTGCGCCTTGCGCAGCTTGTCGGCCATCTCGCCAGAGATGACGCGGTAGCCGTCTTTGGTGAGGGAGCTGGTGAGCGCCACCTCGGCCGAGGTGGTGGCCGCCTTCTTGCCGTCGACGGACTCGTCGAGCACCACCACCACCCGCGGCAGCTCCGCCCGCGCGCCGCCGGCAGCGAGCACCAGCGCCGCGACGACCAGGGAGGGACACACAGCGCGAGCGAGCGACGGGGGTAGTGAGCGCATAGGGCAAGCTACCATGTCCCCCGTCGTGGGCCCGGTGTGACGCCGTCAGCGCGCGTGCGCAGATCGCTGTCGTGCGGTGTGCGACAACGCGATGGCTGCGGTCACACGGGCGTCAGCGCCAGCAGGTGCTCCTCGCGGGCGTCACCGCCACGTCGATCGGGCCGAGGCGCGGCAGCGCTGGCGACCATGCGCAGGCCGGCGCGCGACGCGAGGCGCGTGACTTGCGCGTCGGCCGGCACGCGCGTGCCCCCAGGCTCTGCGTCGCCGATCACGAGCACGAGCAAGCCGCCGGGGGCGAGCGCGCGCCCCAGGGCGCTCAGCACGGCGGCGACGTCGACGTCCCAGCTCGCCGTGGTCGCGCTGCGGCGCGCGCCCAGCTCGCCCTGTCGCAGCGCGCGGTCGTCGAGCCCGAGCCACGGCATGCGCATCGCGTGGTGCGCGGCGTAGTCGTAGGTGCCACCGTAGGGCGGCGACGTCAGCACGAGCGCCACGCTCCCCGGACGCACCACATCGCCGAGCGTCCGCGCGTCGCGCTGGTGGAGCGCTACGGGAGCCGGCGGCGCGGCGCATGCGGCGGCCAGCGCGGCCCATCGCTCCTCCAGCTCCTGTGCCTTGCGCAGGAACAGCTCGGTCGAGAGGTAGCGGCCGATGCGCTTCTCGTGATCGCGCGCGTCGGTGTCGCTGCGCGCGCGGCTCACCTTGACCAGGATCGACGACAGCACGACCTCGAGCGCGCGCCGGTCACGCTGGTCGATCACGCTCGCGATCTCTTCGCGCAAACCCCCGAGCTCGAGGAGTACGTGGGGCTGCCAGTGGGACGCCTGGCGGGGCGAGAGCGGCGCGCGCACCTTGACGCGCCCCTTGACGCGCTCGCGCGACGCCTGTGCCACCGCGTGCGCCTGCTCGAGGAAGCGCGCGCGCGCGGGCGCATCCCGCACGTCGACCTTCACCTCGGCGACGCGCAGCGCCAACGGGTTCAAGTCGATGCCGACGGCGGGGCGCCCACGTACCCGCGCTTCGACGAGCACCGTGCCACCGCCGCAGAAGGGGTCGAGCACGGTGGCGCCCGACACCCGGGCTCCGTCGATGACGGTGGCCGCGATGGCTGGGTGCATGCGCGCAGGCCACGCGTGGAAGCCGTGCGTGAGGGTGTCGGCCTCCTCGCGCGACGCTCGTGCCAGCGCCTCGAAGAGGAGGGCCGAGAGCGCCTCGTCCCCGTCTCTCCTCGTGGGCGGTGCCAGCCCCGACAGCGCGCGCTTCATCGCGCCTCCAGGAGCCGACGCTCGCGCACGTCGAGCGCCTTCCACGAGCCGCGCGGCAGCTCACCGAGCGCGAGCTCGCCAATGGCGGCGCGCAGCAGACGCAGCGTTGGGTGACCGACGGCGGCGGTCATGCGGCGCACCTGCCGGTTCCTCCCCTCGACGAGGGCGAGCTCGATCCACGCGGTGGGCACGCTCTTGCGCGCGCGGACGGGCGGCTCGCGCGGTGCCACGGCCGGCTCGTCAATGAGGCGCGCGTCCGCCGGCAAGGTGCGCTTGCCGTCGATCATCACGCCGGTGCGCAAGCGCGCCAGCGCGTCGTCGTTCGGCACGCGCTCCACCTGCGCCCAATAGGTCTTCCTGTGCGCGCGCGCCGGTGACAGCAGGCGATCGACCAAGCGCTTGTCGTCGGACAGGATCAGCAGGCCTTCACTGTCGGCGTCGAGGCGCCCCACGGGATACACGCCCTTCGGCAGGCCGAGCTCGGCCAGCGTGCGGTTGCCGCTGCCATCGGACGTGAAGCGCGAGAGCATGCCCCAAGGCTTGTGCAACGCAATGGTAACGGTCACGACGGGTGCGTGGTCGCGCGGCGCCGTCGACGAGCGCCCGCGCCGAGCACAGCGAGGATACAGAGCGCGGCGCACAGCTCGACGCCGTCGAGGCGCGCGTTGGCGCAGGAGCCGCACGGCTCAGGACCTGGTGGCTCGTCTGGCGGGTCGTAGTAGCGCAGGGCCGCCGCGGGCTGCACCAGGCCGTAGCCGAAGTAGCTGTCGTGTCCGTTCTCATCGGGCGTGGCCATGGGCGATTGCCTGGCCGTGCCGACGATGGCCGCGTTGATCTCGTCCGCTGTGAGCTCGGGGTGGTGCGCGATCAGGAGGCCGGCGATGCCGGACACGATGGGCGTCGCCGACGAGGTGCCGCTGAACGAGGTGGTGTAATCGCCGGGCTCGTAGCCGTCCGGGCCGCGGATGTCGGGCGCGGTGGCGCCGGTGGGCGCCACCACGTCGACGGCAGCGCCACCGTTGGTGTACTGCGTCAGCTCGCCGATGTTGCTGACGGCGCCAATCGCGAGCACGCCCTCCACGGCCGGCAGCTCGTCGTCGGCGATGACGTGGGACTCGTTGCCGGCCGCGAAGGTCACCACGGCGCCCAGGCCTCCTCGGCCGTGCCGCTGCGCGTCGATGATGGCGTTCTTCAGCGGGTTCGGGACGGGGATGGGATCGGCCATGCCCCACGAGTTCGACACCACGGCAGCGTCGACCTCCACGGCGAGCTCGAAGCTCTCGACGTCGGCGGACAACGGCAACGGGTCATCGGGCCCAGGGATCATGCGCACGCAGATCAGACGGCAGTCGGGGCAGGCGCCGGCGACACCTTCACCGTTGTCGGTGGCGGCGGCCGCCAGCCCCGCACACGCGGTGCCGTGGCCCCCAGACGGCCCGCCGCCCGGCGACTCATCGCCGTCCCCGTCGATGAGGTCGGCACCATTGTCGACCTTGTCGACGAGCTCCGGGTGGCCGAGGTCACAGCCGGTGTCGGAGATCATGATGGAGACCTCGGGCGAGCCCGTGCTGATGGCCCACGCCTCCTCGATGTCGACGTCGTCGAGCGCATACTGGTCGGCGAGCAGCGGATCGTTCGGCGGCACCGTGATCGCATGCAGCCGGTGGCGGAAGGCGAGGTTGGGCCACGCCTCCTCGAGTATGCCCTGCTCCACGGCGGGCACCAGGCGCGCGGCCAACGCGAGCGCGTCCTCGCCGGGCCTCGTGCTCTCCACCAGCGCGACGCCGCGGCGCGGAGAGAGCTCCCGCGTGATCACCAAGGCCAGCGACGTCAAGACGCGCGCCCGTTCGGCGTCGCCTTGGGGCAGTGTCACGATGGCGTCGTTGCCGAAGCGCACAGGCGCGCTGCGCGCGGTGCCGGGGTCGCGATAGATGCCCTGCCCCGGACCGGTGCGCTCGACCACTCGCGCCGCGCCACCATCGAGGAAGACCACCGCGTCGCCGCCGGACGGCGGGCCCACGCTCACCTGGGTACCGGCGCTCGCGAGCACCAGCGCCAGACTCATCACAGACAGCATCGTGACCCGATCCTCCGCTCGAGGGCTGATCCCACTGTACCGAGCCTCGCGCCCGGGTACACTCTCCGCGTGCGTACTGCTCTCGTCGCCGCGGCCCTGGCCCTTGTCGTCGCCGCCTGCCCGCGCCCGCCTGTGGGGCCGCCGCCGCCGCCGCCGCTCGACGAGGACCGCGTCGCGCCCCTCGCTGTCGAGGTGTGTATCCAAGACCGGCCCGCCATCTCCGGCAAGTGGTACGACTACAACCCCGACGGCCACACGCTGTCGCCCAAGGCACACGCGTGGATCGTGCGCGACGGTGCCACCGATCCCGCGCGCTACGCCGCGCTGCGCATCGTCTCCGTGTACGAGCCCGACGCCGCCGAGAGCGGGCGCTTCACCTTCGGCATGGCCACGTGGGACGGTGCGGCCTGGTCCGCCGAGGACGAGTGGCTGACGCCGCGCAACATGAAGGACGAGGACCTGTGCCTCGACATGTTCGCGCGCACCGAGGTGGCGTGCACCGAGGCCACCTGGCAAATCCGACTGGGCGAGTTCCAGTACCTGTCGCCGCTCTCGGGCTTCTCGGCGCAGAACCTCGGCGTGTTCACGCACAGCTGGGCCGGCCGCGACGACCTTGGTGCCGTGCGCATCGCCCGGATCGACGACGTGAGTGCGCTCGATGTGCTGCCCGATCCGAGCACACTGGCCGAGCTTTCCGACGCGCCAGCGCTTAGCTGGGAGAGCACCGACTGGCCCTTCGCCGAGCTGGCCACCGACCTGCCCGAGGCGGGCATGGCGCTCGGCCGCCGCTTCGTCGACGAGGGCTTCGTGGGGCGCGACGACGTGTACTTCCTCTTGGCCACGCGCCTCGACGTGGTGCGCTTCACGGTGCGGCCCGTCACCGACGGCACGCCCGACGACGGCCTGC
>JADZDP010000253.1 GCA_020850995.1 Deltaproteobacteria bacterium
CCGCCGTCCGACCGCCCATCGGTAAGCCGTGTGCCGGAAATCGGCACGCACGGTTTGAAAGGGGGTCCTATCCCCTCACCGACGACGAGAATCTCATCGAAAGTGAAGGGATAGGATCTACCAATGCCCACCTACGAGATGCTCTGGGACTGCTCGTCGTGCGGCACCAAGAAGCTGCTCGGCAAGAGCCACCGCCGCTGCCCGCACTGCGGCGCGCCGCAAGATCCCACCACGCGCTACTTCCCGCCCGCCGGCGAGGAGGTGGCGGTGGAGGGCCACGTCTACGTCGGCGTCGACTGGCGCTGCGCCGGTTGCGAGACGCCCAACAGCCGCGCCGCCGACTTCTGCGTCAACTGCGGCAACCCGCGCGAGGGCAACGCCGCGGTCACCCGCGTCGACGACGCACCGACGCCACGCGCCCCCGCGGCGCGGGCCGGCGCGCCCGCATCGTCGGGGCGGTGGAAGGGCTGGCTGCTCTTCGGCGGCGTCCTCGGCGGCGTGGTCCTGGTGGCGCTGCTGATCGCGACCTTCTGGACGCGCGACACGGCGGTCACCATCGCCGCTCACCGCTGGACCCGCAGCATCGACATCGAGGAGATGGCGGCGCGCTCCGACTCGGCCTGGTGCAGCTCCATGCCCGGCGACGCCTACTCGGTGCGCAGAAGCCGCGAGGTGCGCAGCCACCGCGACGTGCCCGACGGCCAAGAGTGCCACACGGTGCGCAACGACAACGGCGACGGCACCTTCTCGACGAGCCAGGAGTGCAGCACGCGCTATCGCAGCGAGCCCGTCTACGACGACAAGTGCTACTTCACGGTGAACCGCTGGGGGCATGCGCGCACGGCCACCGCCGAGGGCACCGGCGTCGCTCCACCGCCCACCTGGCCCGCAGTGCGACTCACGCGCACCGGCTCTTGCCTCGGCTGCGAGCGCGAGGGGGCGAGGCGCGAGCTGCTCACGCTGAAGCTCGACGGCCCCAAGCGCGACTGGGACTGCGAGGTCGACGCCGCGCGCTGGCAGCGCTTGAGCGACGGCGCGTCGGCGCGGGTGAAGGTGCGCGTCGTCACCGGTGGGGCGGTGTGCTCAAGCTTGCGCTGAGCGCGCCGCCGCCGCGATCCGCGCTATGGTGAGCCAATGACGGACAAGAAGAAGGCGCCGCCGCTCAAGGGCGCGGGCGCCACCCAGAAGATGTCCAAAGACGAGCTCGCGGATCTGCTCAAGCGCGCCGAGGAGAACGACCCCGACGCCGAAGAGAATGAGCCATTACCGCCACCCGTCGAGCCGGCGACCGCAAAGAAGGCTGCGCCCACGGCGCGGAAAAAGTAGTAGTCAACGAGCGGAATCGCCGGCGCCCGCCGGCAGCAGAGCTTGAGCTACGTCGTCGCGCCCCTGATCTTGATCGGCGTGCTCATCACCGTGCACGAGCTCGGGCATTTCCTCGTCGCCAAGGCCTGCGGCGTGCGCGTGCTGGTGTTCTCGCTCGGCTTCGGGCCGCGCTTGGTGGGCTTCACGCGCGGCGAGACCGAGTATCGCCTCTCGGCCATCCCGCTGGGCGGCTACGTGCGCATGTTCGGCGACGACCCCACCGCCGAGGTGCCGCTGGCCGAGCAACGGCGCTCCTTCCTCCACCAGCCCTACTGGCGCAAGATGGCCATCGCCGTCGCGGGGCCCTTCGCCAACTTCCTCTTGCCCGTGCTCTTGCTGTTCGCGGTGGTGGTGGGCACCACCAGCGAGCCGGCGCCCATCATCGGCGAGGTCGTCGCCGGTGACGTCGCCGCCGCCGCCGGCATGCGGCCGGGCGATCGCATCGTCGCGATCGACGCCACGCCCGTGCTCTCGTTCCTCGACGTGCAGGCGCGCGTCGAGCGCAGCGCCGGCGTGCCCCTGCGCTTCACCGTCGAGCGCGACGGCGGCGCGCTCGATCTCACCCTGACGCCGCGCGCCGCGCCGACGCCCACCTTCCTCGAGGCAGGCCACCAGAGCGGGCGCATCGGCGTCATGGTGGGCGCGGAGCTGCCGGTGGTCTCCGTCGACGACGATCGGCGCGTCAAGCCGCTCGACCGCGTGCGCGCGGTCGACGGCGTGCCCACGCCCGACGCGCGCGCGCTGTTCGCCGCGCTCGACGCTGCCGCCGAGCGCGAAGTGCGCATCGAGGTGGAGACGCCCGACCCGCGCGACCCCGCCGCGCCGGGCTTCGTGCGCACCGTGGTGTTGACGCCGCCGCCCGCGCCGTCGCCGCCCGCGCTGCGGCGCTTCGGCGTGCTCCGCGAGGAGCTGGCCGCACCGGCGCTGGCCCAGCGCATCGGCGAGACCCGCGGGCGCGTGCTCGAGGAGCAGGCGCTGCGCCAGCGCCGCAAGGGGCTCGGGCGCGCTACGGGCCTGGTGGTGGGCGTCGACGAGGGCGCCGTGGCCGCCGAGCTCGGGCTGCGCGCAGGCGTCGACGCCATCGTGGCCGTCGACGGCAAGGCCGCCTACCTCCCGAGCGACCTGCACGGGGCGCTCATGGCCGCGCCCGACGGCGTCCACGTCGTGGGCGTGATCGGTCCCGGCGGCGCGCGCGTACTGGCGTTTCGCATGCTGCCCTCGCCTCGGCGCGAGCTCGGCGGCACCAAGGTGTTCGGCGCCGCGCTCATGACGGCGGTGGGCGACGGCCCCGAGGTGGAGCGCCACACCTCGGTGCTGGGGGCCCTCGAGCAGGCGAGCGCGCGCACCGTGCAGTTGACGGGCGAGACGCTGCAGGGCTTGGGGCTGCTCTTGACCGGGCGCTTCGGCTTCGGCTCCTTCGCTGGCCCCATCACCATCGCGCGCCTGTCGGGCGAGGCCGCCGCGTCTGGCGCGCTCGCCTTCGTCCAGTGGATGGTCTTCTTCAGCGTCAACCTGGCGGTGCTCAACCTGCTGCCGGTGCCGGTGCTCGACGGCGGGCACGTGCTCATCTTCACCATCGAGGCGGTGACCCGCCGACGCCTGACGGTGGCGACGCGCATCAAGTTCATCAAGGTCGGCCTGCTCATCGTCGGCGCCATGATGCTCATCGCCGTCGTCAACGACCTGCTCGGGCTGTTCTGAGCACACCGCGATGGGCGCTCACCCTCGAGCTCGCCCGCGATCGTTCAGCGGCGGCCGATTCCCCCGCGCGGCGCTGGCCCGCACGACGGCGGTGGAAATGACCGTTTCGGCACGCTAAGCACTCCCCATGCGTCTGCGAGCTCGACCGGCCTGGCGCTCGTGGTTCGGGCGCAGCGCCCGCGGCCCCGCCGGTGTCGGGGCCTTCGCGCTCGCCTTGTTCCTTTGGGTGGCGCTCACCGGCGTGCTCGCCAAGCTGTGGCGCGCCTACCAGCTCTGGGACGACGCCGGCGCCGTCGACGGCTTCGTGTGGCTGCCCGTGGGCCTCGCGGCCGAGCTGCTCATGGGCGCGCTGGCGGCGCTCGTCGTCGTCGTCAGCGCCCGCGTGCTGCCGCGCGCGCTGGCCATCGTGGTGGGGCTCGCGGCGGCGCTGACGAACCTGTGGTGGGTCGCCATCAACATGGTGAGCTTCACCATCACGCAGGCGCCCATCACCTTCACGCGCCTGCGCGGCGACGAGGGCGTCCGCATGCACGACGCCCACTTGATTCGCTGGAACGACGCGCTGCCCGCGGCGACCTTGGCGCTGCTCCTGGTGCTCGGCTTCGCCCCACTGCTGTGGGCGACGGCACGCCTGCGGCGGCGCTTCCCTCACTTGGGCGCTCGGCAACTGGCGCCGCTGTGTGTGGCCGCGCTGGTGCTCTACGCCGCCGACGCGTGCTGGTGGCGCGCCGCCAATTTTGGCGTGGCCGACGCGCCCGCGTTGATCCTGGCGCGCAGCATCATCGAGGTGAAGCTGAGCGAGGCGCGCGCGCCAACGCTGGTGGACGGCGCGCGCCCCGACCTGCGCGCCCTGGCACTGTCGAAGACCCCGAGCGAGGTGGCGCCACCGCCGCCCTTGCAGAAGGCCGGCGTCAAGAACGTCATCGTGTTCTTCTCCGAGGGTGTGGCGCGCAAACACACGTCGCTCGGCGGCGAGCACGACTCCACGCCCAACGTGGCGCGGCGCGCGCGCGCCGACGGCCTCGAGCTGACGCGCTACTACTCGCCCTACCACAAGAGCATCGCGGCCATCTTCGCCATGGCGTGCTCGGCGTGGCCGCCGTCCACGGGCATCAACATCACCGAGCTCAACCCGCGCATCGATTGCGGCGAGCTCTCCGAGGTGCTGCGCGGGCACGGCATTCACGCGGGCCTGTTCCACGGCGGCGACTTCGGTTTCTACGACAAGCTCATGCTGCTCGGCATGCGCGGCTACGAGATCCAAGAAGACGCGCGCATCATGTCCGACTACGCGCGCTGGGAGGAGAACGAGTGGGGCGTCGACGATCGCGCCACCGTCGATCACACCTTGGCGTGGATCGACTCGCTGCCGCCCGGTGAGCGCTTCACGGCGCTCATGATCCCCATCACCGCGCACTGGCCCTACTGGATCCCGAGCGACGTCGAGCCGCGCTTCCCGGGGCTCGGTTCGCGCGAGCGCTACCTGAGCGCCGTGGCCTTCCTGGACGACGCCTTCGAGCGCTTGCTGGTGGGCCTGGAGCAGCGCGGGCTCGACCAGGACACGGCGGTCATCTTCCTGGCCGACCACGGCGAGACCATCGGCGAACGCCCCCGCGCCTCCGCCGGCGCGCGTCTGGCCTACGAGCCGAGCTTGAACACGCCCTTCGTCATCCTGAACCCCGGCATGTGGCCCGCGGGATCGCAGAGCGATCGCATCGGCAGCCACGTCGACCTGGCGCCCACGGTGCTCGATCTGCTCGGGCTGCCCCCCGACGCGCGCCACCATGGCGTGTCGCTCTTGGCACCCGACCGCGAGCCGCGGCGCGTGTTCCTGGGTGCCAACAACGGCCAGGTGTGGGTGGGCCTGCTCGACGGCATGGAGAAGTACACGCTCAACACACGCACCGGCGCGCAAGAGCTCTACGACCTGCGCCTCGACCCCGACGAGCGCCACAACCTGGCCGTCAGCGCGCCGCCCGAGCAGCTGGCGGCGCTCGAGGCCGACACGCTCTCGTTCTCGCAGGGCGTCATGGACTTCATCGCCGACGCGCCCGCCGTGGGCACCGACCTCGACGTGCAGGGCGCGCTGGTGGCGCACGCCGAGGTGCGCGTGCGCCGCCCGGCGCGCGGCGCCGCCGGCGAGCAAGAGGCCGAGACCGTGCTGTGCGTCGTCGACCCGAACGACCCCACCGGCGCGCGCCTCTGTCCCGGCGAGGAGCGCTCGCCCTTCCTCGGCCGGCAGAAGCGGAAGGCGGGCGGACGTGTGCGTGACTGCGTGGTGGTGAACGCCCCCGACCGCGGCGGCGTCCTCGAGATCGAGGTCGGCGAGGCGCCCTTCCTGCCCTTCTTGACCCGCCTGCGCACGGCGTTCATCAACGAGCCCGCGCGCGACGACGCGCCGCACCAGCTGGTGCTCGAGGTCGACGTCGACGGTGAGCCGGCGGTGCGCTCGGAGGTGGTGATCGACAAGCGGGCGCGCGTGCCCTTCGCCTCGCCGCGTGGGCGCTTCCTGCTGCGGGTGTCGGGCGAGGCGCCGGCGGCGCGCGACCTGTGCGTCACCTTCACGGAGAAGGACTGGGGCAACCGCTGGCCCACGCCGCTCGGCTGGCCCGCCGGGGGCGCGCCGCTCAAGGGTTGATCCGCTCGATGTCCGACCCGAGCCCCTGTCTCGTCGCCGCGCGTGCGCCGGTGGCCGCGCTAGCCTCCGAAGCATGATCACCGTCGCGCTCGCCCTGCTCGCAGCACCCCCCACCTTCCACGCCGCCAAGGCCCAGGCCCGCGTGCTCGATCGCCCCGCCGCCGCGGTGGCGGCTATGGTGGGCGCCTGCGAGGTCGTCGACGGGGCGGTCAGCGGCGAGTGCCTGGAAAACACCAAGGGCCTCAAGGAAGAGGTCACCGGCAAGAAGGTCGCGCTCGATCTCGGCAGCGGCTACGAGGCGCTCTTGTCCTATGGCGGCGGCACCGGCGCCAAGACGCGCTTCGTGTGGGGACCCCTCTACGACGTGGGCAATGGCTTGGCGCTGACGGTGGGCAAGCCGCAGAAGATCTCCGAGTCAGGCAACGTGGTGGTGGGCAAGCGCCCCATCGACGGCACGAGCCCCGACGACCTAATGGAGCTCGACTTGCGCCGCCTGGCGTCCACCGGCGCGCTCGGCATCGAGGTGGTGGGCAAGTTCGGCAAGACCTGGGCGATGAGCGGCGGCGGCAAGGCGGTGAAGGGGGTGTCCTTCGAGGTGGAGGCGCTGCGCCTCTACAACGTGCGCAGCGGCGCCACCGTCTTCGAGAGCACCCAGGCGCTCAAGTAAGGGCCCCTTCGATGGCCCTTTTGGGGCCGCCCGGGGGGGATCCGCGGGAATAACCCGCCCCCGTCGTGGTTGCGTCAAGTTGAGTCTTGACGCGCGGCGAGCCCGTGCGCAGATTCCGGCGCCGCCGGGCCCGCGTGAACCCGCACAGCCCGTCGTGCCCCGAGGTATCCCATGAGTGACGTCCCGGCCACTCCGCCAATGATTCACATCGAAGGCCTGACCAAGGTCTATGGTCGCACGCACGCGCTGCGCGGCATCTCCTTCGAGGTCCCCAAGGGCCAAGTGGTCGGCTTCCTGGGCCCAAACGGCGCCGGCAAGTCCACCACCATGAAGATCCTCACGGGCTTCGTCGAGGCCACCGGCGGCACGGTCAAGGTCGCGGGCATCTCGGTCATCGACGATCCGGTCGCCGCGCGCGTCCACATCGGCTACCTGCCCGAGAACAACCCGCTCTACGAAGACATGATGGTCGAGGAGTACCTCGAGTACATCGCGCGCATGCGGCGCATCCCGGCCGACAAGGTGCGCGGCGCCATCGACACCGCGGTGTCGCGCTGCGGGCTGCACAGGGTGCGCGGCAAGGACATCGGCGAGCTCTCCAAGGGCTTCCGCCAGCGCGTGGGCCTGGCGCAGGCCATCGTGCACGACCCCGACCTGCTCATCCTCGACGAGCCCACCACCGGCCTCGATCCGAACCAGGTGGTGGAGATCCGAAACCTGATCCGCGAGCTCGGCAAGGAGAAGACCGTCATCCTCTCCACCCACGTGCTGCCCGAGGTGCAGCACATGTGCGGGCGCGCGCTCATCATCGCCGAGGGCAAGATCGTGGCCGACGGCGCGCCCGACCAGCTCTCGTCCGACGGCGGGCGCCTCGACGTCGTGGTTACGGGCAAACGTGGCGCACCCGACGCGGCCGCCGCGCGCGCGGTGCTCAACGGGGTCGCCGAGGTGGCCGAGGTGCACGAGCGCACCACCGGCGAGAAGGACGCGCTCGCCTTCTCGCTCACCACCAAGGGCAACGCCGATCCGCGCCGCGCCTTGTTCGCCGCCCTGGTCGAGGCCGACCTGGTGCTCCTGTCGCTCGACAAGAAGGCGCTCGGCTTGGAAGAGACCTTCCGCAAGCTGACCACCGCCGAGGCCGGCAAGGCCACGCCCGACGATCACCACCCCAAGGCCGCGTGAGGCAACGATGCACAACACCCTCGTCATCGCGCGCCGCGAGCTGACCAGCTACTTCCACTCGCCCGTCGCCCACGTGGTGCTGGCGGTGTTCCTGGTCGTCTCCGGCTGGCTGTTCTTCTACTTCTCGGGCTTGCTCATCGTGGGCAAGGCGTCCATGCGCAGCTTCTTCGCGCTGTGCCCGCTCTTGTTCATGCTCTTCGTCCCCGCCATCACCATGCGCTTGATCGCGGAAGAGCGAAAGAGCGGCACCTTCGAGAGCCTGATGACGCTGCCGGTGGCCGAGCACGAGGTGGTCTTGGGCAAGTTCCTGGCGGCGCTCGCCATGATGTGCGTGGGCCTGGTGTGCACCTTCGTGTACCCGGTGTCGCTCTCGCTCATCAAGGCGCCCGGCGCGGCGCTCGACATGGGCCCCATCATCGGCGGGTACCTGTCGGCCGTGCTCTTGCTCTCGTCGTTCATCGCCTTCGGCATGTGGGCGAGCGCGCTGTCGAAGAACCAGATCATTGCCTTCATCCTCGGTCTGCTCCTGTGCTTCGCGCTGTGGATCCCCGACAAGGCGGTGCTGATCCTGCCGGCGTCGATGGGCGCCGCCGTGCAGTACTTGAGCGCCAACTACCACTTCGAGAACATCGCGCGCGGCGTGGTCGACGTGCGTGACGTCGTCTACTACCTCACCGTCACCACCATCGGCCTGGTGCTCACCACGCGCACCATCTCGGCCACCCGCCAGTAACAGCGAGAGGACGACGTCATGCAAAAGAGCGCGCTCTCCTTCATCCTCGTCGGCATCCTGGTGGTGCTCAACGTCTTGCTGGTCGGTCTCCCGGGCTGGCGCATCGACCTGACGCGCGACCGGGCCTTCACCTTGGCCGAGGCCACCACCGAGACCTTGAAGAACCTCGACAAGCCGGTCACCGTCACCGCCTACTTCACCGAGAACCTGCCGGCGCCCTTCTCCGACAACGCCCGCTACACCAAGGATCTGCTCTCCGAGATGCGCGCCGCCTCGGGCGGGCAGCTCTCCTTCGAGTTCCTCGATCCGCAGTCGCAAGAGACCGAAGAGGATCGTGAGAAGAAGAAAGACGTCAAGCGCGACATCTTCGGCCGCACCATGCGCGAGAAGACCAGCGTCGAGACCGAGCTCGAGTCGCTCGGCATCCAGCCGGTGGAGGTGCGCGTCTTCGAAGAGGACGAGGCCAAGACCATGCGCGCCTACATGGGCCTGGCGGTGCGCTTCGGCGAGGACAAGGAGGCGCTGCCCTACATGCAAGACGTCTCCATGCTCGAGTACGACCTCACCTCGATCATCCGTCGCCTGGTGCGTACCAAGGCACCGACCATCGGCGTGGTGCAAGGGCACGGCGAGCCCGATCTGCAGTCGCAGTTGGACAAGGTCATCAACCTGCTCAAGCAGAACTACGACATGAAGCCCGTCAAGCTCGCCGAGGGCAAGGTGCCCGACGACGTCGACGTGCTCATGGTCATCGGCCCCACGCAGGCCTTCAGCGACGCCGAGCAGCGCCTCATCGACGCCTGGGTCATGCAAGGCAAGAGCGCGGCCTTCTTCCTCGATCGCTACAGCGTCGACCTGCAGAGCTTTCAGCCCGCTCCCGTCGAGCACAACCTCGACGCGCTGGTGAGCGCCTACGGCATCGAGCTCGGGCAACAGCTCGTGGCCGACGCCGAGTGCGCCACCTTGAGCGTGCAGGAGCGGCGCTCGTTCATGGTGGTGCAGATGCCCGTCAAGGCGCCCTTCATCCCCACGGTGCGCCAGCTCGAGGGCGACAGCCCGCTCGCCAAGGGCCTGGCCGACGTGACCTTGCCCTTCGTCACGCCCATCTACCCGAAGACCGATGTGCAGGGCGCTGCCATCGAGGTGCTCGCCAAGAGCTCGGCCAAGAGCTGGCTCGAGGAGGGGACCGCCGAGAACCTGAGCCCACGCCGCGACTGGGGCAGCGCCGAGGTGTCGTTCACCGGGCCCTACGCGCTCATCGCCACCGCGCGCGGTGCGCTGCCGAGCTTCGCCGATCCGGCGCAGAAGGCAGCCAAGGAGGCCCGCGTCATCGTCGCCGGCTCCTCCTCGATCTTCGAGGACGCGGTGCTGACGCCGCAAAACGCCGGGCTCATCCTCAACATGATCGACTGGCTCAGCCTCGACGCCAAGCTGCTCGACATGCGCGCGCGCAGCTTGACCGAGGCGCCCATCGATCCCGACCTGTCGCCCGGCGCCAAGACGCTGGTCAAGGCCGGCAACGTCGCCGCCGCCGTGGTGCTCGACGGCATCTTCGCCGCCGTGCTCATGCTGCGTCGACGTGGGCGACGCAACGCGCTCGCGGTCGCCACCCCCACCTGACATCCCTCGAGGTCGCCGCCATGTCTCGCGCCGTCCCATTCACGCTCGCGATCCTGTGTCTGCTGGTCTTCGCCGCCGTCGCGCAACGAAAGGGGGGCGAAAAGGTCGGCGTCAAGGTGCTGACGCTCGACAGGCCGAGCAAAGATCTGATCGACAAGATCGAGGTCACCCTGCCCGGGGAGAAGCCTGCCGCCGCGGGCGCCGACGCCGGGCCCGCGCACGCCGCCGGGCCGGTCCGCGAGGTCACCCTCGTCAAGGAGGGTGACTCGTGGAAGGTGTTCGACCCGAAGAAGTCCGAGCAGCGCTTCGCCGTCGACGAGGCACAGGTGAAGACCGCGCTTGGCGCCGTTGCCGAGCTGCAGCCCGGTGACCTGGTGTCGAACAAGCCCGATCAGCTCGCGTCCTTCGAGATCGACGACGCGCACGGGCACCACGTGCGCATCCACTCGTCGGACGGCCGCACGCTCGCGTTGGTGTTTGGCCGCTCCATCAAGAGCGGCAACGTCACCGTGCGCGTGCCCGGCAGCAACGACGTGTTCATCGCCAAAGGTCGCTTGGGTGCCTTGCTGATGAAGGAGGTGGGCGGCTGGCGCAACAAGAGCCTGTTCGACCTCAAGGCCGACGACATCGTCAGCGTGACGACGACCTCCGCCGCGGGAGAGCGCTGGGCCATCGCGGGTACGCCGCCGCCCGAGGCCGCGCCGACGCCCGAGAGCGCGACCACGCCGCCGCCGAAGACCGAGTGGCGCCTGGTGGAGCCGGCCACGCTGCCCGCGGGCTTCCGCCTCGACAAGAACCAACTGGCGCGCCCGGCAGCGCAGCTCGCCGGCTTGCGCGCGCAAGACTTCGCCGACGGCGTCAGCGACGCCCAGGCCGGCCTCGACGTGGCACACGTGGTGGTCGCGATCGGCCACAAGAACGGCACCACCTTGGTGCTGCACGTGGGCAAGGAAGACGCCGACAAGCGCATCTATGCGCGCGCCGACGGCGACCCGCAGACCTACCTGCTGCCGAGCTACGTGGCCAAGCAACTCGATCGCAAGCTCGACGACTTCCGTGACCTGTTGCTCTTCTCCGCCACCATCGACGAGGTCGAGCGCGCCACCTTCAAGGGTGCGTCGGGCACCGTGGTGCTCAAGCGCGGCGCCGCCGGCTTCACGGTGGTGGAGCCGAAGACACCGCCCGCCGAGTTCGACGTCGGCCAGGCGCAAAACCAGGTGGCGGCCGCCCTGCGCCTGCGCGCGGCGCGCATGACCGACGTGAAGGCCGCCGCGGCTGGCCTCGACAAGGCCGGCACGCTCATCGAGCTGCAGCTCAAGGGTGGCAAGCGCCAGGTGGTGCGCATAGGCGCGCCCGTGCCCTTGAGCGCCGAGGAGCAGAAGGTGGCGCCGGGTGGCAAGGCACCGGAGCCGCGCGAGTTCTACGCCAGCAGCGGCGTCGATCCGCTCGTCTACGCGGTCGCCGCCTACACCAAGAAGCGCTACGACAAGCCCGCCGACCTCTTCAAGAAGCCGGCGCCGCCGCCCGGCGGCATGGGCGGCATGGGCGGCATGGGCGGCCAGCAGGGCAGCATGCACGGGCTCGAGGGCTTGCCCCCCGACGTGCGCAAGAAGCTCGAAGAGAGCCTCAAGAAGGGCGAGCTGCCGGGCGCGCCGTAGCGGCCATCGTCAGAGCGCCAGATCGAGGGGCTCGCGCGCCGCGCGCCAAGCGGCGGGGGGCGGATCGCCGAGCGCCACGATGCTGCCCACGATGGCGCAGGTCGTGTCGACGTCGCCGCGGCCGGCGGCCGTGCACCACAGCGCCTCGAGGTAGTCGCAGGGCTCGGCGTGACGTCGTGCGCACCAGAGCGCGAAGGGCACGGTATCGAAGGCCGCCACCTCGGCGCCGCAGCCGAGCACGCTGGCGGCCTCGAGCGGCGATGTGTGCAGCGGCACGCCCAACGCGAGCTCGAGCCCGTCGCTGGTGCGGCCGGGTGGCGTGTGCTGCAGGGCGAGCGTCACGAGCTCGCTGGCCGCGCCGCGCGCCACGGCGGCGGCGGCCACCGCCACCGCGATGGCGCCGGCCTTGCCCTCGTGGTGCGCGTGCGTGACCGCGGCGCTGTCGCGGGCCGCCTCCACCACGAGCGCGAGGTCGTCGGCGAAGTAGGCGCCCACCGGCCCGGCGCGCATGGCGGCGCCGTTGCCGTAGCTGCCGCCCGCGAAGAGCGCGGGGGCCGCCCGCCACCAAGGCACGCCGTCGCCGAGCTCCGCCAGCAGCTGATGCGCGCCGCCGCCGTAGCCGCGCGCGGGATCGCGCCGGTAGCGCTCGGCGAAGCGCGCGGCCAAGGCATCGGTGTCGATGCGGCCGTGGGATCGCAGCACCTCCACCACCGCCATGCCCATCTGGGTGTCGTCGGTGTGTCGCCACGGCGCCGGCGCCAGCTCCCGACGCGCGACGCGCTCGGCGCCGCTGCCTCCAAAGGTGCGCTCGCCGAAGGCGTCGCCCACCGACAGGCCCTCGAGCGAGGTCAAGGCGCGCGCCAGCCGCGCATCGGCGCTCGGCGAAGGCGCGCTCCCGCTCACAGGCAGTTGGCCGGGCAGCCCGCCCCCGGGCAGCCCGCCGACGACCCGCAGCAGGGCCCGCCATACGCGTCGTCGCCGAGGGTGATGGGGTTGCCCGGCGTGTGCACGTTCGACTGCAGGCCGCACCACTTGCCCGTGGTGTCGCCGGCCGCGTTGCGCGCACAGGGGTTCGATGCCTCGCACGACAGCCCGCTGCGCTCCCACAGCGCACGGAAGCATTGGTCGTAGGTGGTCTGGCTGTCGGTGACGTCGTTCGCCGCGTTGCCGGTGGTGCACAAGATGCCGCGGGTCTGCAACGTGAAGGCGCCGCTGGCGGTGCCCGCGCCGATGGCGGCGAAGCTCGTCACGGCGACGTCGAGAGGCGTGGCATCGTTGCCCGAAAAGGGAGGGGTCAGGCCCGCGCCGAAATTGACCTTGAAGCGTTCATCGCCGTAGCTCCCGTCGATAGCGGCGAGCTCGGTGCACTGCTGGCTGCTGTCGTTGATCACGTAGGCGACGGTGTCGAAGGCGGCGATGACCGCCACCTCCACCAACATCCCTTGGCGCGCGTCGATGACGCGGTTGACGAAGTAGCGGTCCTTGCTGTCGTAGGTGTAGCGCTCGCCGCTGGTGCCGTTGAGGTTGAGGTTCAGGTCGGCGAAGTAGTCGATGACGCTGGCGCCGAAGTTGTCACATAGGCCGGTGCCCGCGTCGTTGGTGCACACGTTCGTGGCCGTGCAGCGCTGCAGCTCGCCGCAGCTCGGTGTGCACACGGGCGCCGGCTCACCCTCGCCTTCACCTTCACCTTCACCTTCACCTTCGCCTTCACCTTCGCCTTCGCCCTCGCCTTCGCCGGGATCGCCCTCGCCCTCGCCGGGATCGCCCTCGCCCTCGCCGGGATCGCCCTCGCCCTCGCCCTCGCCCACGGGCAACGACGCGGGATCGTCGACGCAGGCCTTGTCGACGCACAATTGGCCCGTGGGGCAATCGGCGCTGACCGCACACGCGGCACCGAGCGGCTCCGCGGTCGGGCAGCCCGCCAGCGCCACCGAGGTCAACCAGAGCAGGGCACAGAGCGAGGACCGCACGGCCTCGAGGGTACCATGGGAGCTCCGCGATCGCCGGGAACCGGTCCGGCATGTCTTGCGCTGCCCTACACCGTTGCCGAGCGCGGGCCGCTCTGGTCAGAGCACGTTGGCGGCGATCTCGGCCAGCTCGCTGCGCTCACCCTTCACCAGGGTGATGTGGGCCGCGATCTTCTCGGTCTTGAAGCGGTTGACCGTGTGCACCAAGCCGTTGTTGGTCTGGTCCACGTAGGGGTTGTCGATCTGGTAGGGATCGCCGGTCAGCACGATCTTGGTGCCTTCGCCGGCCCGCGAGATGATGGTCTTCACCTCGTGGGGCGTGAGGTTCTGCGCCTCGTCGACGATCATGTACTGGCTGGGGATGGAGCGGCCGCGGATGTAGGTGAGCGGCTCGATCTGCATCATGCCCATGTCGAGCAGCTCCTTGTAGGAGCGGCCGCGGCGCTTGTCCTTCTGGGTGAGGCCCATCAGGAACTCGACGTTGTCGAAGATGGGCTGCATCCAGGGGTTGAGCTTCTCCTCGACGTCGCCGGGGAGGTAGCCGATGTCCTTGCCGAGGGGGAAGATGGGCCGGCTCACCAACAGGCGCTGGTAGACGTTCTCCTCGGTGGTCTTGGCCAGCCCGGCGGCGATGGCCAACAGCGTCTTGCCGCTGCCGGCCTTGCCGACCAGCGTGACCAGCTTGACCTTGTCGTCGAGCAGCGCGTCGAGCGCGAAGTGCTGCTCGCGGTTCTTCGGCCGAATACCCCAGATGCCCTGCTTGAAGCCGTCGATGGGCACCACGCGCGCGCGCGTGTCGTCGAGCCGCACGCGGCCGAGCGCCGTGCGGTTGGCGTTGCCGCGATCGCGCATGCACACGTACTCGTTCGGTGGGTGGTACGGGTCGGGCAGCTCCACGCCGCCCTCGGCGTAGAACTTGTCGACCAGCGGCCCGTCGATGTCGATCTCTTGCCAGCCCTTGTAGAGCTCGTCGATGACGATGTGCTCGGGCTCGAAGTCCTCGGTGACGATGCCGATGGCGTCGGCGCGGATGCGCAGGTTCGTGTCTTTGGTGATGAACACGATGCGCGGCCCGGGGTGCTTCTTGCGCTCTTCGCTCAGCTCCAGCGCCACCGCCAGGATCTTGCTGTCTTGGCCGCGGTCGGTGGACACGTTGGGCGGCAAGGAGCGGTGCGTAATGGCGACGCGCAGCGTGCCGCCGCGGTCGAGCTTGACGCCCTCGGAGAGCGAGCCGTCGTCGCGCAGCTGATCGAGGTAGCGGCTCACCTGGCGCGCGTTGCGCCCAAGCTCGCTCAGGTCCTTCTTGAACGCGTCGATCTCCTCCACCACGTAGATGGGGATGACGACGTCGTTGTCCTCGAAGGAGAACATGGCGCGGGGGTCGTGCAACAGCACGTTGGTGTCGAGCACGAAGGTCTTCTTGTCGCCCTTCTTGCTCGTCTTCTTGCCCTTGCCGTCGGAGCCTTGCTTCTTGGCGCGCTGCTGCATGCCTCCTGATCCCACGGATGGGCAGGGCGGTGCAAACGCTGTCGGCGCGACCCCGCTACGAGGCCACCACGCGGTCGCGGCCGCGCGCCTTGGCCTGGTAGAGGCGCTGATCGGCGCGCGCGAGCACGCCGGGGCCGTCGTCGCCGGCCTCCCACACGCCTACGCCGAACGACGTCGTCACCGAGAGCGGGCCCTTGTCGGTGTCGAAGCGCAGCGCCTTGACCGCCAGGCGCATGCGCTCGGCCAGGCGCGCCGCCCCCTCGGTGTCGGTGCCCTCGAGCACCAGGCACAGCTCCTCGCCGCCGTAGCGGGCTACCACGTCGGTGGCGCGGGCGACCGCGACCAGCGCGCCCGCCACGGCCTTGAGCACGAGGTCGCCGGCGCCGTGGCCATAGGTGTCGTTGACGCTCTTGAAGTGGTCGATGTCGGCCAGCACCACCGCGAGCGGCCCCTTGCTGCGCTGGGCGCGCGCCACGGCCTCGGCCAGGCGCTGATCGAGCGTGCGTCGGTTGACCAGGCCGGTGAGCCCGTCGGTGGTGGCCTGACGCTCCACGGCGATGAACAGGCGCGCGCCGCCGAGCGCCAGGCCCGCCAGGTCGGCGGCCACCAGGAGCGCGTCGACCACGCCCACGCGCAGGCGCTCGCCGGGGGGCACGCCCACCACGAGCGCGCCGATGGGCTCGCCCTGCGAGAACAAGGGCACCACGCGCAGGTCGCCAAACGCCGCCGCGCCGTCGTCGTCGGCGGCGTAGAGCCCGCGCGTGGCCCCCGCGCTCGGCAGCGCCACGTGCGGCAGGGCCGCGCGCTGCACCAGGGCGCGCCCAAGCCAGCTCTCGCCGTCCTGCGGGAACGAGGCCGCCGGCGCCAGGCGCTCGGCCAAGGGGCCCTCGGCGCGCGTCACGCGCAAAATGGCCGTGCTGCCCGCCACCTGCTCCACCACCTCTACCAGCGCCACCGAGGCGGAGGGCGCCAGGTCGCGCGCCGCGCGCAGCGCGGTGTCGACCACCTCGTCGGGGCGCACCACGCCGCCGAAGGCGCGCGCCGCTTGGAAGATGCGCGCGATGTGGCGGCGCTCGCCGTCGAGCTCGTCGAGGATGCGCTCGGTGCGCAACAGCGCCACCAGCTCTTCGGCCAGCGCCAGCGCCAGCGTCTCGTGCTCCTCGGAGAACAGCTCGGCTTTCGCGCGATCGAGCACCAGCACGCCGCGCACCAGCCCGCCCTCTTTCAATGGCACCGCCAGCACGCTCTTGGCGCCGCGCCGATGCGCTTGCACGGCGGCGCCGTCGTCGTCGTCGATGAGGCGCACGGCCTGGCCCTTCTTGAGCACCAGGCCCGGCGCGCCCACGCGCGCGTCGAGGCGCGCCCGCGGCTCGGGGTCGACGTCGGCGATCTGCTCCTTGAGCACGAGCTGTTTGCCGCCCGCGTCGAGCAGGTAGAGCGCGGTCGCGTCGGGCGAGAGCGCGCGCGCCGTCAGCCGCAGCATGCGGTAGCAGCCGTCGCGCGCCGCCAGCGTGCGCGCCGCCAAGCGCCGCGTGCCCCCATCGTCGTCGTCGTCGCGGCCTACCAGGCGAAACAGGCGCGCGTCGTCGTACAAGCGCAACAGCTCGCCGTCGATGCGCGCGGCCTCGCGCACCTGCACGGCGCGCAGCGTGCCAAAGAAGAGCGCGCGCCCGAGCAGCGCGAAGCCGAGCACGGTGAGCGCGCTGCCCACCATGGCGCCCGCGCCCTCGTCGGCGAAGCGGGCGGCGCCGATGAGCGCGAGCGTCAGCGCGGGGGCGGCCACGGCCAGGCGGCGCACGGGCAAGAGCGCGCCCAGCGCCACCGCCACGGCGAGCAGGAGCGGCGCCACCGGCGAGGCAGGCCCCGTGAGCGCGCACGCCACCGCCAGGCCGGCGCCCACCACGCCGAGCGGCCCGGCAGCGGCAGGGGCGGGCAGGCGTCGACGCGCCAGGTGCGCGAGCGCGTGCGGCACCACGAAGGCGCCCACTGCGAAGCCCACCACCGTGGCCGCGGCCAGCGCGCCACCGGCGTCGCGCGTGAGCGCCAGCAGCGCCCCCACCGCCACCGGCGTCGCCACGCCGAGCCGCAGCGCCAGGCGCGGCGGCAGGCCCGCCCCCTCGCGCACGGGGTTGCGGGGCCGCAGCTCGGCGAACGCGTCGCGCGCCGCCGCGGTCACCGCGCGCCGCCCTCGGGCACCATGAGCACCAGCTCGTCCTTCTTCACGTAGCCAAGCTCCTCACGGGCCGCCTCTTCGACGACCCGGGGATCGCTCTGCAGGCGCTGCACCTCCAGGGCGAGCGCGGCGTTCTCGCGCAGGGCGAGCTCGAGCTGCCCATCGAGCACCCGCTCCTCGTCTCTCAGGGAGAACCAGCGCGCCAGGCCCGAGGGCGCCAGCACCGTGTAGGTGCCCACCGCCAGGGCGGCGACCACGGAGACGGCGAGCAACACTCGGAGCCGCATGGAGCCAAGCGGTACCATGGGGCCGATCGAGGCCGCAAATAACGATGCATTGGCGCGAGATCAGGCGCCGTGCCGATCGAACCACGTCGAGAGCGCGGGTCGAAGGCCTCGCGTTCGGCAGGCCGACGCCGGCATCACCGGCACCCGTGCCCGCGCATCGGGCACGGGCACGGGCACGCACTGCGATACCCGTGGGGAAGCCAGGGTCGGACCATTGAAGTGCCATGAAGCGCGCGCAGCGCGCGCGGGGCCGGGGCGCAATTCGTGCGCATGCACTGTGCCGCGGATCGGGGCTACCAACGGGGGATCATGTCGGGCGCGCCGCAGGCGCGACGGGTAGCGTGCGAGCGCAGCGAGCAGGCGGGAGGGGCGAAGCCCCTCAAAACTACGCGTCTTGGTTGCTGAAGGGCAGCAAGCCGATGGCGCGCGCGCGCTTGACGGCCTTGGTGACCTTGCGCTGGTTCTTCGACGACAGGCCCGTGCGGCGCCCGGGCAGGATCTTGCCCTCGGGCGAGACGAAGCGGCGCATCAGCTCGGTGTTCTTGAAGTCGACCTCGACGCCCTTGTTCTGCAGGAAGTAGTCCTGCAGTCGGCGGCGCGCCTGGGCGCGGCCCTTTTGCGGAGCGGTGGTGCTAGGAGGAGTGGTGGTCGAGGTGGTCATCGAGCGAGGTCCTTCGCCATGAGGCGGACGGCGCAAAGCAGCGCGGTTGGCGAGATCGGTAGCCCTTGGCGTGTCGCATGGCAAGCCCCCGTTTTTGCGGGTTTTCGCCTCGGTGCGTAGACTGCCCTGGGGCAAGTGCTCCTCCGAGGTGGCGGGCGCGTGGCGAAGAACGGGCTGTTCGATCTGAAGGCGCGCATGCGCATCCCGCTGCCGGCCAAGCTGTTCCTCTCGTACCTGTTCCTCTTGGCGGTGGCGGCGCTGCCGACCTTCATCTACGTCCGCGCCAGCCTCGATCGCGACCTCGTCGGCGACGCGCTCCAGGGGCTCACCGGCGCGGCCCGCCGAGGTGCAGCCGCCCTCGCGGAGCTGCCGGCACCGGCGCGCCCGACGCGCGCGCGCGATCTGGCGCTCATGACCGGCGACCGCGTGACCTTGATCGCGGCCAGCGGGCAGGTGCTCTACGACTCCGAGGTGCGCGACCTGGCAAGCCACGCCGACCGGCCCGAGGTGATCGCGGCCCTGGCGGGCGGGGTGGGCACCGCGCAGCGCTTGAGCGACTCCACCCACGTGGAGCTGCTCTACGCCGCCGCCCGCCTGGGCGCGCCGGGCGACGAGCTCGCCGTGCTGCGGGTGGCGCGGCCGCTCTCGCGCGTGCGCAACGCCACCGAGGCGCTCACGGGCTTCGCGCGCAACGTGCAGGCGGCCGCCGTGTCCATCGCCATCCTGCTCTCGCTGGTGGCTGCCGCGCAGTTCGTGCGACCGCTGCGCCGCGTGGTGGCCGCCGCGCAGGCGCTGGGGGCCGGCGACTTGGCTGCGCGGAGCGGCGTCGACGGCAACGACGAGGTGGGCGACGTGGGTCGCGTCATCGACGGCTTGGCCACCGAGATGCGCCGCCGCCTGGCCAACGCGGGCTCGGGCGACGCGGTGCTGGCCCAGCTCGTCGACGCGGTGCCGGTGCCCTGCGTGGTGTTCGAGGTCTCGGGCGAGGTGCTGGCGCTCAATGGCGCGGCGCGCACGGCGCTGCGGCTGGAGGGGCCAAACGCCAGCCGCCGCCTCAAGGAGGTCGCCTCGTCGCCCGACTTCGAGCGCGCCCTGGCGGTGGCTGAGGGCGACGGCGAGCCCGAGCCCCTCAGCGTGCCGCTGGCGGGCGGCGGCTTCATGCGCGCGCACGTGCACGTGCTCAAGCGCCCGGGCACGGCGCCGCTCTACGTGCTCGTGGGCATCGACGCGCCGGCCGCAGTCGCCACCACGCTGCCCCCCGTCGACGCGGTGGTGCCGCGTCCCTTCATCGAGGTGATGAGCGCCGCGCGCGGCGAGGCCGGCGCCGCGCTCACCCGCGCCGGCGTGGGCCTGGAGGTCAGCGACACGCCCGGGGTCATGGTGGCCGACGCGGCCGACCGCGTGCCGCGCGCGCTGGCGTTGGCGCTCGACGGCTGCGCGCAAGCGCTGGCGGGGCGCGCGAGCACCCTGTGCATCGACGTCAAGGTCGACGGCACCTCGGTGCGCCTGGCGCTCGACGGCGAGCTCGCCACCGACACGGTGGCGCGCATCCGCCCGTTGCTCGAGCCCATCGGCGGCGGCGTCAGCGTGCAGGGCGGGGAGGCCACGCTGTGGTTGCCCCGCGCCTGAGCGAGCCCACCACCGGCGAGCACACGCCGCCCTCGGGCTTGCAGCGGGTGCTGCAGCCTGGCGACCCCGAGCCCGAGCTGGCGGCGCGCGACCGCCGCACCCTCGAGCTGCGTCAGTTCTTCCAGCTGCCGCGCAAGCCGGGCGAGGAGCGCGCCTACGAGACGCGCGTGTGGCTCTACTTCGCGCGCGGCTTCGGCATCAGCGCGCAGTCGTGGGGCAACGAGGCGTTCTATCGCGACGCCAGCGTGTACATGCGCCTGCACGCGCCGAGCTTAAGCCTGCGCGAGCTGGCCGACCTCGAGCACCCCACCAGCCCCGCCAGCGTGCTGCGGCGCGAGCTGCCCGGCCTGCTCGACGAGCAGGCGCCCTCGGCGTCGTCGCTAGAGACGCTGGCCAAGAGCCTGGGCGCCGAGCTGGCCGACGCCGTCACCGTGGCCACGCGCGCCTTCGCCGCGCGCCTGCGCACCCTGGCGCGCCCGGATCCCGCGGGCATGCTGGTGCTCGAGCTCAACACCATGTGCAACGACGTGCTGCGCGCGCTGGCCGCCGTGCGCCGCGTGCGCGCCAAGGCGCGCGCCTATCGCACGGTGGCGCCGTCGAGCCTGATCCCGTCCTTGGCCTTCGCCGAGGAGTACGCCGGCGCCGTCATCGACGAGCGCTTGGCCGAGCTGGCCCGCGTCATCGAGGCGCTGCCGCAGCTGCGCGATGGGCGGGCCACGGCCACGCGCATGCGCCTGGTGCTGGCGCAGTGCGCCGAGGAGGTGGTGCGCCGCCGCGTGGAGCAGGGCTTCCCCACGCCGGCGGGCGACGCGCCCGAGTACTTCACCTATCGCACCGGCATCTTGAAGAAAGAGCTGCAGCGCGCGCTCTACGTCGACACGCGTGCGTCCACGCGGGATCCCTTCTTCAGAAACAGCGCGGCCATGGTGGCGGCGGGGCTGGCGGCCACCTGGGCCACCTTGGCGCAGGTGCCCTTGATCTCGGGCGGCCTCACCACCGGGCAGAGCCTGTTGTTCATCTCGCTCGCCGTGGGCGCCTACGTGCTCAAGGACCGCATCAAGGAGTGGGTGCGCCTTTCCCTGTCGCGCCGCTGGCTGCGCTGGGATCACGATCGGCACGTCGTGGGCGACGCGCTGGCGCCCGCGGGCTTGGGCAGCTTCGGCGGGCGCGCACAGGAGCGCGCGCGCTGGGTGGAGGCCGACGACATCCCCGACGACGTGCGCCAACTGCGCTCCCGCCACCGCACGGTGCGCGGTGTGGCGCCCGAGCTCGAGCACGTGCTCGAGTACCAGCGCGTGGTGCGCTTCGAAGCGGGCAAGGCACCGGTGCCCGAGGGCTTCGGCGTGCAAGAGCTGTTTCGCCTCTCGCTCGACGAGATCTTGAAGCGCCTCGACGACCCGGTCGACGAGGTCAGCTACTTCGATCAGCGCACCGGCACCTTCGCCACCGCCGGCATGCCGAAGGTCTATCACCTGAACGTCATCGCGCTGGCCGCGCACCAAGGGGATGGTCGCCAGGCGCTCTTGCGCTGGCGCGTCGTCGTCAACCAGGACGGCATCGTGCACATCGACGCCATCGTGCCGCGTCGCCGCGACAGCGCGAGCGCGCCGATCTCGCTGGCGCCGGCGCCGGCACCCTGATCGATGGCACCGTAGATCCGCCATCGGCGCAGCGGCGGATCCGGCCTGATCTCGGGCCCACCGATCGACGATGCATGCGAGCGAGCGCGTGTCCGCCGCATCCGGACGCGCCCGATTGGGGCCAAGGGCGCGCTCGCCCGTGTATCGGTCAGTTGACCGATACGACGTTGGGCCGGTGCACGAAACCTACATGTGGGAGGGACCGAAACCCTATCCAACCAGCCGTTTTATCATCGGGCATACATTGGATCACATCGCGTGTAGGAGCGTGTACGACCCTGGAATTGCAAGAGATTGTGCGAGGGATCACCGTTGTCAGGCGCGTTTCAGCCTCCTACAACGGGCGCCGATTTCCTCCGGTTCATCACGGTTCCCCCACGCCACGCCTGAGGTGACGCAGATGCAGAAGACCCGGACGGCAGCGCTCGCCACCTTGCTCATCACCACGGCCTTCGGTGGCTGCTTCTGCGACGAGCCGCTGCAGGTGTTGGCGCCGAAGATCGAGATCGGCGATCCCTACGATCCGCTCTTCTCGGTGTGCGAGACCGACTTCGTGCACGACTGCGCCTACGGCTTCGGCGACGTCGACATCGGGCCCCCCAAGTTCTTCTCCTTCGTCATCAAGAACCCGTCGTCGGCCGACCTGCACATCTACGACCTCAGCTTCGCCGAGGGCAGCGCGCCGCAGTTCACCTTCGAGGGCGAGCTGCCCGACACCATCGAGAACGAGATCGGCGGCACCGGCAAGATCGTCACCGTCAAGTACGTGGCCGAGCTCGAGTCGACGCAGAACGCGCAGATCATCATCGACAGCGACGCCAAGAACCTGCTCGAGGACGAGAAGGTCACCATCGATCTGTCGGCCACGGGCGTCGACCGCTGCAACCCCGAGGTGGTGGTGTCGCCGCCCGAGTGCGACTTCGGCGCCGTGGGCATCGGCTCCACCGCCTTCTGTGACATCTCCGTGAGCAACGACGGCGCCTGCGAGCTGCAGATCACGGGCGCGCGCTTCTCCGAGGGCACGCCCACGCCCACGGTGTTCGGCAACCAGAGCCCGCTCATCGTGCCCACCTTCATCCAGCAGGGCACGGCCACCAGCATCCGCCTCTATGCACGCCCGCAGTCGACCTCGGTGGCCACGGGCGGCTTGATCCTCGACACCAACGACGTCGACCACCCCTCGGTGCAGATCCCGCTCTCGGTGCAAGGCGCGCAGGCACCCACGGCCATCGCGCGCGTCAAGAGCATCAACGGCACGGCCAACAGCTCGCCGTCGCCCGCCGTGGAGCCGCTCGACAACGTGGTGGTCTCGGGCGACGAGTCGACCGGCGGCAGCGCCGGCGCCACCGTCACCGGCTGGCAGTGGGAGCTCATCGAGAAGCCCGCCGAGTCGTCGGTGACCTTGACGGCGCCCGCCGCCGTCGACACCGGCTTCCGCTTCTCGTCTGCCGCCGGCATCGTGCAAGGCCTCGACGTCGCGGGCACCTTCGTGGTGCGCCTGACGGTCACCGACTCCACCGGCGCGGTCTCGTCCAACGACGCGCGCGTCACGCTGAACGCCGTGCCCACCGAGGGCCTGCACGTGCAGCTCTCGTGGAGCGCCGCCGTCGACGACATCGACCTGCACCTCGGGCAAGGCACCAGCCCGGACTGGTGCTCGACGCAGGACTGCTACTACGGCAACTGCACCTACTCGCCGCCCAACTGGGACGGCTCGGCTGGCTTCACCGACGGCGACCCCAAGCTCGACATCGACGACCTCACCGGTTACGGGCCCGAGAACATCAACATCGAGTCGCCGGTGGCCGGCACCTACGTGGTGGGCGTGCACGCCTTCAGTGGCAACGGCAGTACCGGTGGCTTCACGCCCACCGACGTGACCATCAAGATCTTCCTCGGCGGCGCCCTGGCCGACGAGTTCTACGGTCACCTGCAAAACGACGACGACTACTGGACCGTGGCGCGCGTCGATGTGGCCGCCAGCGGTGCGGCCACGGTGTCGTCGATCGACTCGATGCAGACGAGCTGGTCCTGCTACTGAGCGGCGCTCGCCTCGCCGTCACCACCTGCTACGACCCCGCGCCCGCTCACCTCGAGCGGGCGCGGCTCGTTTCGGCGCGCCTGGGCGCGCCGCTGTTGCCGCGCGCCGCGTTCGAGGCGCTGTTCTCGACGAGCGGCGCCACGCACCTGTACGTGGTGGCGCGCGCGCACGACGAGGTGCGCACGCCCGCGGGCGGCGCCTGCTTCGTGCAGCCCTCGCTCTTGAAGATGAAGCTGGCCGAAGGCGCGCGCCACCCCTTCGTGCGCGCGCTCCTCGGCAGCGACGCCAGCGTGGCGCGCGTGTTCGACGCGACGCTGGGCCTCGGTGTCGACGCCATGCACGCGGCCTGCGCCCTCGGCTGCGAGGTGCAGGGCACCGAGGTGAGCGCCGTGCTGTTCTCGCTCCTCGAGGAGGGCCTGGCGCGCCTGGCGCGCGCGACGCCGGCGGTGGCGCGGGTGCGCCCCATGAACGCAGAGGCCGGCGCCAGCTTGGCCGCGCTGCCAAACGACGCCGTCGACGTCGTCATGCTCGACCCCATGATGTCGCGGCCCAAGCGCAGCACGCCCTCGTTCGCCGTGTTGCGCGACTTCGCCAAGGCCGAGCGCGCCGACGCGGCGCTCTTGCGCGAGGCCGCGCGCGTGGCGCGCCGGCGCGTGGTGCTCAAGCTCGGCAAGGGCGCGCCCCTGCCGCAGGACGCGCCCATCGCCTTCGCGCGCGTCGAGCGTGGCAGCTCGGTCTGCTACTGGGTGCACGACAAAGCGTGAGCGGAGGCGCTCAGGTGTCGGGCGCGGCCAATACGAAGCTGGCCCCGTCGGTGGCGCTGGCGCCGCACTGATCACGAACGGTGGCGCGCAGCGCGAGGGTGTGGCCCACGCGGCTGCTGGCGTCCTCGGCGAAGATCACGAGCTCGCCGAGGAGCTCGAGCTCGTCGCTCGCGCCGGCGAAGGCGCGCGGCAGCTCGTGATAGCCGCCGATCTCCTCGCCCACCTCGTCGTGCAAGGTGAAGCTGATCGTTGGCAGCTGCTCCGCGTGCAGCGCAGGCTCGGCGGGCTGCGCGAGGCCGCTCGCGCGCAGCGCGCCCTCCACGTGGGTGCCCCCCTGGATGCCGCGCACGTAGGGCACCGAATCACCGTCGCGCAAGGGCGCGAAGCGCTGCTGCCCGGTGCCGAGCTCGAGGGTGGCGACGCCGTCTTCGTACAGGCACAGGTCGGGCTCGCACCCCGAGGTGACGGCGAGCACGGCCACCACCGCGGCCGCCAAGGAGCGGGCCGCACCTGCCCGGGCCGCTGGATCAGGCCTGTCAGGGCGACGCGTCGTCGCGCGGCGCATCCAAAGCCCCATGGGGCTTTCGTGCTGTGGCCCCTGCGCGCCCGGAGGGCCCATGCGCTGCCCCGTCATCGTCGTCGCCATAATCGCAGCTTGGATTCTGCCGGGCTGCACAGGTTGCGCGCCCTTGCCCGAGCTGGCGTTCAGCCCCGCCGCCAAGCACCCGGCCGCCGCGCTCATGTCGGCGGGCGGCACTGGGCCCACCGACCTGTGGCTGGTGGGCGCGCAGCCGGCGCCCAACGCGGCGCCCTTGGTGCTGCACGGCGACGGCGCCTCGTGGACGCCGGTGGACACGGGCGCCGTGCACGATCTGTGGTGGGTGCATGCCTTCGCCGGCGGCCCCGTGTACCTCGGGGGCGCGGGCGCCACCCTCTTGCGCCTCGACGACGGTGTGCCCACGCGCCTGCCCACGCCGGGCTTCGCGGGGCAGACCGTGTTCGGCGTGTGGGGCGCCGCGCCCGACGAGGTGTGGGCCGTGGGCGGCTTCGCGGGCCGCGAGGGCTTCGCCTGGCGCAGCGACGGCGTCACGGTGCGCGACGAACCCTTGCCCCAGGAGCTGCCGCGCGGGCCCGACGGCGAGATCGGCGCGCTCTTGAAGGCCTGGGGCCGCGGCGCCGACGACGTGTGGCTGGTAGGCGGCGTGGGCACGGCGCTGCACTGGGACGGGGCCGCGTTCACCGTGATCCCCACCGGCACCACCGACACGCTCTTCACGGTCACCGGTGATGCCACCGAGGTGATCATGGTGGGCGGCGGCACCGTGGGCCTGCTCTTGCGCGGCGGCACCGACGCACTCGTCGACGACACGCCGCCGGGCGCGCCGCTCTTGCAGGGCGTCACCAAGGACGCCGCCGGCAACCTGTGGGTGGCGGGCGCCGGGGGCTACGCCGCGGGCAAGGCGCCGGGGGGCGCGTGGCAGATGGTGGAGCTCGGCTTCGACGAGGCGCCCGCCTCGGTGCATGCGCTCTTTAGCGACGGCGCGGGCGACCTCTACGCCGTGGGCGGCTCCGTGCTCACGCCGGCCCTCGACCAAGGCATTGCCGTGGCGAGCCGCGTGACGACGCTGTTCGAGCCCGCGCCCACGCCGCCGCCCTCGACGGGCTGCCCGGCCGACGCGGTGGACCCTGCCCCCACGGGCTCCATGGCGCGCCGCATGCGCGAGCAGCTCTTGAACGCCATTCGCCGCGACATCCCGAACCCGCCCGTGCACGCCCGCAACATCTTTCACACCTCGGCGGCCATTTGGGACGCGTGGGCCGCCTACGACGACAGCGCGCGCGGCGTGTTCTTCACCGAGCGCGTGCCCACCGCCGGCATCAGCGATGTCGAGGCCGAGCGTGAGACGGCCATCGCCTACGCCGCCTATCGCGTGCTGCGTCACCGCTACGCCGAGGCGCAGGGCGCCGCCGTCACGCGCAACTGCCTGGACGACTTCATGGCGCTGCTCGCGCTCGATCCCGAGGACGCTCGCGTCGAGGGCGACGACGCCATCGCCGTCGGCAACCGCGTGGGCCAGGCGGTGATCGACGCCGGGCGCGATGACGGCGCCAACGAGGAAGGTGGCTACGTCGACACCACGGGCTGGGCGCCGGCGAACCCCCCATGCGTGGTGGATCGGCCAGGCACCGTGCTCGACGACCCGAACCACTGGCAGCAGCTCAACCTCGCCCTGGCCGAGACGCAGAACGGCATCGTGCTCGACACCACCGTGCAGCCCTACCTCGGTGCCCATTGGCGCGGCGTGACGCCCTTCGCCTTGGCGCGCGATCCCGACACCGGCTGGTACAGCGCGCCCGGCGACCTGCCCTCGCTCGACGACGCGCGCCTCGTTGACGAGGTGGTCGAGGTGATCCGCGTGACCGCCGAGCTCGACGCCGACGACGCCACCACCATCGACATCTCGCCCGGCGCGCGCGGCAACAACCCGCTCGGCGAGAACACTGGCACGGGTCACGCGCTGAACCCGAGCACCGGCGCGCCCTACGCGCCAAACCTCGTCACGCGCGGTGACTTCGCGCGCGTGGTGGCCGAGATGTGGGCCGACGGCCCGAAGTCGGAGACGCCGCCGGGCCACTGGCTGCGCCTCGCGCACGAGGTGAGCGACGCGATCGAGGCGACGGGCGCGCCGCTCATCCCTTGGGGCGAGGGCGAGGCGGTGAACCGCCTGGCCTGGGACGCGGCGCTCGGCCTGGCCGTCAGCGGCTCCACGCACGACGCCGCCATCGCCGCGTGGGAGCAGAAGCGCGAGGGCCTCGGGCCGCGGCCCATCTCCTTGATCCGTCACCTGGCGGGAAAGGGGCAGCGCAGCGACGCCTCCTTGCCCTCGTATCACCCCGAGGGTCTGCCCCTCGTCGACGGGCTCATCGAGCTCATCACCGAGGAGTCGTCGGCGCCCGGCCAGCGGCACTTCGACCTGCGCTTCCACGTGGGTGAGCTGGCGGTGCGCTCGTGGCCAGGAGAGCCCGGCGATCGCTTGCACGAGCACACGCCCGTGCAGTGGATGCGCGCGCTCGATTGGATTCCGTATCAGCGCCGCACCTTCGTCACGCCGGCCTTCCCCGGCTTCATCTCGGGGCACAGCACCTTCTCGCGCGCCGCCGCCGAGGTGCTGACGGCGTTTACGGGCTCGCCCTACTTCCCGGGCGGCCTCGGTGAGTTTGTGGCACCTGCCCACGAGTACCTGGTGTTCGAAGATGGGCCGAGCAGCGACGTGCGCCTGCAGTGGGCCAGCTACGCCGACGCGGCGGACCAGGCGGGGCAGTCGCGCTTGTTCGGCGGCATCCACGTGTTCAGCGACGACGCGAGCGGCCGCAGGGTGGGCAGCGCCGTGGGCCTGGCCGCGTCGGCGCTGGCGCGGGATCGGTGGCGTGGTGTGGAGTAGGGCGGCGCTCGTCAGCCCTGCACCAACGCCATCACCCCGCGCCCGCCGAAGAAGCCGAGCACGCCGCTGACGCCGCACACCACCACGGTGACCAGCGCGTACACGAGCGCCACGGGCACGCGCCCCTCCTCGACGAGCGCGATGACCTCGTGGTTGACGCTCGAGTAGGTGGTGAGCCCGCCGCAGAAGCCCACCGAGAGCGCCAGGCGCACGTCGGCGGGCAGGGCCAGGCCCTTGAGCGTGAGCCCCGCGATCAGGCTCAAGACGAAGCAGCCGAGCGCGTTGACGACGAGGGTGGGTAAAGGAAAGGGCCTCCCGGGGGCAGCGAGCCACACCGAGAAGCCGTAGCGCAAGAGCGTACCGGCGGCGCCGCCGGCGGCGATGAGCAAGACGCGCATCGCCGCACGCTATCGCGAAGCTTCAGCGCCAGGCGACCGGCGCGCCCTCGACCAGCGGGGCGATGAGGCGAACGGCCTCGCGGCGCTCGGCGGCGTGGGGGCCGCTCACGCCCGACTCCATCAGGCGCAGGGCGTCGCCCACCGAGAGGCCCAGGCGATCCATGTGCGGGCTGTGGCGTAGCGCCTCGGCGACCAGGCCGATGCCGGTGGCGAAGCGGCCGTCGGCGCTCAGCTCTCGCACGTCGTGGCGCAGGGCGCCGGCCGTGAAGTTGGTCGCGGTCTCGATGCCTCGCGTGCCCTTCGGCTGCTTGTAACGCACGCGCACGGTGGCGATGTCGCCCTTGGGCTCGTCGTCCTTCAGCACCACTTCGTAGAGCGCGGTGACGGTGTGGCCGGCGCCGATCTCGCCGGCGTCCACCTTGTCGTTCCGAAAGTCGCGGTCGGCGACGTCGCGGTTCTCGTAGCCGATCAAGCGGTAGCTCGCGACCACCTCGGGGTTCATCTCCACCTGGATCTTGGTGTCTTTGGCGATGACCTGCAGCGTGCCCGTGAGCTTGTCGACGAAGATCTTCTTGGCGTCGTCCATGCTGCCCACGTAGCTGTAGTTGCCGTTCCCCGCGTCGGCGAGCTGCTCCATCAAATGGTCGCGGTAGTTGCCGGTGCCGAAGCCCACGGTGGAGAGCGTGACGCCCTCGGAGACGTAACCCTTGATCGACTGCAAGATGGCGGCGTGGCCGGTGCGGCCGATGTTGGCGTCGCCGTCGGAGAGCACGATGACGCGCGAGTTGCCCTTGTCGCCGAGCGCCTTGGTGGCCTCTTGGTACGCGAGCTCCATGCCGCTGCCCATGGCGGTGCCGCCGCCGTTTCGCAAATCGTTGAGCGCTCGTCGGATGGTCTCGCGCCCGTCTTTGGTGACGCGCGTGGCCGGCAGCACCACGCGCGTGCTGCCCGCGTACGTGACGAGCGAGACGCTGTCCTTGGCGTTCAGCTCGTCGATCAAGAGCCCGAGCGCGCGCTTGGCGAGCGGCAAGCGGTCCGAGCCGCTCATGGAGCCAGACACGTCGACCAGGAAGGTGAGGTGCGCGGGCTCGCGCTCGCGCTTCTCGATCTCCTTGCCCTGAATGCCCACGCGCAAGACCATGCTCTGCTTGGCCAGCGGCGCGCCCTCGAGGTGAATGGTGAAGGGGTGCAGCGCGCCCTCGGCCGGGTACGAGTAGGAGAAGGCGTTGACCCACTCCTCCACGCGCACGGCGTTCGCGTTTGGCAGGCTGCCGCCCTGCAGGAAGCGCTTGGCCAGGGTCCAGCTGCCGGTGTCGACGTCGATGGCGAAAGTGGACAGGCGGTCGTCCTTCGCGTCGATGAGCGGGTTGACGCCCGCCGACACGGCCTCTTGGACCTCGAGGGGAGCCTCGCTGCGCTCGAGCTCGTCGCGGGCGGCGTCGCGATCGAAGCCCAGGTCGCCCTCGCCCTTGTCCCGGCTCGCCATCTTGCGACTGCGCGGGTCTGCCCGGCGCGAGGGCGATTCCTCGCTCAGGGGGCCCCGCGCCATCGCCATGGCGCCACCCATGGGCATGGCCGTTGCGTCGGCGCGCGGCTCCGATGGCTTCGGCGGCGCAAGCCGCGAGGGCTCGCTCGGGGCGCTGTTGGCCACGGTGAGCGGCTGGGGCTCGCTCGCGGCCTTGTCGCCCACGGCGTTGGCGCGCTCACCGAGGTCCGGTGTCGGCGTAGGGGTGGGGGGCGGCGGCGGTGACTCCAACGCGCTCACCACCGAGGCGCCGTCGCTACCACTGGCGCTCTCCAGGGCCGGCGCCGCGGCGCGATCGGCCAGGGCGCAGCCGGGGAGCAAGAGGAGGGCGAGCAGGCGGCTGCGGACGAGGGGGATGCGGCGCATGGCGGCTCCGGGGTGGTCCGGCAGCAAACGGGCGCCGCGCCCATGCGATCTACCTGGCCTATGACGCGTCGCGCAGCAGATCTGCCGGCACGCCCAAGCGTGCGCCCGCGTCGGCCAAGAGCGGCGCGGTGTCGACGCCGGCGCGCACCACGTCGTCGCGCACGGCGCGCAGGTCGCGGGCTCGGATGCGGCCCATGGCGCGCAACACCAGCGCGTGCTCCAAGAAGCTCGGCGCCTTGACCACGCGCTCGTCGCGGCTGAAGGCGCTCCCCGAGCCGATGCCGGGGTGGCCGCGGATCTCGTGGATGAACACGCGCAAGACCGGGTCGGGCCCCACCGGGATCGCGTCCGCCAGCGTGACCACCTCGTCGATGTCGGGGGGCCAGGCGCCGAGCGTACGCAGGCGCTCGGCCAGGGCGGGGCCACGCAGGCCCGCGCACACCGCGCCGAAGGTGAGGAAGGCGTCGAGGTCGCGCTCGGCGTCGTCGCCGAACAAGAGCCAGCGCGCGCCCGCCGGCAGCTCTTTCCGATAGAGCAAGAGCGCCTTCAGCTTGTAGCCCACCTGCTCCACGATGGCCTGGGGCGTGCGCGCCTTCACCAGCGCCCACTGGTCCTTGAAGGTGATGCCGTCGGGCTCGACGCCGTCGAGCACCATCTTCTTCTCGACCACGCGCCGCAATTGTGGCGGGCTGCCCGACA
The DNA here is from genome assembly GCA_020850995.1 of Deltaproteobacteria bacterium. Classification (GTDB taxonomy): domain Bacteria; phylum Myxococcota; class UBA727; order UBA727; family VGSZ01; genus JACOUT01. The sequence continues at coordinate 30,646 of JADZDP010000253.1, forward strand.
CGAAGTAGAGCGGCACGAGCGCGCTCTCGTCGCCGCCGCCGTGGCGCAGCGCGCGCAGCAAGGGCACGGTGCCGGGCAGCGCGCGCTTGTCGATGGCCCACTCGAAGGGGATGGCGAAGAGCCCGCGCAGCGACGAGAAGCGCGTGTCGAGGTAGGTCTTGTCGATGTCCCACAAGAGCACGTCGCCCGTGTAGTCGGCGGGCAGCGTGCGGTCGTTGGTGCGCTCGAGGAAGCTCATGGCTTCTTTTAGAACGAGAGCGACAAGTCGAGCGCCAGCACGCGCTCGAGCGCCTCGGCGGGGGCGGCGCCGCGCCACAGCACGTCGTCGACCGCTTGGATGAGCGGCAGCTTGAGGCCGAGGCGATCGCCGAGCGTGCGCGCCTCGCGCGCCGTCACCGGGCCCTCGAGCGCCGTGTGCGCGGTCATGGCGCGCGCCGCCGCCGTGCCTTGGCCGATCTCGCGGCCCAGGTGGCGGTTGCGCCTGGTCGATGTCACCTGGCGCGGGATCAGGTCGCCCACGCCGGCGATGCCGAGGAAGGTGGCGGCCTCGGCGCCGCGCGCGGCGCCGAGCTGCGCTGCTTCGGCGAGCCCGCGCACCAAGAGCGTGCCCTGGTCGGTCTCGCCGAGCCCCGCGCCCTCGGCCATGCCGGCGGCGAGCTGCGCCACGTTGGAGATGGCGCCGCACAGCTCCACGCCGACGAGGTCGTGGGTGGCATGCACGCGCACGCGCGTGTTCTTGGTGAGCAAGCGCACGGCGCGGAACACGTCGTCGAAGCGCGCGCCCACCGCGGCCACCAGCGGGCGACCGTGGGCGGCGTCGTCGAGGTAGAGCGGACCGCCGAGGGCGCCGATCTGCTTGAGGCAGGTCTCCTCGCGCAGCACCTCGCTCGGCAACACGAAGCCGGTCTCGACGCCACGGCAGGCATGCAGCGCGATCTGATCCCCGGTGGTGACATCGCCCGCCGCGCGCGCCACCTCGCGCAGCGCGTCCACCGGCACCGCGAAACACATGAGCTGGGCGCCGCGGACGGCGTCGGCGATGGTGGCGGCGACGTCGACGCCCTTGCCGGCCGTCTGCTGCACCGCCGCGCTCGCCTCGGGACGGCGCGCCCACAGCGCCACGCGCGCGCCGGCGCTCGCCAACAGCCCGGTGACCGCGGCGCCGAGCTTGCCGGCGCCGAGCACTGCGACCTTGGGCGAGGAGGTGGTGGTGGTCATCAAGCACCCTTCGCGAGCGCGCGGTGATCGGGCGTGAGCGGCGAGCGCAAGCCGGTGCCGCGCTCCAGGCGATAGCCCTCGAGGCGGTTCGAGTAATAGAACAAGAGCGCGCGGTCGCCGCTGGCGATGCGGTCGCCCTTGCGCAGCACCGCCGGCTGCGCGTGGTAGATGCTGAAGTGGCGCAGGCCGTCGGCAATGACGTCCTCGGCGTCTTTGTCGAGCGCGATGGGGCCCAAGCGCACGCCACCACGAGAGTGCAGGCCGCGCAGCTCGTCGAGCAGGCGGCGCACCTCGGCATGCAGGTCGCGCAGCGGCACGTCGTCGACGCGGCCGCCGCCGCGCAGCAGGCGCACGAAGTCGATACCGGCGTTGGCTTTGCGCAAGAGGTTGAGCGTGGCGTGCGCCGTCAGGTGCGTGCACTGGATGACCGTGTCCCTGGCGTACGCGTCGGTCAGCCGCTCGCCCACCTCGCGGGTCAGCTCGGCGTCGCGCTGGTCGTCGACCGTGGGCTTGCCGTCCACCAACAAGTAGCGGGTCGGGTCGATGCGGCGGCCGCGCGCGTCCAGGCTCTCGCCCTGGTCGTCGACGGCGTTGCCGCAGGGGTCGATGGGGCGGCCCACGGTGAAGAAGATCTTCGAGTCGAGCGACAGAAGCTGCGTGAGGAAGTCGAACACGCGCTTGGGCCGCGAGAACTCGTCGTCGGTGATGATGTAGCGCGCCTTGCCCTGCTCCTTGAGGAAGTCGTCGATCAAGGTCTCGGCCTCGAGCACGAGCTGGAACGAGAGCGTGGCGGGGACGATGTAGAAGCGCTCCTTGTCGCGCTTGCCGGCCTGCAGGTGGTGCGTCCAGGCGGGCAAGCCGCAGCCGAGCAGGCCGAGCTTGAGCTTCTTCTCCACGGCGCCGGCGCGGGAGCGCGTGCCGCCGGGGAAGAAGATGTTGTCGTAGCCGTTCTCGAGCGTGAGCGTGCAGTACTCCTTGAGCACGCGCTTGTAGAGCGGATCCTGCTTGCGCCGGTCGACGGTGTAGGCGCCGAGGTTGCGCATGAAGAAGCCGAGCATGGGGTTCGAAAACAGGTTGAGCCCGGCGCCGTAGAGGAAGGGGGGCAGCCCGAGCTTCCACAAGGCGTAGCCCACCGCGATCGAGTCCATGTGCGAGACGTGCGTGGGCACGAGGATGAGCGTGCCGCGCTCGCGCAGCTTGTGGAGCAGCGGGATCTCGCCTTGCAGCACCACGCTGTCATCGAAGCGGGGCAGGTGGCGCTCGTCGAAGAGCTCGCCGAAGATCTTCTTCGGGCTGACGGCGTTCAGGAGCAAGCCGATGAGCGGCTCGCCGGCCCGCGTCACCGAGTTGTAGACGCGCTCGTCGAACTGGCCGCAGATCTCGTCGCCGTAGCGCCGCACCACGCGCCGGAGCTGATCGAGGAGCGCGCGTTCGCTGGCGCGGCGCATCTCGCTCTGCACGTCGCGCCAGAAGCTCTGCTCGTCGTCGCGCGTCTTCGAGCGGTCCTCCTTGAGGCGGCGCTGCTCGTGGTACACCGCGTCGGCCAGCGCCTCTTCCACGCGCCCGGCGCGCGCCGTCTCTTCCACCACACGGCTCGCAAGCTCCGACAAGACCCGCTCTCGATCTCTGGCGCGCATAGGACGTCGGTAGCACGAGTGGGGCGGGCGGGAACAGGCGCGCGCGCTGCGCCGTTGCGCTGCTGGTGCTGGCGCTGTGCGCGCTCCTCCTGACGGCCGCTCCTCCCGAGCCCGAGCGGGTGGCGGGCGCGCGCCTGGCGCACGAGGCGTCGCTGGTCGAGCGCGCCGCCGCGCTCGGCCTCGCCTGGCCGCCGCGCGAGCTCTACCTGCGCGCCTTCAAGCACGAGCGCGTGCTCGAGGTGTGGGCCGGCGACGGCGCGGGGCGTCCCCTGGTGCTCTTCGAGGAGCACCCCATCTGCGGTGAGTCGGGCAGCATCGGCCCCAAGGTCGAGCGCGGCGATCTGCAGATCCCTGAGGGCCTCTACCTCGTCACGCGCCTGCACCCCGACAGCCAGGGTTGGCTCAGCTTGCGCATGAGCTACCCGAACGCCGCCGATCGCGCGCGCGCCGCGGCCCGCGCGAAGGAAGAGCGACGGCGCGTGTCGCCCGGTGGTGACATCCTGGTGCACGGCACCTGCATCTCGATCGGCTGCATCGCCATCGACAACGCGCCCATCGAGCGCGTGTACCTGCTGGCGCAAGAGCCCGTGGCGCGCGGGCGCGCCGTGCGCGTCGACGTGTTCCCCGGGCGCATGGAGCCCGAGCGCCTGGACGCGCTGCTCGAGCAGGCCACCGACGTGGGCACCGTGCGCCTGTGGCGCTCGCTCGTGCCCGCCTACTTCGCCTTCGAGCGCACGCGCCGCGTACCCAGCGGGTGGCCGCGCGGCGATGGGACCTACGGCGTGGCTGCGCGGCGCGCCCGCTGACCTTTCGCTCGTCGTCGTCACGTGGCACACACCGCGCGTGGCTCCTGCTCGCTTGGCTCGCTCGACCCTCGCTCTTGCGCTCGCGCTCGCGTGCGCCTGCGTCGAGCGCCCGCCCGAGCCGCCGCCCGCCGCCTCCGACGACGGCGAGCTCGTCGACGCGGTGGTGCAGGCGACGGTGACGCGTGACGAGCTGGTGGCCTTGGTGCCGGCCGAGATCGTCGTCGACAACGGCTACACGGTGTACGCCATCAGCTATCGGACCCAGGGCACCGACGCCACCGCCACCGTGACCTTGCCCGACAGCGCGGCGCCGCCGGGCGGCTTCCCGCTCGTGGCCAACGCGCACGGTACCATCGGGCTCGACGACCCCTGCCGCCTCTCGGGCACCATCGCGGGCGCCGGCTTGGCGGCGCTCTTCGGCGCGCGCCGCGCCGTCGGGGTAGCGCCCGACTACCTGGGCTTGGGCGGGCCCGGCCTGCACCCCTATCTGCATGTCGAGAGCGAGGGCCGCGCCGTGCTCGACGCATTGCGCGCCGCGCGCGCCCTGGCCGAGCGCGAGGGCATCTCGGCGTCGACGCGCGTGGCCGTGGTGGGCCTGTCGCAGGGCGGGCACGCGGCGCTGGCCACGGGCGCCGTGCACCAGGGCTACGCGCCCGAGCTCGAGCTGCGCGCCGTGGGCGCCGCCGCGCCGGCCAGCGGCTATCGCGAGCACTGGAGCGCCATCGGCCTCTCGGGGCCCCACCAGCTCTACTACGCGATGTTGAGCTACGCCTTCGCCACCGAGGCCGGGCTCGCTGCCGCCGAGCTGTTCGCGCCGGGCATCGCCGCCGACGTCGACGCGCTGTTCGCCACGCGCTGCGCCTGGTCGCCCAGCTTCAACGCCGACGAGCCGCTGCTCAGCGACGCGCTCCCCGAAGATCCGCGGGAACTCTACCGCGACGACGCCCGCGCGGCCTTCCGTGGCGAGGTGGAGGCGGCGTGGGCAGACGATGGCTTCGCCACGCGCCGCCTGCCGGCCTTCACCACCAGCGCGGCCGTGCGCGTGTGGCAGGGCGACGCCGACGAGACCGTGCTGGCCGAGGACACGGTGGAGCTGGTGCGCGCGCTGCGGGAGGGCGGGCTCGACGTGGAGCTCACGCTGGTGCCAGACGCCGGCCACCTCGACACGGCCTTTGGTTTCCTCGCCAGCCTCGACCGCGCGCGCGCGGAGAGCGTGGCGTGGGTGCTGGCGGCGCTGGGCGATTTGCCCTCAGCAATCGCCCGGTGAATGATTCCGCCATGCGCGTAGCGTTCTGTCTGGCCGCGTTGTTGCTGCTCGGAAGCTGCTTGTGCGTGTGTGGCTTCATCGGGGACCAGACGACCGCGCTGGCCGATTGGCCAGCGCACACTCTGCAGGTAACGATCTCGCAGGGCCCTGATGGCGAGTGGGTCGAAGGCAGGCTGCTCGTTGATCCACCGGGCAGCGCCGCTTGTGTGCGCCTCCCGGACGACGCTCGCGGCGTCGCAGGCGATCCTGCCGTCGCTAGCAATATTGGTGGTCCGCCCGGTGACAGCTGGATGATCCCCGGCGGCAACACCTGCGGTTACCCGCCGGTCATCGCCAACTGCGCACCACCGATCGTGAACATGATGGGGCCCGGCACGGCGAAGGACGATGGTCGGATCGAGATTGGTTTCACTGACGCGACCGCGACCGTCACCGCGACCCTGCGGCAGCCGATCTTCGATGCGGCGCTCGAGGCCGTCGACCTTCCTGCGACGCTCCCGGTTGGTGGGGAGCTCCGCATGCGCGCGACCGTTTCTCTCGACGATCCGCTGACGGAGCTCTCAGCGACCGTCGCCGGCCTGCCGGCAGTCACACGCGTCGAGGACCGCGCCATCCTGGTCATCACGGTACCCGAGGGGGTCGCGCCCGGACTTGCCGAGGTGGCGATCGAGGTCATCGAGAGCTACTCGATTGAGGCTTGCACCGCGGCGGCGTGTGAGCTGGAGGTGATGATCGTCGACTGCTCGGCAGGGGATTGCCAGCAGGACGTTTCGTTCCGGTAGAGCACCGCGGCGCAGATCACCATCGAGTAGGCCCGTCAGCCGCGCGCCGCGTGGAGCTCCACGGGCAAACACCGCGCCCCTTGCACGAGAAGCCCACCAGGCGCTCGTCGCCGCACGATTGGCGCGCCTCCCGCCTTCGAGCAGTCCGGCACCATGCCCGACGTCGATCCCGCCGCTACCGCCGCCACGCTCGAGTTCGCCGCCGGGCTCGGCCTCGGCCCCCGCCGGCGGGCGAGCGACACGCGCGTCGAGGTCAGCGTGCCTTCTTCGCGAGGTTGACGGCGACCGCGGCCCTCACGAGGGCCTTGAACGCGCCGGCGTCGACCGACCCGCCTTCGTGGATGTCGATCGCGCGGCGCATACCGAGCAGGCTGGCGTTGAAGATGCCCGTGGGATCCGGGACCTTCGAGCCGTACGCAAAGGTGATCTTGACGACGGCCTGGTACACCTCGAGCGTCAGGACGATCCCATCGTGAGAGTAGGTCGGGACGCCGGATGGGTTCGACGGCTTGATCCACTTCCTCTCCTCGACGATCTCGGGATCGGCGTCGAGGATCAGAGCGCGCATGCGCGCCATGGTCTCGCCGCGCCACCCGCCGACCTCGCGGATGCGTTGCTCGATGAGCTTGGCCGTCTCGCCGCGCCCGCTCGGCGCGGCCTTGGCGGCGCCCTTCTTCGCGCCCTTCTTCGCGCCCTTCTTCGCGCCCTTCTTCACGACCTTCTTCTTGGATGTGTTCATGGTGGGATCGGGATACTCCGGGTGACGGCCCCTGCAAGGCCGTTGTGGGCCCTCAACGAGATCGGCACCGATGGCGAGGGCGCAGCAGGCTGATCGCTCCGCCCGCGAACCGGACGGTGCCGAGCGCCGAGGCGGTGGTCACCGGCTGACACTCACGACGGAGAGCGGCAGCGGCAGGGCGCCCGCGTTCAGCGTGCGCTCGAGCTCGACGGCATCGCGCAGCAGGTCCGCGCGCGAGCCGGCGCTGCCCAAAGTGATCTGGGCGGAGCCGCCCGTGATCGGCTCGTTGATGACGGGCGCCATGGTGACTTCATCTTCGAGCACGATCGCCAGGCGGCGCCCCACGTGCTCGGTGGTCACCTGCGCGAAACGCTCCTTCCCCGCCGCGGTGAATTCGAGGACCACGTACGGCTGGGCGACCGCCGGGTCGCCCAGCGCGACGCTCGCGCGCGCGATGTCGGCGTTGCCCAACACGGGCGCGCCGACGACGTAGGAGCGCCAGGTGTTGGCGGCGCCATCGCCGCGGTTCGCGGCGGTCGGGCCCGCTGGCCCAAAGCGTACGCGTGGATCGACGACGAGCTTCCTGAGCTCCCCGAGCATGGCGGACGAAAACACGAGGTGCTCGTCGATGACCTCGGTGCCATCCCGGGCTTGGAACGGGTTACGCGCCCGCTCGACGCCCGCCGGCAGCGGCACCCCCTCGAGGGTGGGCGCGTTCTCGACGACCAGCGCGAATTCGAGGCGCGCGCTGCGGGTCAACCGTCGGGCGATAGTGTCGGCGCTGTTGTCGTCGGGCTCCACGGTGACGACGAAGATCAGCGCGTCGGCCGGCTGGCCGTAACGCTCCGGTGTGCCGACGACGACGCTGCCGTCGAGATCGGCCACGCGCGCACGCAGCGTCGTCAGGACGGCGTCGCGCGTGTCGCGGCGCCACTTGTCGAACAGCCCGGCCCGGAGCGCCTCGTCGGTGCCACCGTCCGCCTTGTGCAGCGCCAGCCGTGAAACGGCCTCGCTCGCGTCGGCGGCGACGACGAGGGTCATGCTCGTCGGTGACGGGCGCTGGGTGACCAGCGCCCACGCGGCGACCGCGACGACGCCGAGCATGCTCACCGCACCGAACACGACGAGGAGCAACAGCGGCAGCGGCAACTTCGCGCGCGCAGGAGTGGTCATGCGTGGACGCTCGCGCGTGCACCGCGCACGCGCAAGGCAGCCCCTCGTTCAAGAGGCGTGAGGACGCGGCCCGCACACGCCCGCGTCGATGCGCGGCGGTGCAACCTTCGATGGCGACGTGTCCGCTCTCGCGCTCGCCCACGGGCGCGAGCGAAGCTCGCGCCCGTGGCTGCTGTGATCCCGATTGATCGATGATCAGCGACCAGCGGGAGCCGTCTTGGGTGGGGGCCCCGCGTCCGGCTACGCCGGCGCGGGGGAGGGTCTGGCGACAGACCCTCCCAGAGGGTCATCCCCGATCTCGATGAGCTGCGTTCATCGAGATCGGGGATGAGCCACCCCAGGCGACGCGGGACTTCGACGGCGCCGGGCCGTCCCTCTCGCGATGCCAGGCTCGACGTGGAGCTCACCCTGGTGCCAGACGCCGGCCACCTCGACACGGCCCTTGGCTTCCTCGCCAGCCTCGAGCGCGCGCGCGCGGAGAGCGTGGCGTGGGTGCTGGCGGCGCTCTGCGACTCCTGACGCGCGCGGGGACGTCGCGTCGCTGCGACCATGCTCAGTCGAAGCCGCCGAAGTCGCCGAAGTCGCCGCCGCCGAAGTCGCCGCCGTCGTAGTCGCCGCCGCCATCGACGCTCATGTCATCGGCGCCACCGGCATCGCCGAGCTCGCTGGTGTCGCTGGCGTCGAGCGGGTCCGCCGCCACCTCGGGGGAGACCTCGTCTGCCGTGCCCAAGGGCGTACCGTCGTGGTTCACCACCACCACGTCGGGGCGCATGGCCATGGAGAACACCGACGACCACAGCAGCATGGAGAACATCGAGTCGTAGGGGTTTGGGTAGTAGCGATCGAAGGGATCGTAGCGGCGATCGGTGGGCGCCACCGGCGCGGCCTTGCGCTCGCTCCGGCTCGGCTTGGTGATGCGCGCGTCGGCGTCGCGCTGTTCCACTCGCGCCTCGGGCATGCTGGCGCGCAGGGCGTCTGCCACGCGAGACACGAAGGCGCCGAACTGCCGCCGGTGCGCCTCGAGCGCCGTGGCGTCTTTGACGAGGGGCTCGACGCGGGCGCGGTAGGCCTCGGCGCTCTCGCCCGTCTTCGGCTCGTAGGCCTTGACGCGCCCGGAGATGACCACGCGCGCCGCCGCCGTGTCGGCGGGGTGCTCGGTCAGCGCCACGATCTCGAGCACCAGGTGCAGGCCGGCCTCCTCGTGCTCGGCGGCCAGGCGCAGCAGGCGGAAGCCCTGGCCGAACACCGACGCGGCGTTGTGGAAGGCGAGGAAGAGATCGCCCAGGTCATCGGCGTGCCCGGCGCGGTCCTCGAAGAGCACCTGGTCGTCGATGACCAGGGACACAGCGTTGGTCACGCCGATCTTCGCCAGCGCGGCGCGCGCGGCCTCGACGATGGTGGTGGCCTCCACGGCGGCCTTCATGGTGCCGGTCCAGAGGTCGGGCTCGGCGCCGAAGCTCTTCTTCAGGCGGTCCCAGAGGTTCGGGTCGCGCAGCAGCTTCTCGCCGCGCAGGTGGAGGTCGACGACGCCGTGGAGCTTCATGTGGCGGAGATAGCAAGGTGGGGGGCGCGCGCCAGTGGGGTGGGTGATGGCGCCACTTGCCTCGTCACGGACGCAACGCTCACCCCGCCAACAACGCCCGCTGCCCGCCATGGATGCGCGCCACCACCTCGTAGTGAATGCTGCCCATCCACGAGGCGAGCTGCTCGGCGCTGACGCGCTCGTCGCCGTCGCTGCCCAGGAGCGTGGCCACGTCGCCGGCGCAGGCGCCTGGCACGTCGCTCAGGTCGACCATGCTCATGTTCATGCACACGCGCCCGCGCACCGGCGCGCGCAGGCCGCGCACCAGCACGTGCGCCACGTTCGAGAGCCGGCGGTCGTAGCCCTCGTGGTAGCCGATGGGGAGCACGCCGATGCGCGAGGGGCGCGTGGTGCGGAAGCTGCGGCCGTAGCCCACGAAGGCGCCGGCGGGCACGTCTTTCACCTGCGCCAGCCGCGCGCGCCACGAGAGCACGGGGCGAAGCGTGGGTGGCGCGCGGCCGTGGCGCTCGCTGAAGGCGGCCAGCGTCTCCTTGGAGGGCCACAGGCCGTAGGCGGCGATGCCCACGCGCACCAGGTCGCCGCGCGTGCGCTCGTCGAGGATGGTGGCGGCGGAGTTGGCCGCGTGCACCATGGGCACCGCGTGGCCGGCGGCGGTGAGCGCGCGCTGCGCCTCGTGGAGGGCAGCGAGCTGGCCGTGTGCGAAGCGGTGATCGGTGGAGTCCTCGATGTCGGCGAAGTGCGTGGTGACGCCCTCGAGCGTGAGCCCGCCGAGGGCGCGCACGCGCTCGGCCAGGGCGAGCGCGTCGGCCACCGCGAGCCCCTGGCGGTGGGTGCCGGTCTCGATCTTGAGGTGCACGGGCGTGGTGAGGCCCCGCGCCCTCGATGCGGCCGCCAAGGCCTCGGCCACCAGCGGGTCGTAGAGCACCACGCGGGCGCGCGCCTCGACGAGGGCGGGCGCGTCGTGCGGGAACACGGTGCCGCACACGTAGAGCGGCAGCTCGGGTGACACGGCCGCGCGCGCGGCGGTGGCCTCGTGGGCGAAGTTGACGATGAGCCAGTCTGCGCCCGCGTCGACGAAGGCGGCGCAGGTGGGCGCCAGGCCGTGACCGTAGGCGTCGGCCTTGACCACCACGCCGAGCTTGGCCGTGCCCGCCAGGGCGCGCAGCGTGGTGACGTTGTGGCGCAGGGCCGACGCGCTCACCTCGCGCCACGAGGCGAGCCCGGCGGTGTCGAGGGTCGGCGGTGCGCTCACGCTCATGCAAAGAGCGCGATGCCGAAAAGATTCCCGTCTGGAAAGGGCCGTCGCCACTGCGGCGACGAGAGCGCACGCCTCGTACGCGGCGTTGGCGGTGCGCCGTGGATCTCAGCGCCGCTCGATGAACGCGTCGCGCTTCAGCTCCTCGAGATACTGGCGGAACTGCGCCTCCATCTCGTTTTCGAACAAGCGCTTCCGGATGTCGTCGAGCGCCTGCTCCTCGGGCTTGCTCTTGAGCGGCACGCGCTCCTCCACGAGGATCAGGTGCCAGCCGAAGGCCGTGCGCACCGGGCCCACCACGGTGCCCGGCTCCGCGGCGTAGGCCGCGCGCTCGAACTCAGGGACCATCTCGCCGCGGCCGAACTCGCCGAGGTCGCCGCCGCGCTCCTTGCTGCCGGGATCTTCCGAGAGCTCCTTGGCGAGCTCGGCGAAGCGCTCCCCCAAGCGCTCTCCTGCCGTGATGCGCTGCAGCGCCTCCTGGGCGCGCTGCTCCTGCGGGCGACCGCCCTCGCCGGGCGGCACCAGGAAGAGGATGTGGCGCGCGCGCACGCGGAACTCGCCCGCATCGAGGGCCTTGCGCTGCGCGTAGTTGCTCTTCACGTCCTGGTCGGTCACCTGCACGCGGCTCTTCACCTTGAGCTGGATGATCTTCATCTTGGTGAGCTGCTTTTTGAGCCCATCCTTGTACTCGTCGAGCGTGAGCCCCTGGCGCTGCAACGCCATGCTCAGCTTGGCCTCGTCGAGCCCGTGCTCTTGCATGGTGCCCTTGACCACGCGATCGACCTCGGCGTCGGTGACGTCGACGCGCAGCTTGCGCACCTCGTCCTCGAGGAGCTTCTCGGCGATGAGCGTCTCCAGGATCTCGGCGCGGCGCGTGGCGCGCGCCAGGTTGACGTCGCCGCCGGCAGGCACGGGCTCGGCCTGCATCATCTGGTCGAGCACCGCGTCGACCTCGGAGCGCAGCACCACGCTCTTGTTGACCACCGCGGCGATGCCGTCGATGACCACCGGCGTCGCCGGCTCGACGCCCGCGATGGGCAGCGCGAGCGGCAGGACCAAGGCAGCCAGCAGGGTCACGGTGCCACCTCGGGCGCGGGCGGCTCGGCGCTGGGCGGGTCGGCGCTGGCCGGGTCGGCGCTGGCCGGGTCGGCGCTGGGCGGCGGCGGCGGCGGTCGCGGCGCGCGCAGCACTTCGGGCACGGGATCAATGGCGCTCTCGTGGGAGTCGAGGGCGCGCGCGGTGGCTTCCTCCGGCACCACCACGCTCGGCTCCGCGTTCGCCTCCGGCAGCATGGCCACCACGCGCTCGAGCACCTCGCGATTGACGTTCACCGTGGTGGCGGCGCGCAGCTCGGCGAGCAGCTTGGCGAAGCGCTCGGTCTGGCGTTCGCGCAGCAGCTCCTCCTCGAGCCGCGCGCGCGCACCGTCGAAGGTCTCGGGGCGCTCGTTGCGCCGATCGACGACCTGGAAGATGTGGAAGCCGTAGCTCGAGCCCACCGGGTCGGAGACGGTGTTGCTTTCGAGGTTGAAGCAGATGTCGAAGGCGTCGGGCATGTCGCCGCGCGAGAACCACCCGAGGTCGCCGCCGTCCTCGGCGTCGGGCGCCGCCGAGTACTGATGCGCGGCCGCCTCGAAGCCGATCTTGCGCCCGCGCAGCTCGGCGAGCACGTGGGCCGCCTCTTCCGAGGTCTTGAGCAGGATGTGCCGCGCGCGCACCTGCTCGGGGACACCCTTGTCCTTGAGCGTGGCGTCGAAGCGCGCGCGCAGCTCGTCCTCGGTGATGGGGGGCGCCTCGGCGAGGCGCACGCGCAAGAAGGCGTCTTGCACCAAGCGGCGCTGCACGCGCTCGCGCAGGCCGGCGATGGTCAGCTGCTCGGCGGTGAGCAGGCGCTGGAAGGTGCCCGGCGGATAGCCGTCGGTGCGGGCGCGCAGCTCACGGTCGATCTCGTCGTCACGCACGGAGATGCCCGACTTGGCGGCGGCGGCGAGCACAAGCTCCTCCTCGATGGCGGAGTCGAGCACCGTGGTGGCCACCGCCAAGCGCTGCGTGGGGTCGGCGATGCGCGCGGTGCCGCGCTGCGCCAGCGCGGTGATGAGCAGCGTGTCCTTGATCTCGACGTCGCCGACGCGGGCGAGCACGTGCGTCTTCTCGCGATCGCGCGGATCGCCCGGGCAGCCGAGCGCGCCGAGCGCGAGCAGCAGCGGCAGCAGGCGCGCGACTGTCACGGGGCCTTCCCCGGGTCGGCCTGGGCCGCGCTCGGCTGCGCGCCCGGCGGCGCGCTCGGCGACACGTTCGGCTGCGCGCCGTCGTCCTCGTGCTCGTCGTCGTCGTCGCCCTGGCCGTGGCCGTGGCCGTCGTCGCCGAGCCCGCCGTGCGGGTCGCCGCCCGTGGGTGGCGGCGGCGCCTTCACGTCGACGTGCAGCTTGCCGATCTTGTCGTCCATCACCTGCACGCGGTGCTTCTGCTTGAGCTCGTCGACGAAGCTGCCGAAGGCCGTGGTGCGCTTCTCGCGGAACACCACGTTCTTCACTTGGTTCTTCACCTGCTCGAAGGTGCGCGTAATCTCCTTGCGCTTGCCCGTGCGCTTGAGCACGTGCCACCCGGCGCTGCCCTCGAGCACCGGGCTGACCTCGTTGATGGTCTCCGACGAGAACAGCCAGTCGCGCGCCGCCGCGCCGAGCTGCTGGGCCGCGTCGTCCTTGGACAGGTAGCGCAGGTCGCCGCCCGCTCGCTTGCTGGCCTCGTCGGTGGAGTGCTTCTCGGCCAGCGCCTTGAACCAGTTGCGGTCGGCCAGCTTGTCCTTGTCGGCCGCCAGCTTCTGCACCTCGTCGGCGCTCTTCTTGGCGGCCGCCTTGCTGGCGGCGTCGGGACCAAAGGCGACGGTGACGGCGCTGACCCGCACCATCTCGGGCTTCTGGTACTCGGCCTGGTGCTCGTCGAAGTAGCGCTGCAGCTCGGCGTCGGTGATGTCGGCCAGCTTCACGCGGCCGTCGAACTCCTCGCGCGTCAGCTTCTGCACGATGATCTTCTTCACCTGATCCTGGATCTCGGGGTCCTTGTCGTAGCCGCGGGCGTAGGCCTCGGCGGCCAGCACCTCGAAGCGCACCTGGCTGTCGACGAACTCCTTCTTCTTGTCGAGCTCGGCGTAGCGCGCCCGCACGAAGGGGCTCTGCTCGTCGAGCCGCTTCTGCAGTTGCTCGACGGTGAGGGTGGTGCCGGCGATGGTGGCGATGGGCTCGCCCTTGGCGGCGCCCTGCGCGGGCCCGTTGGCCTGCTCGGGACAGGCGGTGGCGATCAGGGTCGCGGCGGCGACGGCGGAGAACAGGCGGATCGGGCGCATGTGCTTCGGCTAGCATCTTCGACGGCAGGCGCGAACAGGAATTGGGCCGTACGGTCGAGGAGGACGCGTGACCGTCGAGGGTGACCACGGGGCGCAGCGCTGGCGCGCCCCCTGCGGCGATGAGCTGACGCGCCGTGGCGACGAGCTGGTCATCGCGGCGGCCTTCCCCATCGAGGGGCTGACGCTGACGCGCTACCGCAACCCGGTGCTGCGCCTGGGCGACGAGCGCTTCACCCTCGTCGCCGTCGAGGGCCAGCGGCGGCGCCCGACCTACCGCTTCCGCGCGGAGCACCCGAACCTGTACGCGCCCTCGGGCGAGCTGGTCGACTACGACCCCGCGCGGCACCACGAGCGCGCGCGCGATCGCCGTCGCCTGCTGCTCGCCTGGCTCGTGTATCTGCCGCTGGTGCCGCTGACGCCCGTCATCGGCCTCTTGCCCGAGGCCGTGCGACTGCGCTTACGTGTCCTCGGCGTCGACGCCGGCCGGGCCATGCGCCTGTCGCTCTCCATCGAGTGGCTGCTCTTGTTCTTCGCGCTGCTCGGCTACCTGTTCTCGGGCGGCTTCCTGACGCTGGCAGGCGCGGTCTTGGGCGCGCTCTGCCTGCTCCTGGTGACCGATATCGCGTATCGGGTCGCGTCGGACTACGACAGCCGGGCACCGGGCATGTTCGGCGTGGTGGGGGCCTTCCGTGACTTCGTCGTTGAGCTCTGGCGCACACGGCACGGCGCGCTGCCTCCCTCGACGGGAGAGCGGCGCGAGCCACCCCGCGAGCCCCCGTGACGGCGCTCACCGCCGCGCTGCGTTGGGCGCGCTACTGATGGCGGCGACGTCGTGGAGGATCTGTGGTGGCGATGCGCGTCGGGGCCGGCATGACCAGCGTTGACGACGCCTCCGCGTCGCTCGAGGAGATCGCGCGCAGCTGTGGCGCGCTGCCGGCGGCGGCCGTCTGCCGCCTCGGTCGTCAGGTCGCGCTCGCGTTGGTCAAGCTGCACGAGAGCGGGCAGCGCGGTCCGCACGGGGGCCTGGCCCTCGATCGCGTGCGCGTCTTGCCCGGTGGTGACCTCGTACTGCTCGAGGCCACCACGGCCGCCATGCGCACGCTCTCACCGGAGCGTCGAGTGCATGGTGGGCGCTCCGTGGCCGACGACCTGTGGGCGCTCGGCGTGCTGCTCGCCGACCTCGCGCTCGCGGGCGCGCTCATCGAGGGCGAGCGCTTGTCCGACGCGAACCCGAGCGTGCCGGTGCGCCTCAAGGACGCGCTCGACATGCTGGTGGCTCCCGCGGGCGAGCGGCTCACCAACGCTACCGCGGCGGTCTGCATGCTGACCGAGGTGGAGAAGGGCTTCGGCGACGGTGCGCTGCTGGTGCGCGCCGCGCTCGCGCGCGCCCGTGGTCTCGACGCGGCGGCGCTCACGGGTCCGCCCACCAAGCAGATGACGGACGATCAGGTGCTCAGCGTCAGCGCCATCGAGCGCATCGCCGAGATCAGCGCCGCGCCCACCTTGCCCGACGGGCGGCCGCCCACCCGCCTGGCGCCCATCGAGGCGCCGCGCTGGATGCTGCCGGCCATCGCCGTCGCCATCGTGGCGGTGGTGGTGGTGGCGATGGTGTGGCGCTTCTGGTGAGTTGGTCCAGGGCGCGCGCGCCGCTGCGTCGTTGACCGGGCCGAGCGCGCTTGGTAGCGGCGCCTCCATGAAGCTCAAGGCCGCCGTCGTCGGGCTCGGCTACTGGGGCCCCAACCTGGCGCGCAACCTCGCCGGCTCCGGCGACTTCTCGCTGGCGGGGCTGTGCGACCTCGACGTCGCCCGCCTCGAGCGGGTCGGCGCGCAGTATCCGGCGGCCGAGCGCTTCACCGACCTCAACGCGCTGTTGGCGCGCGTGCGGCCCGACCTGGTGTGCATCGCCACGCCCGTGGCTTCGCACCACGCGTTGGCGGCCAAGGCGCTGCAGGCCGGCGCCCACGTCTTCGTCGAGAAGCCCATGACCATCACGGGCGCACAGAGCCGCGAGCTGTTGTCGCTAGCCGCGAGCCATGGTCGCCACGTGTTCGTCGACCATACCTTCCTGTTCACGGGCGCCGTGCAGGAGCTGAAGAAGCAGGTGAGCGGCGGCGCCATCGGCGAGCTCCTGTACGTCGACAGCGTGCGCATCAACCTCGGACTGTTCCAGCCCGACGTCGACGTGGTGTGGGATCTGGCGCCTCACGACCTATCGATCCTGCACCACGTGATGGGCCAGGTGCCCACGGGCGTGCGCACCCTGGGCAGCTGCCACAGCCCGAGCGGGCTGGCCGACGTGGCCTACCTGCACCTGGTCTACGACAAGGCCATCACCGCGCACTTGCACCTCTCGTGGCTGTCGCCGGTCAAGGTGCGGCGCATGATCTTCGCCGGCACCAAGCAATCCATCATCTACGACGACCTCGAGGCGGCGGAGAAGGTCAAGATCTACGACCACGGCGTCGACTTCGACGTCAAGGATCTCGAGGAGCGTCGCCGCGTGTTGGTCAGCTACCGCAAAGGCGACATGCGCGCGCCCAACATCGCCGCCACGGAGGCGCTCACGGTGGAGCTGCAGAACGTCGCCGCCACGGTGCGCGGCCAAGCGAGCGCGCGCGCATCGGGCGCCGACGGCGCCGCCGTGGTGCGCGTGCTCGAGGCCGCGCAGCGCTCGCTCGCGCAGGGCGGCGCACTGGTGGCGGTGGAGGGCGCGTGAGCGTGGCGGCAGGGGCGCGCGTCTGTGTGCTCGGTGCTGGCCGCGGCTCCGCCGAGCTCATCGACTTGCTGGCCGACGGCGGCGTCGATGTGGTGGCGCTCGACGATCAGCACCCGGCGGGCCCCCACGCGGTGGCGGGCGCGCCGGTCGTCGGCGCGCTATCGGCCGCCGTGGCCGAGGCGGCCAAGGGCCGCACGGTGTTGTCGGGTATCGCCAACTCGCGCTCCATGGGCATTCGCCTCGCCATCGTCGACAAGCTGGCCGCGCTCGGCCTGCGCCCCGACGCCTGGGGCTCGTTCGTGCACGAGTCGGCGCGCGTCTCACGCCGCGCATCCATCGGCAAGGGCGCCATCATCTACCCAGGCGTGCAGATCGCGGTGGACGCGCGCGTCGACGAGCACGCGCTCGTGTACTTCAACACCGTCGTGCACCACGACGCCGTGGTGGAGCGCGGCGCCATCCTGTGTGCTGGCGTGCTGCTGGCCGGGCACGTCAAGGTCGGTGCCGCTGCCTACCTCGGCGTCGGCGCGGTGGTGCGCGACGGCGTCACGGTCGGTGCGCGCGCGCTGGTGGGCATGGGCGCCGTGGTGACCAGCGACGTGCCTGCCGGCGCCGTGGTCAAGGGCGTGCCGGCGCGCGGCTGACGTCGCCGACGCGGCGCCACGGGCCCGTTGCGGCGCGGTCGGGTGGTGCTAGACCACGCGCGTGCCCCCGCCCGTCGAGCGCGTCCCGCGGTTGAGCTTCGTTTTGCCCGCCTACTGCGAGGCCGAGAACCTGCCGAAGTTGTTGCCGCGCCTGTTGGCGCAGGCCGAGCTGTGCGACGAGCTCGAGATCATCGTGGTCGACGACCACAGCCACGACGGGACCTTCGCGGTGCTGCGCGAGTGGGGCGCCAAGGATCCACGCATCAAGGGCCTGCGCTTGGCGCGCAACTCGGGCAGCCACATGGCGATCCTGTGCGGCCTCTCGGCCGCGCGTGGCGATGTCGCCGTGGTGCTGGCCGCCGACGGTCAAGACCCGCCGGAGTTCACCGCCGAGCTCTTGGCCGCGTGGCGCCAGGGCCATCACGTGGTGTGGGCCGTGCGCTCGGCGCGCGAGGGGGAGACCGCCACGACGCGCCTGTTCTCGCGCCTGTACTACGCGACCATGAACCGATGGAGCAGCGTGCGCCTGCCGCCGGCGGGCGCGGACTTCCTCATGCTCGATCGACGGGTCATCAAGGCGCTCGTAGAGATCCCCGAGCGCAACACCTCGCTGTTGGCGCTCATCACCTGGCTCGGCTTCAAGCAGACCGAGCTGCCCTACGTGAAAGAGGCGCGCGCCAGCGGGCGTAGCAAATGGACCTTCCGCAAGAAGGTGCGCCTCGCCGTCGACTCGCTGCTCGGCTTCTCCACCGCGCCGCTGCGCCTGGCCACCAGCGTGGGGCTCGTGTTCGGCGGCGCCGGCTTCCTCTACGCGGGCGCGCTGTTCGTCAACAAGGTGAGCGGCGGCCTCTTGTTCGGCGACACCACCACGGAGGGCTGGAACGCGCTCATGATCGTGGTGCTGGTGTCGTCGGGCATGACCATGACCATGCTCGGCGTCGTGGGCGAGTACTTGTGGCGCGCCCTCGAGGAGGTGCGCGGCCGTCCCCGATTCCTCGCGGAGGCCGAGCTCAACATCGGCGCCGACCCGGCGGTGGCGCCGGCCAACCGTCGACCCCCGTCCGACGTTTCCGATTCACCCGTCAGCGGAGCGCGCGCGTGACCGTCCCGTTCTTCTCCCTCGCCGACCAGACCAGGCAGCTCCGGAGCGAGCTGTTGGCCGCCATGACCGAGGTGCTCGACACCCAGGGCTTCGCCAACGGTCCGCCGGTGGCAAAGCTCGAGGCCGAGCTGGCGAGCTACCTGGGCGTCAAGCACGTGGTGGCCCTCAACACCGGCACCACCGCGCTGCAGGCAGCGCTCTTGGGCCTGGGTGTCAGCCCCGGTGACGACGTCGTCACGGTCGCGCACACCTGGATCTCCACCTGCTGGGCCATCTCCTACGTGGGCGCGCGCCCCGTGTTCGCCGACGTCGACGAGGGCACCAACGGTATGGACCCGCGCGCGCTGGCCAAGGCGATCACGCCGAAGACCAAGGCCATCCTGCCCGTGCACCTGCATGGCCACCCCGTCGATCTCGACGCCATCCTCGACATCGCCAAGACCAAGGGCGTGCCGGTGATCGAAGACGCCGCGCAGTCCATCGGCTCCACCTACAAGGGCAGGCAAACCGGCGGCCTCGGCGCGGTCAACGCCACCAGCTTCTATCCCTCGAAGAACCTGGGCGCCGCGGGCGAGGGCGGCGCCATCATGACCAACGACGGCGCCATCGCCGATCGCGTCCGCAGCCTGCGCGACCACGCGCAACAGGGGCGCCACCATCACGTGGAGCTCGGCTTCAATTGGCGCATGGACGGCCTGCAGGGAGCGGTGCTGCGCGTGAAGCTGCCGCACCTCGACCGCTGGAACGAGCGGCGGCGCGCCATCGCCGCGCGCTACCTCGACGGGCTCAAGGGCGCCAAGGGCCTGCGCCTGTTCCCCGAGCAGTCGTGGGCGCGCTGCAACTGGCACGTGTTCCCGGTGTTCCACGCGCAGCGCGAGGCGCTGCGCGCCGCCCTCGAGAAGAAGGGCGTTGCCACGGGCGTGCACTACCCCACGCCCGTGCACCTGCAGCCCGCCTACGCGCATCTGGGCGTGGCCAAGGGCGCCCTGCCGGTGGCCGAGCGCCTGGCGGCCACCGAGGTGTCGCTGCCCATGTTCGCCGAGCTGAGCGACGCTCAGGTCGACGAGGTCATCGGCGCCGTGCGCGCCGCGTGCGCGGAGCTGTGAGGTGAGCGAGCTGGTGCTACCCCGCGTCGACGGCGTGCAAGGCGCGCGCTGCTTCGTCACCGGCGCCGCGGGCTTCATCGGCAGCTCGCTGGTGCGCGTGCTGGCGAACAGCGGCGCCGACGTGGTGGCCTTCGACAACCTCGCCACCGGACACGCCGAGAACCTCGCGGGCGTGCGCGAGGAGACCGGACGGGAGGCGCGCTTCATCCACGGCGACGTGCGTGACCGCGAGAAGCTCGCGCGCGTGCTGCCGGGCGCCGACCTGGTGTTCCACCTGGCGTGCCTCGGCGTGCGCCACTCGCTCCACTCTCCCTTCGAGAACCTCGACGTCAACGCGCGCGGCACCTTGTCGGTGCTGGCGCAGGCCCGCGCCGCCAAGGTCAAGCGCGTGGTGCACACCTCGTCGAGCGAGGTGTACGGCACCGCCAAGCACGTGCCCATGAGCGAGGAGCACGCCACCGATCCCCACACGGTCTACGGAGCCTCCAAGCTCGACGGTGAGTGCTGCGCGCGCGCCTACTGGCGCTGCTACCAGACGCCAGTGGTGGTGGTGCGCCCCTTCAACGCGTATGGCCCGCGCAGCCACAGTGAGGGCGACAGCGGCGAGGTCATCCCGCGTTTCCTGGTGCGCGCGCTGGTGGGCAAGGCGCCGGTCATCTTCGGCGACGGCAGCCAGACGCGCGACTTCACGCACGTCTACGACAGCGCCGCCGCGTTGGTGCGCGCCGCCGTGACGCCGAACATCGAGGGCGAGACCTTCAACGTTGGCGCCGGCCGCGAGATCCGCATCGACGAGCTGGCGCGTATCGTGGTGCGCGCAGTGGGGCGGCCCGAGTTGTCGGCCGAGCACATCGAGCCCCGCCCCGGCGACGTGCTGCGCCTGTTCGCCGACTCCAGCAAGGCCGCGCGCCTGCTCGCGCACCAAAGCTCGGTGGCGATGGCCGACGGTATTGCCGATCTGGCGACGCGCCTGCGCGCCCTCGGCGATGATGCCGTGCGTGCCCTCGACGCCAACATCGTGGTGCGGAGCTGGGCCTGAGGACGCCACCTGAGGACACCATGACCGCACCACCGCTCGTGCCCATCGTGCGACCCGCTCTCGGCGACGAGGAGGTGGTGGCGAGCGCGCGTGTCATTCGCTCCGGGTGGATCACGCAGGGGCCCGAGGTGGCCGCGTTCGAGGCCGAGCTGGCCGCCGCCGTGGGTGCGCGCCACGCCACTGCCGTGGCCAACTGCACGGTGGCCCTGGAGCTGGCGCTGCGCGCGCTCGGCGTCGGCACGGTGCCGGGCCGCGTCGACGAGGTGATCACCGTCAGCCACAGCTTCGTCGCCACCGCCAACGCCGTGGTGGCGGCCGGCGGCGCGCCCGTGTTCGTCGACGTGTGCGAGGACGACCTGGGCATGGACCCGGCGCTGCTCGAGGCCGCCATCACGCCGAACACGCGCGCCATCCTGGCGGTGCACCAGCTCGGCATCCCCTGCCGCATCCTCGACATCGCGAGCATCGCGCGCCGGCACGGGCTGCCCGTGGTCGAAGATGCTGCCTGCGCCATCGGTAGCGAGATCGAGGCGTCGCCCGGCCAATGGCAGCGCGTGGGCCGGCCCCACGGCGACGTGGCGTGCTTCTCGTTTCACCCGCGCAAGGTGGTGACCACCGGCGATGGCGGCATGCTGAGCAGCAACGACGCGGCGCTCGACGCACGCTTTCGCCTGCTGCGCCAGCACGCCATGTCGATCTCCGACGTCAAACGCCACGCGGCCAACGAGATCGTGTTCGAGGAGTACACCGAGCCCGCCTTCAACTTCCGCATGACCGACCTGCAGGCGGCGGTGGGTCGGCCGCAGCTCGCGCGCCTGGCGGCCATCGTGGCGGAGCGGCGACGGCTCGCCGAGGTGTACCGCGCGGCGCTCGAGCTGCACCCGGTGCTGGCGCCGCCGCACGATCCGCCGCTCACGCGCTGCAACTGGCAGAGCTACCCCACGCGCCTGCGACCGGGCGCTGCACGCAGCCAGCGCGCCGTCATGCAGCGCTTCCTCGACGCCGGCATCGCCACCAAGCGCGGCGTGTCGAACGCGCACCAGGAGCCCGCCTATCGAGCGACGCACGGCCACGTGCGCCTGCCGGTGTCGGAGCGCCTGCGTGACCAGTGCGTGTTGATCCCGCTCTTCCACGGCATGCGGGACGAGGAGCAGGCGCGCGTGCTCGAGGTGCTTCGTGCGCTGGCGTGACCGGCTCGTCGTGCGCCGACGTGCCCGCGCTGCGCCGGGCCTCGTTCCCCGGAGCTCGAGCCAACCATGACGCATCCCAAGCGCGACGCCGCCTATGACCAGCGAAACTTCTGTCGCATCGCGCCCGACGTGGTGCTCGGCGAGGGCGTGCGCATCTTCTCCTTCGTGAACCTGTATGGCTGCACCATCGGCGACGAAACGATGGTGGGCGCCTTCGTCGAGATCCAACGCGGCGCCGTCATCGGCGCACGATGCAAGATCTCGTCCCACTCGTTCATCTGCGACGGCGTCACCATCGACGACGAGGTGTTCGTCGGCCACGGCGTGCTGTTCACCAACGACAAGCGACCGCGCGCCACCAATGCCGACGGCACGGCGCAGACCGCCAAAGACTGGACGCTCGAGCGCACCAAGGTGGGTCGCCGCGCCAGCATCGGATCGGGCGCCGTGATCCTGTGCGGCATCACCATCGGCGCGGGGGCGCTCATCGGCGCTGGCGCGGTGGTGACGCACGACGTGGCGCCCGGCGAGGTGGTGGCCGGTGTGCCCGCGCGCGTGACGGCGCGCGGCTGAGGAGCGGCATGGCGCAGATCACCACCGGCCTGCGTCGCGTCCTCAACGATCCGCGGATCTACGTCGTCACGCAGCGCCTGCTCACCTCCGAAGCGCGGACACGTCGCTGGGTCGATGAGATCCTGCGACCCCGCGCCGGGCAGCGCGTGCTGGACATCGGCTGTGGCCCCGCGGACCTGCTGCGCTTCTTGCCCGCGGTCGTGTACGTTGGCTTCGACTCGAGCGCCGAGTACATCGCGGCCGCGCGTGCCCGCTTCGGGACGCGCGGCCGCTTCGAGCACGCGCGCGTCGACGAGGCCGCGCTCGAGGATCTCGGGCTCTTCGACCTGGTGATCGCGCGTGGCGTGCTCCACCACCTCGACGACACCGAGGCCGAGCAGCTGTTTCGTCTGGCGCGCCGCGCGCTGCGCCCGGCAGGGCGCGTGGTCACCCTCGACGCGTGCTGGGCCGAGGGACAACACCCGCTGGCGCGCATGCTGATCGCGCGTGACCGCGGGCAGAACGTGCGCGACGCTGCTGGCTATCGCGCACTGGCGGCGCGCGTGTTCGACGACGTGCACGCCGAGGTTCGGCACGATCTGATGCGCGTGCCCTACACCCACTGCTCGCTGGAAGCGAGCGTGCCACCGTGAGCTGGACGCGCGTGTACTGGGTGGTCGCGCTCGTCGCAGCGGTGGCGCTGGCGCTGAGCTTCGGTTTGCACTACGGCATGAGCAATCAGCAGACCTACCTCATCCACGCGCTGGTCCGCTTCGATCCGACGCTGTTTCCCAACGACTGGTACGCACGCGAGGCGGCGGACATCCACTCGATGTGGAGTCGCGTCGCGGCGCTGCTCTTGTCCATCCACGATGGGCCCGAGCACCTGGTCGCCATCGAGCTCGTGCTGACCGTCGTGGGCTGCCTGGCGATCGCGTGGTTGGTGCGCGCGGCGCTCCCCGACCCGCGCGAGGCCTTGCCCGTGCTGCTCGGGTGGTACGCACTCGCCTTCGTGTCGCGCACGATCGACGTCATGGGCAGCTTCTTGTTTGCCGGGTACCTGCAGCCCTCGTCGTTCGGCGAGGCTGGCATTTTGATCGCCGCGGCCTGCCTCGCGCACCGTCGCCACGTGACGTTCGGCGTTGCGCTCGCGCTCGGTGGTCTGCTGCACCTCAACTTCCTCGCGCTCGGCCTCGCGAGCCTCGGCCTCGCACAGCTCGCGCTGACCCCGCGCTGGCCGGCGCTCGGCTTCGGCGCATGGCTGCGCGAGCTGCTGCCCCGTCTCGCGCGCGCCTTCGCGCTGCCGCTGCTGGTGTTCTTGTGGGCGCTGCCCCAGTTCCTCGTGGCCGCCAAGACCGGGTCGGCCGAGGCCACGCGCATCGTCGTCGAGATCCGCGCGCCGCACCATTTCCAGCCCACGTGGGAAGCGTTGGCGCCCTTCCTCGCGTGGCAGGGGGCGGGCTGGCTCGCGCTCCTGGCTCGCCGCTGGTCGCGGGTGCGCGACCAGGCCGCCGACGCCATCTGGGACACGCTGCTGCCACTGCACGCGGGCGTGGGCGGCTTCGTCGTCGTCTGCGCCGCAGTGGCGACAGCGCTGCACGTAGACCTGGTGCTGCAACTGTTCCCGTTTCGCTTCGCGCCGCTCGCGAGCGTGATCGCCGCCGTGGCCGTGCTCGGCTGTGGCGTGACGGCGGCGCTGCGGGGCGCAACGTGGCCGGCGTGGTGCGGCCTCGGGCTCGCGGGCGCGGTGCTGGCGTCGTGGGGGGTAGCGCCGGAGCAGCGCGTGTGGGTGTTCGCCCTCGGCGCGCTGGTGGCCGTGGCTGCGGCGCTGCGCGTGCTCCTCGCACGTCGCCGCCCGCCCCAACCGGCGCAGCAGCGCGTCCCGGTGCCCGCCCTCGAGGGCGCGCTCGTCACCGCAGGGCTCGCGGCGTGCCTCACAATCGCCGCCGCGTGGACACCGCTCGGGGCGTTCGCGCCACGCATCCATGCCTTGCCGCAGCGACAGCGCGCGTTGGTCCAGTGGGTGCGCACCACCACCGAGCTCGACGACGTGTTCTTGGTGCCACCCTCGCTCGGCACCTTCCGCATGTTCGCGCGCCGCTCCGTCGTCGTCGATTGGAAGTCGGCTGGCGCCTATGGCACCGACATCCTCGAGTGGTATCGGCGCATCAACCGCGTCGCGGGGCACAGGGTGCGCAAGCGCACGCATGCCGATAAGGGGTATGCGCGCATGGACCGCGCGCGCGCCGAAGAGCTGCGACGCGAATTTGGTGTGCGCTATCTCGTGCTGCAGAAGCCGCGCGCGCCCGGCGCGCCCGTCGACATCGGTGCGGTCGCTTTCGAGAACGGCGCCTACGTGGTCTATCGGCTCGACGGGCCCGCGCCGCCGCCGGGGACGCCCTGATGGACTGGCTCCTCCTGCGCGGCCTGGCGCGCGAGCAACGCCACTTCGGCGCCTTCCCCGCGCTGTTCGCGCGCCGCGTGCCGAACGCGCGCGTGCACACCCTCGACCTGCCCGGCTTCGGCGATCAAGCGCACCGCACCTCGCCCACCAGCGTCGACGCCATCGTCGACGACCTGCGCGCGCGTGTGCCATGCGCGCGCCCGCACGGCATCTTGGCGCTCTCGCTCGGCGGCATGGTGGCGCTGCGCTGGGCCGAGCGCTACCCAGACGACGTGGCCCGCGTGGTCGTGGTCAACACCTCCAGCGCCGACCTGTCGCCGCCCTGGCAGCGCTTCTCGCTCGCCGTGGGCGCGCGCCTGCCGCGCCTGCTGGCGGCCGCGCCCCTTGGGCGCGAGCGCGCCATCCTCGGCATCACCAGCAACCGCGCGCAAGACGAGAACGAGCCCGTGGCGCGCCAGTGGGCGACCTGGTTCGACGAGGTGCGCCCGGCGCGCGCTAACGTGCTGCGTCAGCTCTGGGCTGCCAGCCGTTGCAAGAGCCCGCGCCACCTCGCGGCGCCGCTCCTGGTGCTCGCCTCGCGCGCCGACCGGCTGGTGTCGTGGCGATGCTCCGAGCGTCTGGCGTGCGCGCTGCACGCTCCCCTGCTGCTCCACGACGCAGGTGGTCACGACCTCTCCCTCGACGCACCCGATTGGATCTGCGATCAAGTAGTCCAATGGCTGCCTCGCTCTTCGCCCTCGTCTTCGCCCTGACCGCGGCCGACCCCCTCGTGGTCAACGATGCCGAGCGCGCACGACTCGAGCGCGGTGAGGTGCTGGTGGCGGGCGCCGCCGACGTCAACGGCGTGCCCATCGCCGTCGCGCGCGCCGTCATCGACGCGCCGCCCGAGAAGGTGTGGCCCTTGGTGTGGGACTGCTCGCGCTTCGCCGGCACCATGCCCTTGATCGCCAAGAGCGAGCTCGTCGAGCACACCGGCAACACCACCATCTGTCGCGTGGTCACCGATCTGCCCTTCCCGCTGCCCGATCTCACCAACGTCTCGCGTGCCGTGCTCGAGGTGGAGCCCGGCGTGCGCTGGCGACGGAGCTGGAAGATGATCGAGGGCGACTACAGCGTGAATCAGGGCAGCTTCACGCTCTTGCCGTGGGGCGCGGGCAAGACCTTTGCCGTGTACCAGATCTCCGCTCGCCCCAAGGTGCCGGTGCCCGATGTGCTGTTGGCCAAAGGACAGAGCGATCGGCTGCCGGATCTGATGGTAGCCCTGCGCAAGCACGCCGCCGCGCGCTGAGCGTCGTCGACGACGACGCCTACCCGCGCACGCGCTGCCGGCGCCGCGCCTCGCTCACGCTTCCCCACGGGTCCGTCTCGCGGTGCGCCTTGACGTCGCCGCGGGAGCGACGCGCGGCGTCCATCAGCTCGCGGCGCACGGCGCGGAAGGCATCGCGCACGGCGATGTAGACGTCGGCGTGGGCGGCGCGCTCGGCGGGGTTGCGCCCCGCCACCAGCTCGGCGCCCGGCAGCACCAGATCGATGCGCACGCGATAGGGCGCGCCCTTGCGTTTGTGGCGGTGCGGCGCCTCCACCGCGACGTGGCAGCTCTGCAGTCGCGGATGGTAGCGGTCGAGTAGCGCCGCGCGCCGCACGACCTCGGCGAGGACGGCGGGGCTTGCATCCAGGTTGCGGAAGGTGACCTGCACGGGCAGCAGCATGGTGCTCCTCTCCTGCTCACACGATCTCGACCCCCGAGACCAGGTAGCGCAGCGGGTCGAGCAAGAAGCGCGTCTTGCATCGATCGCTGCAGAAGTAGTGGCGCACGCCGTCGCGGGTATGCGCCGGCGCCACCTCGGGCCGTGCGATCTCCTCGCCGCACACCGGATCGTAGATGGCCTCGATGGGCGCGCTGCTGGTCCTGGTGGGCTCGAGCGATGGCTTGCGAGGCATGCGATCCCCTCGTGCGCCGACTAGCCAGTTCCGTGCCGCCCGCGCCCCGAGGCTCGCAGGTCGGCGGGCCGCGGATCGCTCGGCCTCGGAGGCGATCGCGCGCGCGTGGGAACGCACCGTCGACGAGCAGATACGCACGCACGACCGGGCGCAGGAACGGCACTGCTGCATGCGCACGAGGCTGGCGTCATGTGCAGCGCGAACGACGTGTTCGCGATCGCGCAGCGCCGGTCCCCGCAGGCAGGGCCACCTCGTCTCATCGGCGTGCGCCGCATCCACAGCGTGGAGGTCGATCGCGCCGACCTGCCCCGCGACCCATTCCCGCCCCACAAGGCGCAGGCGCGCGATGCCGCCGCACGGCATCACGTCCGACGCGCTGCGTGCGACACCAGGACGAGCAGCGCACTCTCGAGGAGCAGAAGATCCACACCAGATCAGGAGCGCAGATCATGGGACCTAGCGAGCGTTGCACGAGGAGACTCGAGCCATCGGGTGTGGCGCCCAAGAGGTGCGTTGGCCGCTGGGTGACGCTCACGCACTGGGCCAACTGCGCCGTCGACGTGTTCTGCGTACAGCCGCGCCACGTGCCGCCGTCGTCGATGAGCGGCAGGTCGTTGATGAAGGTGTCGGTGAAGTTGACCCGCGCGCAAGCTCAGTCGCAGCGCGGCTCGCCCGGGCACGTTCGTGCGAGGAAGCTCTGCCTGACCGCCGTGCCCTCGAACAGCGCGTCGATCTCCACCACCCAGCCGCCCTCGTGCATGCCGCTGATGTGCGTGGAGCCGGTGCCAGTGACGCATTCCTTCGCGGTTTGGCAACGCATGAGCACCCCGGCGCTCTTCTTCGCCGGATCGAGCGTGAAACGATCGCCGGCCTTCACCGCGCTCCAGATCGTGGCGGTGACAACGGGAAACGCGGAGTTGTCACAGCGTGCCTCCTGGCCCTCGGTGAAGGCGAAGGTCCAGGCCGGGCCGTCCGCCGGCGAGCACTCCCGCTGGGCCACGCCGCTGGGGCCGCGATCGTCGACGCACAGGTTCAGTCGACAGGCGGGGTTCGCTTGCACGGCCTCGCATGCGCGCTTCGCCATGGGGCAGATCTCAAGCACCGTCTTCTGGAGCGCCAGCAGCTTCTGGTCGCCATCGGCGCTGTAGCGCGCCGCGGCCACGATGGGCGGGGCGCAAGCATCGGCGCGCAGGTAGAGCGCGCGGCACTCGCTGTCGATCTTGCAGTCGCGCGGCGCCAGCGCGAGGTGCGCGTCGAGCGCGGCGCGCGCATCGTCGCAGCTCGCTCGCGCGGGCTCCGCAGGCGGCGCGGGAGCGGCGCCCTTCGGGCACGCGCCGAGCGCCCCACTCACTGCGAGCAACAGGAGAAGCCGGTCGGCCACACCGCGACGCTAGCAGATGCCCCGCCCGCGGGCGTCCTGCGGCGACGTCAACGAATCCACAGGTCCGCGGAGATGATCGCCAGGTCCTCGTCCCCGGGTCCCTGGCTCATCATGACGTGCAGCTGGAGATCTTCGATCGTGGCGGCCCCAACGGAGGCCTGGAAGTCCGGCGCCGACTCGATCGAGCCCTGGCATGACACCTCGTCGACATCGAGACCGTCGAACAGCACGTCGCTGTTGTCGTAAAAGCGCCCGGTGCCGTCGACCGACAGACGCGGCTCCTCGCACACATACGCGGAAGCGACGAACGATGGCGCCTGCGGTCCCCCAGAGCACGGACACTCCGAACCCAAGAGACCTGGACCGAACGCGTCGCCGAGCCCTTGCACGAACGCGAAGACGTGGCGACGCGGCGCGCCTATGGTGAGCGCTATGCCGTCGACGTAGCGCGCGTCGGCGCTGGCGGCGGTATCGCGCCACGCGTCCGCGCCGCCGGAGCCGAGCGCGCGCACCTCGCCACGCACCTCGGTGAAGGCGTGGGGCGGCGCTATCGTCATCGTCGCGGTGCTGAGCACGCCGCGGCCACAGCCGCGGGGGGCGGCAACGAGGGTGCCCGGACACGGGTCGCCCTCGACGAAGCGCAAGAGGCGGGACCACCCGCCGTCCGCCGTCGTCATGTCGCACTCGACCGATGTGAGCCCACCGTCCAGCAACAAGTCGTAGACGCCGTTCGGCGTTCCAGGGTTCGCGGCGAGGAGCTCGGCACAGCTCCCGAAAGGACCGGGATCTCCCTCTCCCTCCCCCTCTCCTTCCCCGTCCCCTTCTCCTTCCCCTTCTCCTTCCCCTTCTCCTTCCCCTTCCCCTTCCCCTTCCCCTTCACCTTCACCTTCACCTTCACCTTCACCTTCTCCTTCACCTTCACCTTCACCTTCTCCTTCTCCTTCACCTTCACCTTCACCTTCTCCTTCTCCTTCTCCTTCTCCTTCTCCTTCTCCTTCTCCTTCTCCTTATCCTTCTCCTTCTCCTTCTCCTTCTCCTTCTCCTTCTCCTTCTCCCTCGGCACCGGCCTCCTCGGGCGGCGCACATACGCCAACGGTGCACACGTCGCCGGTGGGACAGTCGATGTCAGCGCAGCAAGCGAGCGCTGGCACGGCGCACTCGCAGCCGGGGAGCAGCAGGACGCTGAGCAAGAGCGGGAGCGCGGGGGAGCGCACGGCACAAGCGTACGCAATCGGCGCGTCAGGCCGCACAGGTGACCCATTTGCAGGCACTCATGTGCACTAGTTTGGTCGGCCGGGTGTGGCGCACGCTCCTCCTTCTCGTCGCCACTCCTGCTGGCAAAGGCAGGGCAGCTCCGGCGACACCAACCCGCGGTCGAGCACCAGCGCGGTGTCTGCGGCCTGGTGCTCGCGACGGCGGCGAAGTGATCAGGTGGTACGAGGTGCGGGGCAGCGACATCAGCCCCGTGAGCTTGTTGAGGTCGAAGCCGCGCTTGGGCAGCTCCTCCATGACGCGGTCGAGCTCGCGGTCGATCATGCGGGTGACGTCGAGCTTGACGTCGTTGCGCGCACCGATGACGAGCTTGGCGTCGCCGGGCAGGGCGTAGGTGCCGGGCTTGTACCAGCCCTGTTTGTCCCTGGGCGGGCCGAGCAGCTCGGTGCCCGGCTCCTTGGTGAAGCTCTGCGCGAGGAGCGTGTCGCCGCGGTGTGCGTCGAAGAGGACCTTCTCGCCGCGGATGACCAGCGAACAGTCCTCGAGGGTATGAGCGCCTGAAGCGAAGGCCGGCAGCGCCTCCTTGCCCTGCCAGGGCGCGATCAGCTCCTTGCGCGTGCCCCAGTGCTGCGCGCGCAGCGCACCCTCGCCGGCCCGGGACATGGCGTCACCCACTGCCACGAGGTCAGCGTGGGCGACACCCGCAGGCAGGTGGTCGGGAAGCTGGAAGCGCGCGACGCGGGTGGTGAGCAAGGACGGCTCGCGCTACGCCGTAGCCAACGGCAGCAAGGTGCAGACCCTCGACGCCAGCGATGCGGTGGTGGCCACCTCGGACTTCGGCTGAACGCGGCCAACATGCTCGGCGTGATGCGCGTCGTGCCCTGATCCGCCGCGCGCGACACTGCAGGACACCAGGAGACCCGCGACTCCATCACCGCCACCCGGCACAGTGACCTCCATCAGGGAGGTCTCGTGCGCCGTCTGCCCGCGTTCGCCGTCCTGATCCTTGTTCTGGTGGCTCTGGTCGAGCGCTGGGCGACGGACCGTGCCGATGCCACGCCTGCCGATGAGAAGGCACATGCAGCCTCGGATGCCGCCTCCGCTTCAGTCGCGACGGCGTTGTCCGCGCTCCCGGAGAAGGTGAGCGGCGGCCCAGAGGTGCTGGCGTCGCAGCGCTGCTTTGGTGACCTACTCTCCCTCGACACGCTTGGCGGCTTCGAAGGGGTGCGTGCTGCCCTTGCAGGCGGCCTGCCCGGCGACGACCCCCTCCTCGGCGACTACCTGCGCGATCTCCTCGCCGAGCGAATCGGCGCGAGCCCGGAGCGCGCCCTCGAGGTGCTCCGCTGGGCCGAGAGCGCCAACGCTGGCGAGGCACGCCTGCTCCTCGAGGGCCTGGCCCGCAGCGAGGGGGCGCGTGACCTGCGCGTGGCCGCGCGCCTCGTGGAGCTCGGCGCGCGCGCGGCGCTCGATGAGCGCGTGCGCGCCGCGGCCCTCGACGCCGTGCGCGTTCAACCCGCGCTCGAGCCCGTCGATCGGGCGCGTCTGGTCGCGCTCGCCCTGAGTGAGGAGAGCCCCGCCGCGGCCTGGCATGCCACCCGCGCGCTCGGCGGTGTCATGGCCGAGCGGCAGCGCCTGCAGGGCGAGCCCGGGCCCTACTGGGACGAGCTGGCCCACGTCGCCGCGAGCAGCGATGACGCCGCCGTGCGGGCTTTGGCCCTGGAGGCACCGATGCACGCGGACATCATCCTCCCCAGGGAAAAGATCGGGGCCCTCCTGGCGCTGCTGCCCAACGAGCCCCACCGCGACGTGCGCGAGCTGGCCATCTTCCAGCTTGGGCTCACGGACTCCCCCAGGGACGCGCTCGAGGCCATGCGGCAGGCCTTTGACGGCGAGTACGACGAGTGCGTGCGCGCTGCCATCGTGCGCTTCTCGGTGCGTGCGGCCGGCGAGGGGGCGCTGCCCCTGCTCGAGCACTTCGCGCGCATCGACCCTGTCTTCCTGCAAGACCTGCTCGATTACCGCGAGCTGTTCGCCGCTGGCTATCAGGACTTCGAGCAGATCTGGCTGCACAAGGCCGAGCGCCACGCCTGCGCCATCGAAGACGGTGAACCCCACGGTGCCCTGTGATCCCGTCGAAGCACCGCCCTCAGGAGGACGCATGAGCCAGCGAAGCACGAAGCTGCTGATCCGTTGTCTGCTCGCTTGCTCGCTGGGCGGAGCCCCCTCTTTGGCGTGGGCGACCAGCGCCGACGCCTCGGCAGCGGACGCGATGTGCGACACCGCGAGCTTGATCGAGGCGTCACGGGTGGGCCTCGATCGTGGCTCACCAGCGCTCAAGCGCTATCTGCGGGCGCTGTGGGTGGAGGCCGCGCAACAGCTCCCCGACGAGGGGCTGCTGCGCGCGCTCGAGCGCGAGCAAGATCCGCAGGTGGTGGAGGCCGTGGGCGCGGCGCTGGCGCGCAAGGCGGAGACCGAGGAGCGCCCCGAGCTCATCGCCGCGCTGCTGCGGCGCGCGGTGCAGGACGGCGACCCGGGCGTGCGCGCGGCCGCCGTGCGTTCGTTGCGCGGCACGGGCTCGGTGGAGCTGATGGCCCAGGCCAACGCCGAGGTCGACTACCGGCGGTTGATCGGGGACGGCGCGCCCGAGGTGCGCCAGGCCGTGGTCGACAACCTGCGGGTCGAGGATCGCGAGGTCTACTCCGGCCACAGCGAGCAGCTGAGCGAGGCCGCGCTGGCGGTGGCGCAGGCCGCCGCGGACGGCGCGGCCGCGGCGCGCATCGTGGCCGAGCTGTCCACCGAGGCGCTCGGCGCGGAGTCGGCGCGCTGGCTCGGGCGAGCGCTGAGCGACGACAACGCCTCCCTGCAGGTCGCCGCGGCGCGCGCGCTCGGCGGCGTGTCGCCCGCGCTTGCCGCCGAAGCCCGCGCGGCGCTCTTGCAGCGGTACGACGCGAACGGCGAGCTGGAGGTGCGGCGCGCCATCCTCGCGAGCCTGGCGCGCCTGGAGCGTGGCCACGCCGTTCCACTCTTCGAGTCACTCCGATCCATCGACCCACGCCTCGAGCCCGACCTCGACGCGTGGATCGCGGTGCTGCAGCGTGGGCTGCCGGAGTGGGCGCTCATCGAGCGCGAGCACAACGCCCGCTGACCCTGGAGGTTCGTCATGAAGCAGCTGTTGCGGATCCTTCTCCTTGGCTTGTTCGTGCTCCCTCGATCGGCCGGCGCCGCCGAGGCGCGCGGGGCGATGTGCGACTCCGGGTCCCGCGTCACTGCCACGACCTATTATTCGAGCGGCAACTTCCACGGCGCGGTAGATCAGTCGAAGTCGGGCGCGTGCTGGACTTCGGACAGCGCGTCGGCGCGGTACCACCGCGGCAGCATCAACTCGAGTCGCCATTACTCGTACTTGGGCGGCTGTGGCGTCTACTGCGGCAACCACCTCGGCAACACCTGCAACGGCGGCGCCGGCAACATGATCACCACGACGGGAAGCAACGGCTGGGACTGGCGGCAGATGCACATCAACTACCTATCGGGGACGTCGAGGTCAAAGACATGCACCCGCTGCGCCTTCGGGCTGATTGGCTCCACCGGCAACTCGAGCGCCGGGCACGCGCACGTGGAAAGCCGCCGCTATGGCACGAAGTCGACGTCGTGGATGTCGAATGTCTGGGTGGGCATGAACGCCAATTGCACCAAGACCCTCGGCAGGCCGCGCCTGCAGTAGCGGTGCGGCGCAACCGCTGACCCCTTCGGATCCACACGTCGCGCCGGCGAGGTGATCAAGGGCTGGGGCCAAGGCGTCGCTAGAGCTCGTTTCATAACCCCGGACCGAGCGGGCGCGATGCACGCGACGGGAGGGGTTAGGGCCCGCGAATGGACAACTCAGTCGTCCTCGCGAGCGATCCATCGTCGCTGGCGGCGTCGCGTCCTCGGTCCGTGGCGACGGCCACGGCCCTGCGGGGCTCCTTGCCATCGACGCGCCTCG
>JADZDP010000254.1 GCA_020850995.1 Deltaproteobacteria bacterium
ATGCAATTGACCCGCACGAACCCCCTCCGGCTCTTCGTCATTGCCTCCGCCTTGGCCCTGGCGGCGTGTCCACCGGAGGAGCAGAGCAGCGTCGAGCTGCGCATCTTGCCCGCCTCCCTCGACCTGGGCGCCGCGCTCCTGGGGGTGCCGACCAGCGGCACCGTGTCCATCGTCAACGACGGGAGCGAGCCGTGGGACCCGAGCGGCGCCCTGGCCCTGCAAGGCGATGACGCTGCCGCCTTCGCCGTCGCCGAGCCCTGCGCGCTGCCGCTCGCCCCCGCCACCATGTGCACCATCACCGTCACCGTGACCATCACCGAGCCGCGCCTGCATCGGGCAGAGCTGACCATCCCGCTCGACCCACCCACGGTGGTGCCGCTGACCGCCACGGCGCGGGGTGTGCGCTTCTCCGCCTCCTCCCTCGACTTCGGCGCCGTGCGACCGGGCCGCAGCGGCTCGGCGTCGGTGGTCATGGAGAACGTGGGCGACGAGGTGCTGGACGTCCCGCTCTCGGTGGAGGGCGCCGGCTTCACGCTGAGCGGCGGCAGCCGGGTGCTGGCCCTTGGCGCCGGCGCCACCGAGACCTTGGATCTGCTCTTCGCCCCGAGCGCGGTGGGCGCGGCCTCGGGGCGCTTGGTGGCCGACCTGTGCGAGGACGATGACTGCGATCCGAGCGTCACGCTGAGCGGCGTGGGCGCGGTGCCCACCCTGAGCGTCACGCCCACGTCCGTCGACTTCGGCGACGTCGCCGCGGGCAGCAGCGCGGACGCGGTGGTGACGCTGCAGAACAGCGGCGGCGCGGAGCTGAGCGTCAGCGCCATCACGCTGTCGGACGCGTCCGGCTTCACGAGCATCGCGGCTGCCCCCACGCTGCCCGCGGCCATCGCGCCGGGGGCGTCGGCGAGCGTGACCCTGCGCTACGCGCCGACGCAGGGCTTGGCCGCCCTCGCCGCACAGCTCAGCGTGGTGAGCGACGATCCGGCGACGCCGAACCTGACCCTCGCCATCGCCGGCGTCACCTCTGGACCAGGATTGGTGGCGAGCCCACCGAGCGTCGACTTCGGCACCCTCGACGAGGGGGAAGCGCTGGAGCTCGACGTCACGCTGCGCTCGTCGGGCACCAGCGCGGCCCAGGTCAACAGCATCGCGCTCGACGGCGGCGCCGACTTCGCCATCGTGGGCGCCCTGCCGAGCCTGCCGCTCACGCTGGCCGTCGACGACACGGTGACCGTGCGCGTGCGCGCCAGCGCGGGTGCCGACGATCTGGGCGGCAGGAGCGACACCCTGCGCCTCACCATCGAGGGCGCCGGCGATCGCGCGGTGGCGCTCGGCTTCGCCGGCGGCGTCAGCGGGTGCGTCCCCACCGTGACCCAGAGCTACGTCGACATCTCCAACGTCGTGGTCGGCAGAACCGAGGAGGCCGACCTGTACGTGCGCAACACCGGCACCACGCCGTGCGTGTTGGCGTCGGCGGTGCCGGCGCCGGATCTGAGCTTCGCTCCGGAGATCAGCTTCGATCCGAGCGGCCTCGCGACTATCGCGCCGGGCGCCAGCGGAGCACTCTCCTTCTCCGCCGCGCTGAGCTCGCAGATCTCGGTGGCCGGCAGCGTCGACGTCACTTTCCAAAACGTCGCGCCACTGCGCTTGACGGCCTTCGCTGCCGGGGTGCTCGAGACCATCATCAGCGAGGTCGACGCGGTGGACCTCGGCATCCTGCCCGCCGGCTGCGTCTTCGGACAGCAAGCCATCGTGCTCACCAACACCGCCGCCACCGACGCGCTCATCCAGTCCATCACCATCGAGCCAGACGACTCGCCCTTCGTCGTCCTCGACGCGCCCGGCCCGCTCCCCGCAGGTCTGCAGGCGGGCAAGGTGCAAGTCGTCACCGTGGGCCGCGTGGCCGCCGCCCAGGGCAGCTACCAGGCGACCCTGGTGGTGCGTGGCAGCGCCAACGTGGTGCGCGTGCCGCTCGGCATGGAGGTGGCGGCGCCGGGGTCGGCGATCACGCAGCGCTTCGTGGCGCCGAGCGCGGCCATGCTCGACATCCTGTTCGTCGTCGACAACTCGGGCTCGATGTCGGACGACCAAGAGGAGCTCGCCACCAACTTCCCGCTCTTCCTGGCGCAGCCGCAGTTCAACGACGGCAGCACCGACCTGCACCTCGGCGTCACCACCACCGACTGCGACGGGGGCGAGGAGGGTCGCCTGATCGGCGACCCCCTCGTGGTCACCAGCGCCACGCCGAACATGGCCGCGGAATTCGCCAGCAATGCCCGGGTGGGGACCAGCGGCAGCGGCGATGAGAAGGGCCTGCTCGCCATGGAGCTGGCGCTGAGCCCACCAAACGTCCCCGGCTTCAACGACGCCTTCTATCGGCCCGAAGCAGCGCTGGCGGTCGTGATCGTGTCGGATGAGCCCGACGGCAGCCCGGACACGGTGCAGCACTACGTCGACTTCCTGCGCGGCATCAAGGGCGGCGGCCTCGCCGAGGGCCTGGTCGACCTGGCTGCCGTGATGGACGGCGTGTATGGCACCGGTTACATCGAGGCGGTCGCGGCCTTCGGCGGCATGAGCCTCGACATCACCACCAGCTGGGGGGCCTCGCTCGGCACGCTGGCCGACGGGCTCGCCGACCTGCCGCAGATCTTCCGCCTGGGCGACGTGCCCGTGGCCGGCGTCGCGGTCACCGTCGACGGCACGCCCGACAGCGGCGTCACGCTCGATGCGCCCAACAAGATGTTCGCGCTCACCACCAAGGCGCCGGTGGGGTCCCTCGTTGAGGTGGTCTACAACGGCGCCTGCTCGCCCTGACGCGCGTCAGCCCTCGAGCAGCACGCGGTTCCTCGCGCCGCTCATGGTGCGCGGCGTGGGCTGGCGGTAGCCCGCGCGCACCCACTTGGCCCAGCGCGCGCCGCGTTGGTCGGCGAGCTCGACGACGATGCCCTCGCTGACGCCGCCGCCCCACGCGGACGCGCGGCAGAAGGAGGCCAGCGGGCGCGCGCCGATGACGCCGACGAAGAGCGGCTCGACCACCGGCAGACCCAAGGAGCGCAGGCGCGCCAGCGCCGTGGCGCGTGGCACCAGGCGCCCCGCGGGATCACGTATGCCATAGAGCAGCGCGGCCGAGGGCAGTCGCTCGTAGGCGAGCTCGAGGCGGTGCCACAGCCACTCGCCGTACACGTGCGTGCCGTCGTCGACGAGCGGCAGGAGCTCGCGCTCGCGCTGGCGCACCCACAAGTCAGCGGCGCGCAAGACGCGACCGCCGAGCGCCGGCAGCCAGTCGGCCTTGAGCCCGGCGCGCACCTCGCCGTCGGGTGACAAGCGCACGGTGAGCGAGATGCCGTCGGTCTTCTCGCTCACCACCACGCGGCGCGAGAAGAAGGGTGCTGCCTCGTGCGGGGCCAACACCAGGTCGTCGTCGCCGACCTTGCTGCCCGGCAGGTGCGGGATGCGCGGGATAGTGCCCCTCACGCTCGCCCCCCGCGGCGCGCCAGGCGCCGCGCCATGCGCTCGGCCAGCGCCTCCACGTCGGCGCTGGCCTTGAGGCGCACGGCGCCCTTGGGCACCACGGCGGGCGCCGCCGCGCGCGTGCGATCGGCGCGGTCACGTGCGCGCATCGCTGCCGCCAGGCGCTTCTCCTCGCCAAGCGCGCGGCCGCGCACCATGGAGGCGCGCGCCGACTCGTCGATGTCGACGTAGAACGACGCGACCGCGTCAGGACGAAGCACGCTCTTGATGTCGCGCCCCTCGACCACGGCGCCGCGCACGGAGACGGCGGCGTCGAGCATGGGGCGCAGCGCGGCGCGCAGCTCGGGGTGGCGCGCCCAGGCAGCCACGCGCTCCTCCACCGGCAGGGTCTCGAGCGCGCACGAAAGCGGGGCGCCCTCGACGGAGATGCCGCCCTCGTCGCTGAGCGTCATGGGTGTGCGCGCGAGCAGGCGAAGCAAGCGGGCGAGGTCGGCGGGCGCGTCGGGATCGAGGTCGTGCTCGAGCGCGAGCAGCGCGGCCGCGCGGTAGGCCTGGCCGGTGCCCAGGTGGGGCACGCCGAGGCGGCGGGCCAGGGCGCGCGCCAGCGGGCTCTTGCCCGAGCCCGCGGCGCCGTCGATGGCGACGACGCCGACGAAGGCTTTCGTTTTTGGACGCGCCAGCTTGACCGGGCGCTCGAGCAACGCCGAGAGCTGCGCCTCCACCTGGGGGCGGCGCGCCTCGAGCCAGCCGGGCGCGGCGCGCCGACGGCCGGCGACCGCGTGCGCGAAGTGCTGCGCAGCGGCCAGCGCGGCGAAGGGCGCGGCGATGGGCCGATACAAAAAGTAGCGATCGAGGTGCTGCGCGCGCGTGGCCTCGCAGTAGGCGTCCAACAGGCACAGCTCCTGGTGGCGCGACAGCGCAGCGAAGCTGGTGAAGCGCACGAGGTCGATGAAGGGATCGCCCACGCCAGCGAGCTCGAAGTCGATGAGCGCGGCGCGCGTGCTCGATCCGCGGCCGGTGAACAGCAGGTTACGCGCGCGCACGTCGCCGTGGCAGAGGGCGCGCGGCGTGTCGTCGTCGAGATCCCACCAGCGCGCGGCCACGGCGCGCCCGGCGCTCTTCGCGAGCGCAGAGAGCGCCGCGCGGTCGCGCGGCGTGAGCAGTGCGTCATGCGCGAGCTGCTCGAGGCAGCGCTCGCTGAAGCGCACCATGGCGGGCGCGGCCACGCCGCCGATGAGCGGCGGGCCCTCGCGCACGCGCACGCGGTGCAAGCTCGCCAGCGCGCGCGCGGCCGCGGCCAGCTCGTCCTCGTCGAGCAACGCGCGCTCCTTCCCCTGCACCGCGCTCATCACCAAGAGCGCGCCGCCGCCCACGTCGATGCGGCGGGGCTCGCGCGGATCGCGCGCCGCCGCGGCCGCCACCACCTGGCGCGCACTGCCGCTCCACCACACGCGCGGCACCTCGAGATCACGGGCGCGGGCCAGCGTCGCGAGCGCCCAGCGCTCGCGCTCGGCGCCGTCACGGGCATCGGTGCGCAGCTTCGCGTAGCAGGCGCCACCGGCGGCGCGCACGCGTGCCACCAGGTTGCCGCCGCCCTCGGTGCGCGCAAGCGGAACGACCCTCGCGCGCGCGAGTCGGCGATCCGACTCGGCGGCGAGGGTCATGGCAGCGCGAAAGAAACGCGCGACGCGATCAGCCACCGTAGGGGCTGACCGAGGTGCTGCGCACCGCGTTCCGGATCTTCTTCTCGAGGTCGGCTAGCTTGCCCGCCTTGCCGTCGAGGTTGGTGCCGAGCAGCTCCTTCGCCTCACGGTAGGCGGCGCCGGTCAGGCTCCAGTTCTTGTCGGCCGCGCGCACGGTCTTGGCGAGCGCGTTGCGCGCCGCCGCCAGGCCCTTCTCGGAGTCGGCGCCGTCGTACTCGGCCTTGATCTGGTTCATCCCCTTGGTCACGGTCTTCTTGACCTCGGCGGCGCTGATGCGCCCGCCGCTCTCGGCCGCGGCCTTGAAGTCCTTCATGAGCTTGGGGAAGATGCCTCGATCGATGGTCAGCGACATGGAGACTCCGAAAGAGCGCATCGGCGCTCGGGGTTGGTGCAGCACACGATGTGTGCGTTGGTGGACTCTGCACCTACATTCTCGGAGTCGCGGGCTGAGCGTTGCGTCGATCCGCCGGAGTCGGATCTTGCTCGGTCGGTTCAGGGGCCGTAGGGGCCCGAGGTGTCAACGCGCTGCGTCGACTGCAGGCGCGCGAGCAGGCGATCCGCGGCCGGCGTGCGCTCCGGGCCGAGCATGTCCGCGACGAGCTCGCGAACGCGCACCGGCGCGCCGCTGCCCTCGAGCTCGTCGCGCAGACGCCGCGCCATCTGGTCCTGCCGGCGCGCCACCGTGTCGGCGGCGCGCGCTGCCTTCTTGGCCGCACCCTTGCCCGCGCGCTCGCCCTCCACGCGCTTGGCCTTGGCCGCGGCGGACGAAGCGGAGCGTCGAGCTTTCCTGTTGATCTCCATGGACCGCCGCCTTGAGGATGGTCCACGGTAGCACGTGCCGCGCCCATGAACGATCCCCTCGACGAGCTGATCCGCGAGCTGACGGCCGAGCCCGTGGAGGAGGTCTTCCGCCTCTACCTCTCGCTCGTGCAGCAAGATCGCGAGCGCGCGCACGTGGCCGCCTTGGCGCTGCGCGAGCTGGCGCGCGCCGGTCGTGTCGACGTGCGCATGGTGCCGCTCCTCGACGCCTGCCTGTACGAGGCGCCGGACAGCGCGTGCGTTGCGCACCTGGCGAAGGCGCTGGCCGCCTTCGGTCGCAAGGCCGCCCGCGCCACACCGACCCTGGCCGATCGCATCCGCGAGCTCCACGTCACCAACGACACCGAGTACTGGATCCTCGACGGCGTGCTCTGGTCGCTCGGCTACCTGGGCGGCGACGCCGCGCGCCAGGTGCTCGACGAGCTGGCGGCGGAGCAGCCGCCGCGCGCGCTGCGCTCGCAGTCGGTGTACCAGGGCAGCATGACGCGCGAGGCGCGCGCCAAGCGCTTCGCTGACACGATGGCGGGCGTGCGCGCCCTCGTCGACGGGCAGGACCCGGGCGTGTGGCGCGAGAAGAAGACCGCGCTCAAACGGCAGAAGCGCGCGCCCGAGCCGGCGAAGCACAACGCGCTGAGCGTGCGCGCGCGGCGGTAGCCGCGCCGATCACACGAAGCGCAAGAACCACGCGCGCGCCAGGCGCGCTACCTCGTCGAGCGCCCCGGGCTCTTCGAACAAGTGGGTCGCGCCCTCCACGATGGCGAGCTCGCGCTCGCAGGTGAGCGCAGCGTGCGCCGTGCGATTGAGCGTGATGACTTCGGTATCGGCGCCCCCCACGATCAAGAGCGTGGGCGCCTTCACCTCGGGGAGCGCCGCGCCGGCGAGGTCGGGCCGCCCGCCGCGCGACACCACCGCGCGCACCACGTCGGCGCGATCGGCGGCGGCCACCAGCGCGGCGGCCGCGCCGGTGCTGGCGCCGAACAGCGCGATGGGCAGGTTCTGCGCTTCGCGCTCGAGCCAGGCGATGGCGTCGATCACGCGCGCCGACAAGAGACCAATGTCGAAGCGCAAGGCGCGCGTCTGCTGGTCGAGGCGGTCCTCGTCGGGGGTCAAGAGGTCGACCAGCAACGTGGCCAGGCCGCCCTCTTCGAGCGCGGCGGCGATGGCGCGGTTGCGCGGGCTGTGCCGGCTGCTGCCGCTGCCGTGCGCGAACAGCACGATGCCGCGGGCGTGGCGCGGCACGCTGATGGTGGCGCAGGTGTGCTGCCCCTCGCACGGAATCGTGATCTCGCTGCGCATGACCCCGCCTTGAGCAGGGCCACGATGCAGTCATCGTGCCTACGGGCAGCGCGGCCACGGCGCGCGCCGCGCCGAACGGTCGCGGTGCAAAAGGCCACAGGCCCCGCGCGTTCGCGCGCTACTGCGCGGGCGGCGTGGCGGGCGTGGCGGGTGTGGCAGGAGTGGCAGGACTGGCGCCTTTGCCCTTGTCCTTGCTGCCTTTGCCCTTCGGCACCATCTCGAGCACGTGGTAGGTCAATGCCCAGCGCTCCTGCTCCGAGAGCTGCGCATAGCCGACCATGGGCGTGTCTTTGACGCCGGTGGTGATGCTCAAGAACACCTGCTCAGGCTTGTTCCCCTGCTTGAAGGGATCCTTGGAGAAGTCACGCGGCTTGGGCACCAGCGCCTGCCCCACGGGCCCGTTGCCGTCACCCTTCTCGCCGTGGCAGGGCAGGCAATTGACGTCGTAGGACTTCTTGCCCGCCTCGAGCAGCTCGGGCGTCTTCTTGGGGGCCTTGGGCGGCAGCGGCTTCTCGGGGTTCGGCGGCGGCGCTGCCGGCGCCGCCGGCGCGCCTACCGGCGGTGCGGCCGGCGGTGCGGCCGGCGCCTGCGCGAGCACCGGCAAGGCGGCGAGGACGAGGACGGCAAGGGCGGCGGAAGGTCGGTTCATGGCAGGCACCTTAGCGGAGGGTCGAGCTTGACGCTCGCGAGGTAATTGCATATTCAAGAGATCTATTGATTGCAAGAGATCATGTTGGATGCTCGACGTACCATCACCGCTCGCAGCACCCCATCGGCCGAACCGATGGGCGGGGCGCGGCGCGCGGCGCTCGCGCACTATGACGAGCTTGCTCGAGTTGGCAAGGCGCTCTCGAACCCCATCCGCCTGCGCTTGATCGACCTGTTGCGGCAAGGGCCGCGCAGCGTCGAGGTGCTGGCTCGCCGCGCGGGGGTCAGCCTGGCCAACGCTTCGCAACACCTGCAGCAGCTGCGCGCGGCGCGGCTGGTGGATGCCGACAAACGCGGACAGCAGGTGGTGTACCGACTGGCGCGCCCCGAGGTGTCCTCGTTGTTCGCCGAGCTGCGTGCGCTGGCCGCGCTGCTCTTGCCCGAGATGGATCGCATCGGGCGCGAGCTGGCTGCGCACGATGACGCGGCGCGCGTGGCGCTGCTGACCCGGGTGCGTGCCGGCGCGGTCACGCTGCTCGACGTACGGCCGGCCGAGGAGTTCCACGCCGGTCACCTGCGCGGCGCGCTCTCGGTGCCACTGCCCGAGCTGGCAGCGCGCCTGCCGGAGCTGCCCAAGAGCCGCGAGGTGGTGGCCTACTGCCGCGGACCCTACTGCCACCTGGCGCTCGAGGCGGTGCGCCTGCTCGAGGGCGCCGGCTTCCGCGCGCGCCACCTCGACCTGGGCCCGCCCGACGCGCAGGTGGAGGAGCTGGTCGCTACCGCCGACACCGAAAAGAGCACCGCACCACCCCGCAAGCCTCGGAGGACCACATGAAGCAAACCACCTACGTCGTCAGTGTGCTGCTGCTGGCGGCGGGCGCCGCCCACGCCGACGACATCTTCATTGGCGCCGACGAGGCCAAGGCCTTGCTCGGCAAAGCCGAGGTACGCTTCGTCTCCGCCGACCCGGAGAAGCAGTTCGAGCAGGGCCACATCGCCGGCTCCGCCGTGGCCTACTCGCACGACCTGCAGATCCTCGACGACGTCAAGGCGTGCAAGGGGCTGCCCATGTGCGAGCCCGCCGCCGCCAAGGCCATCGGCGCCCTGGGCATCGACGACAAGACGCAGGTGGTGGTCTACGACGCGGGCGTGGGCGTCAACGCCAGCGGCGCGTGGTTCTTCCTCAAGCTCTACGGCCACCCGAACACGCGCATCCTCGAGGGCGGGCTCGCCACGTGGAAGGCCCACGGCGGCGCCGTGGAGACCGGCAAGGCACCGGCCATCGCGGCCAAGAGCTTCGCGCCCAAGGTGCAGTGGGACATGATCGCCAACGTCGACGAGGTGAAGAAGGCCACGGGCGACGCCGCGCACTACCTGATCCTCGACGCACGCCACAACCTGGAGGAGTACGCGGGCAAGACGCTCTTGTCGTCGATCAAGGCGCCGGGCAAGGAGATCACGGTGGCGCGCGGCGGCTTCGTGCCCACGGCCGTGTTCTCGCCGTGGTCGAAGTACGCCGGCAACCGCAGCGCCGAGGCCGACAAGCCCACGCTCAAAGACAGCGACGAGCTCAAGAAGCAGCTCGAGAAGCTCAAGAAGAACGGCTACGACGCCGGCAAGACGGTCATCACCTACTGCCACGTGGGCTTGGGTCGCGGCTCCTTCCAGTACCTCGCGCTCAAGAAGGCGGGGCACGCCAACACCAAGCTCTACGTCGGCTCCTGGGCCGAGTGGGGCAACGACGCCGCGCTGCCGGTGGGCACGCAGCCCTGAGCATCGCGCAGCGTCGTCGCTGACGACAAAGGAGGTCGCCGTGGTTCCCTTCCTCTCCGGTGCGCTGACGGGCGCCGCCTTCGGCGTCGTGCTCTACAAGGTGGGCGCCACCCGCTACTCGCGCGTCATGGGCATGCTGACGCTGCGCGACACCAAGATCATGAAGTGGACCTTCGCCACCATCGCGGTGGCGTCGATCCTCTATGGGCTCGCGGCCGCCTTGGGCGTCGACGACGAGCTGCACCTGGTGCCGCGCACCATGCCCTTCCTCGGCTG
The DNA here is from genome assembly GCA_020850995.1 of Deltaproteobacteria bacterium. Classification (GTDB taxonomy): domain Bacteria; phylum Myxococcota; class UBA727; order UBA727; family VGSZ01; genus JACOUT01. The sequence continues at coordinate 9,984 of JADZDP010000254.1, forward strand.
GGCGCACCTGGTGGGCGGCACGCTCTTCGGCATCGGCATGGGCGTGAGCGGCCTGTGCCCGGGCACCTGCGTCGCGAAATTCGGCGCGCGCTCGGGCGGCGCCAAGTTCGTGGCGCCCGCGGCCATCGCCGGGCTGTTCACCGGCGTGCTGATCTACGACGCCGTCAAGACCCCGCTCGTCGACGTGGGCGTCATCGCCGCGCTGCCCAAGCCGCTCACCTTGCCGGGCGTGCTGGGCCTGCCCTACGGCGCCGTGGCGCTCATGGTGGGCGCGCTCTTTCTCGCCATCGCGTACTTCGCCGACCGCTTCACGACCGAGCACTCGTTCACGCCGGCGCGCCCGAAGACCAGCGTGCTCGACTGGATCCGCGGCGAGTGGAGCTGGCCGGCGGCGGGCATGGTCGCCGGCGTGCTCTTGGTGCTCGCCACCGCGCAAGGCGGCTACTTGGGCTTCTCGGGTGCGCTGCTGGCGCTCACCGGCTGGCTCGCGCACCTCGTGGGCATGCCGCTCGACTCGGTGCCCACCATCAACGACGACATCATCTGGCGCGCGGCGCTCATCGTGGGCGTCTTGCCCGGCGGCTTCCTCGCGGCGCTCCTGTCGCTGCCCTCGAAGGCGGCGGCCGAGAGCCCGCTGCCAAAGACCCTGCAGCCCATCGCCATCGCGCGCGGCTTCGGCGCCGCCACCGCCATGACCCTCGGCGCCATGATCGGCGGCGGCTGCACCACCGGCGCCTACCTGGCCGCGTGGCCCACCCTGTCGCTCGGCAGCTTCGCCATGGGTGCCACCTTCTTCGCGGTGTCGATGGCCACCAGCAGCGGGCGCGCCTTCCTGGTGCGCACGCTCGACCTCACCCAAGCCCAGTGCGACGGCGATCGCGCCTACGACTGATCGAGGAAGCTGCCATGAAGATGCACGTCCGCTTGCTGTTCTTCGTCGTCACCGTGGCGCTCGCCGCGGGCTTCTTCGGTCTGCGCGCCGAGAACCAGGCGCTGGCTGCGCGCGCGGCAGGTGCGCCGTGAACGCGCGCAGCGCTGAGCCCTTCATGTGGATGGGCGCGCTCGTCATCTTGTCGGCGCTGATCGCGCGCGAGGCCTTCGCCCGCGCCGAGCTGGAGCGCGCCGTTCCCCTGACGGCGCGTGAGCTGTACGCGGCCATCGGCGCCTCGCAGGTGAAGCTGCAGCTCGTCGACATCCGCGCCGAGCTCGAGGACTACGACGACACCCACGTGCCCGGGTCCATCCCCCTGCCCGGCTGCGAGCCGGCGGGTGCGCCCGCGGGCGTCGCCGAGCGCGTGCTCGCGTCGGTGCCCACGGTCATCATCTCGGCAGCGGGCGAGCGCGCCGCGTTCGACGCCTGCGCCGCGCGCTTCACGGCTGCGCGCAACCTGGCAGGCGGCATGACGGCGTGGAGCGACGCCAACCTGCCGGAAGACAGCGGCGACTACGTACCGCCCAAGGCCGCCGCCGGCGGCGGTTGTCTCTAGTGTTTGTGGCACTAGCTGAACGGAGCCTGCATGCCCGTCTCCCGTCGTGACGTCGTCAAGGGGCTGCTGGCTGCCACCGCGGCGGCGCCCGCGCTCGCGGGCGGCACGCCCGCCACCGCGCCCGTGCGCGTCGACGATGCGCGCGCGGGGCCGCCGAGCAAGGGCGCCACCGAGGCGCAGTACCGCGCGGAATTCGCCGCCAGCTATGGCGACGGCGAGGAGCACGGCTACGCCTATCACTGCGTCAACTGCCAGGGGAACTGCGCCTGGGAGGTGTGGAGCAAGGACGGCGTCATCACGCGCGAGAGCCAGAGCGCGCAGTACCCGCCGCTCGCGCCCGACCTGCCCGACGCCAACCCGCGCGGCTGCAACAAGGGCGCGCAGCACTCGCACATGCTCTCGGCCAAGGACCGCTTGCGCTACCCGATGAAGCGCGTGGGCGCGCGCGGCGCGGGCAAGTGGCAGCGCATCTCGTGGGACGAGGCCATCACCATGGTGGCGAAGGGCCTCTACGACACGCTGCGCGAGCGGGGCCCGGCGGGCAACTACATCCACGCCGGCGCCGGCCTGCTCACCGAGGCGCGCGCGGCGTCGATCAAGCGCCTCGGCACGCTGCTCGGCGCCGTGCGGCCCTACATCGCCAGCTACGTGGGCGACATGTTCCCCGGCGTGTCGGTGGTGTACGGCGAGGGCAACATCGGCTGCACCTGGGACTTCATCTACGGCGCCGACGTCAACGTGTTTTGGGGCTGCAACCCGAACACCTCGCGCATCCCCGACGCGCACTACCTGTGGGAGGGCAAGTACCGCGGCAGCAAGATCATCGTCATCGCGCCCGAGTTTAACGCGACGGCCATGCACGCCGACCTGTGGGTGCCGGTGAAGGCCGGCGCCGACGGGCACCTGGCGCTGGCCGTCCTCCACCGCATCCTCGAGAGCAAGCGCTACGACGCTGCCTTCCTGCAGACCTTCACCGACCTGCCGCTGCTGGTGCGCGCCGACACGGGTGAGCTGTTGCGCTTGCACGACGTCGACACCGGCGACGCGCGCTTCGATGCCGGCTCCGTGGCGCGCTTCGCCGCCGATCACGACAAGCACCACGAGGTGTTCGTCGCCTACGACACCAAGCACAAGAAGCTCACGGCGCTCCCCGGCTGCGAGGGCTCGAGCGTGCCCACGCTCCGCCTCAGCGACGTCGACTGGCAGCTCGCACCCGCGCTCGAAGGGCGCTACCGCGTCAAGCTCAAGGGCGGCGCCGAGGTAGAGCTCGAGCCTGCCTTCGCGCACCTCAAGCGATCGCTGGCCGCGTTCTCGGCCGACAAGACGCGCGATGTCACCGGCGTGCACCCGAGCGTGGTGGAGACGCTGGCGCGCGAGCTGACGGGTTCGAAGGTCGCGCTCATCACGCTCGGCTTCGCCATCGGCAAGCACTTCAACGGCATGCTCTCGCAGCGCGCCATCGCGTCGCTGGCGGCGTTCGTGGGCAAGCTCGGCCCCTTCGGCGGGCTCAACACCGAGAACGAATGGAACATCACCGGCCTGCAGGGGCTGTCGGGCTTCGAGGGGCGCTACACGCACCGCTTCGCCTCGGGTGCCGTGTCGGAGTTCATGCTGGGCGAGGGCTTCGACGACTTCGCCAAGGCCTTCTCCGACGACGACGTGCGCCGCGCCACCGGCCGCTCGCAGGCCGACTACGGCAAGCAAGTGGCGCGCGAGGTGGAGCAGAGCAAGGGCGACGCCGGTGAGAAGCGCGGCAAGCCCTGGTGGCCCGAGTGCGAGACCTTCTTGGTGTTCGCCGACGCGCGCTTCCGCCGCAACAAGGGCAGCTACCGCGAGGCCTTCCTCAAGAAGGCCAAGCTCATCGCGTACGGCGACACGCGCATGAGCGACTTCGCCGTGTACGCCGACCTGCTCTTGCCCTGCACGGCGCCCTACGAATGTTGGGACCTGCGCACCAACCCCGGCTATCACCGCTACGCCAACCTGGCGCTGCCGCCGGCGCACTGGCAGCGCGTGGGCGAGGTCAAGAGCGAGTGGGAGATCGCCACGCTCGTCGCCGAGAAGCTGCAAGCGCTCGCCGTCGAGCGCCACGCGCGCAGCAAGGACGCGCGCGATCTCCAAATCCCCGACGCCACGCACACCAAAGACGGCGTGCACGACCTGTCGAAGTTGGCCGACGAGTTCACCGCGGGCGGTACCTTGCGCACCGACAAGGACGCCGTGGAGTACGCGCTCGAGCACGTCGATCAATTCAAGCCGAACCACCCGGCCTCGATGGTGGAGCGGGGCGGCTTCTTGGTGCTGAACGACAAGGCCGGCAAGTCGTCGCCGCTCTACGCCGACAAGCCCTACAACAGCTTCGAGAGCCAGCTCTTCTTGCACCAGCGCTTCGACACGGTCAGCGGGCGCCTCACCTTCTACGTCGACCACCAGCACTTCCTGGCGGCGGGTGCGGCGACGCCCGTGGCCACGCCCACGCTCACCCAGGGGCGCTTCCCACTCTTGCTGCTCACGCCGCATGCGCGTTGGTCGATCCACTCGACCTACAAGACCTCCACGCTCTTGCAGCGCCTGCAGCGCGGCAAGCCCTACGTGATGATCAACCCGAGCAGCGCGGCCGCGCGCGGCATCAAGGACGGCGACGAGGTGCGCATGCACAACGCGCTCGGCGACGTGGTGCTGATGGCCAAGCTGGTGGCCGGCGTGCCGCCCGACGCCGTGGTGATGGAGCACGGCTGGGAGCCCTTCCTGTTCCCCGGCAAGCAGGGCCACAACGCGCTCAACGCCGACATGCTCAACCTGCTGGAAGTGAGCGACGGCTGGGGCCATCTGAAGTTCGGCACCAACTGGGACGGCAACCAGCACGCGTACCAGGCCACCGTCGAGCTCACGCCACTTGGACGCGGCAAAGGAGGGGCGCGATGAGCGACGCTCCTGCTCGAGCAACGCCGGCCACGCGCCAGCTCGCGATGGTGATGGACCTGAACAAGTGCATCGGCTGCCAGACCTGCACGGTGGCCTGCAAGACGCAGTGGACCAACAGGAACGGCCGCGAGTACATGTACTGGAACAACGTCGAGAGCCGCCCGGGCACGGGCTACCCGCGCCACTGGGAGGAGCTCGGCGGCGGCTTCGACGCACAGGGGAAGCTGAGGGACGGCGTGGTCCCCGGGCGCGGCCAGGACTACGGCACGCCCTGGGACTTCAACCTCGACGAGGCCGCGCTCGGCAAGGAGATCGCTGCCGCGCAAGCGACCACGCACGGCCCCAACTGGGATGAGGATGCGGGCGGCGGCGAGTTCCCCAACAGCTACGGCTTCTACCTGCCGCGCATCTGCAACCACTGCTCGAACCCGGCGTGCCTGGCGGCCTGCCCGCGCGGCGCCATCTTCAAGCGCGCGCAAGACGGCGTGGTGCTCGTGGACCAGCAGCGCTGCGAGGGCCTGCGCTACTGCATAGCAGCCTGCCCCTACAAGAAGATCTACTTCAACCCGAAGATCGCGAAGTCGGAGAAGTGCATCTTCTGCTTCCCGCGCGTCGAGCAGGGGCTGCCGCCCGCGTGCGCGCACCAGTGCGTGGGCCGCATCCGCTTCGTCGGCTACCTCGACGACGTCGACAGCCAGGTGCACAAGCTGGTGCACGTGTGGAAGGTGGCGCTGCCCTTGCACGCCGAGTACGGCACGCAGCCGAACGTCTTCTACGTGCCGCCCCTGCCCGGCCCGCCGCGCTTCGACAAGGACGGCAAGCCCATCGAGGGCAGCGCGCGCATCCCCGTTGAGCTGCTCTTGCGCCTCTTTGGCCCCGAGGTGCCCCGCGTGCTGAAGACGCTCGAGGACGAGCGCGCGCGGCGGCGACGCGGGCAGAAGAGCGAGCTGCTCGACACGCTGATCGCGTTCTCGCACCAGGACATGTTCCGCATCGGCGCGCCGGTCTCGCCCGGGCTGGTGCAGCTCGGCCGGCGCGGCAAGAAGGCCGTGGCAGAGGGCGCCCCATGATCACGCTGCTCACGCTCGCCGTCGCGCTGGCATCACCTGCCGAGGAGCGCTTCCTCGCCACAGAGGTGATTCAGGTGCTGCGCGTGCCCGGCCCGCTCGCGCCCGCCCTCGACGTCGTGGGGCTCGAGCGCGCGCCCGCGACGCGCGTGCCGCTGGCGCCGCAGCGCACCGTGCGCCTGCACGACCGCGACGCCAACGAGGCGCTCGACGTGCTGGGCACGCCGCGCACGCTCGAGGTGCGCGCGCTCGTCGACGACAAGGACCTGGCCATCGTGCTCGAGTGGCGCGACGAAGCAGAAGATCGCGGCTCGGCCACCGAGACCGACCGCTTCGGCGACGCCGCTGCCGTGCAGCTCCCCTTCGCCTTCGGCGCCGGCCTGCGCTTGCCCTATGTGGGCATGGGCGACGAGGGTGCGCCCGTGGCGCTGCACCTGCAGCGCGCCGTCGAGCACGGCAGCATGGCGCGCAGCTTGGTGGCGGCGGGCTTCGGCTCCTCGACGCGCTCGGTGACAGGCGCGGTGCGCGGCGCCATGCGCTACGACGCCGCCACACACCGTTGGCGCGCCCTGCTGGTGCTGCCCCTCGTCACCGCCGAGCGCGACCTGCGGGCTGGCCTGGTGCCCATCGCCTTCGCGCAGTGGGACGGCGCGGGGCGCGAGCGCGGCGGCAACAAGGCACTGTCGTCGTGGAAGGTGCTGCGCATGCCCGGTGCTGCCGTGGACGCGCGCTACCTCGCCGAGCTCTCCTGGGGCTACGACGGCGCCGGCGACGTGCTGCGCGGCAAGCAGCTCGTCGACACCGTGTGCGCCGCCTGCCACCGCGCGGGCGACAAGCGCAACGCTCCCGTGGGGCTCGCGCCGCCGCTCGACGACATGGGCCTCATGGCCACGCCCGCCTACCTGCGCGAGTCCATCGTTGCGCCGAGCGCCGTCGCGGTGCCGGGCAAGGGCTGGTCGATGCGCGCGGCCGACGGCGCGCGCAGCTCGGTGATGCCGCCCTTCGCCGCGTTGCCCGCGGCCGACGTCGACGCCATCGTGGCCTACCTGCGGACGCTCGGCGTGCCTGCTGCTACCTCGAAGGCGGAACGGAGCTCGCCATGAACACCGTCGCGCTCGCGCTCGTGCATGTCTGGCTGAGCGCCGCACCGCCCGCCGCGCTCGCGGGGCTCCCCCGGGTCGGTGACGAGGTCGATGTCACGGCCGGCGCCGTCACGGCGCTCTCGTGCGCGCTTGCCGCACGCGATCGGGCGCAGCTCGGCGCGCTCACCTCGTGCAGCTACGCCGAGGCCAAGGCCGGCATCGTGGTCTACGACGTGGCCGAGCGCCTGGTCTATCGCCTCGCCGGCAAGCGCGTGGCGCTCTGGCAGCTCGAGAGCGCCTTCGGCGGCGGCAGCGTCGACCTCATCGGCAAGGTGGTGCAGGTCGATCGCAAGAGCGGCGTCGTTGTCGTCGATGTCGAGGAGCTGACGGTCACGCCCAAGCCCAAGGCCGGCAGCTTCAAGGGATGTCTGTGATCGGTACGCCGTCGCGTCGGAGCTTCCCCGCCCGCCACACGCTCTTGTTCACCAGCGGCAAGGGCGGCGTGGGCAAGAGCACCATCGCCGTCAACGTGGCATGCGCGCTGGCGCGCCGTGGGCTCGCCGTGGGCGTGCTCGACGCCGACGTGTACGGGCCCAGCGTGCCGCGCCTGCTCGGGCTCTTCGACCAGCGCGTGCGCTGGGGCGAGGGCGAGGGCGCCAAGATGATCCCCGCCGAGAATTTCGGCGTGAAGGTAATGAGCGTGGGCCTGACCACGCCCGAGAGCGACACGCCGCTGGTGTGGCGCGCGTCGGTGGCCGTGAGCGCGTTGCGCCAGATGATCGATGACACGGCGTGGGGTGCGCTGGACGTGCTGGTCATCGACGCGCCGCCCGGCACCGGCGACGTGCAGCTCACGCTGGCGCAGGATGTGGCCCTGAGCGGCGCCGTGGTGGTGACCACGCCGCAGCCCCTCGCAACCGACGACGTGCGGCGTGCGTTACGCATGCTGCGCGAGGTGGGCGTGGCCACCGCCGGTGTGGTGGAGAACCTGGGCGCGTTCACCGCCACCGACGGCGCAGTGCAGCGCCCCTTCGGCGAGGGCGGCGGGCGCATGCTGGCGCAGGACTACGAAGTGCCGCTGTTGGCGGAGCTGCCGCTCGACGCCACCCTGCGTGCGTTGTGCGACGAGGGCCGCCCGGCCGCCGTGTGCGGCGACGATGCGCAACAGGTGCGTTTCGCGGCGTTGGCGGCGCGCATCCTGGAGCGGGTCCCGCAGACCGACGGACGGTAGCGCGCGCCTGGCACGAAGCTGCTACATCGGCGCCGCGAGGTGGATCGTGGCTCAATGGGTCGTGCATAAGTTTGGCGGCACCAGCCTGGCGGATGCTGAGCGCATCCGTCATGTCATGACCCTGGTGCAGGAGCGGGGCGCTGGCACCGCCGTGGTCGTGTCGGCGTTCGCGGGGGTCACCAACGCGCTGTTCGCGCTGTGCGCACGCGCCGCCCGTCGCGACGAGGGGTGGCGTGCCGACTTGCAGACCATCGTGCAGCGCCACCGCGAGGTCGCGCACGCCCTCCTGTCGACCGAGCGCTGCGCGAGCGCCATGCAGGCCATCGAGCAGGAGGCCACCGACGTCGCCGATCTGCTGCGCGCCCTGCAGGTACTGGGCAGCCACCCGGAGGCGCTCGACGAGGTAGTGGCCGGACACGGCGAGCTGTGGTGCGCTCGCATCGTAGCCGCGGCGCTGGGCTGGCGCTTCCTCGACGCGCGCAAGGTGCTGATCGTGCGCACCAGCGAGCTCGGACCCGCTGTCGACTGGCAGGCATCCAACCAGAACCTCGAAGGTTGGCTCGGCGACGATCGCGCCTCACCCTGCGTCATCACCGGCTACGTGGCCTCGCTGCCCGAGGGCACGCCCACCACGCTCAAGAGAAACGGCAGCGACTTCTCGGCCGCCATCTTCGGCGCGTTGTTCGACGCACGTGAGGTTGTGATCTGGACCGACGTCGACGGCGTGCTCTCGGCCGACCCGCGCCGCGTGCCCGAGGCCGTGCTGCTCGACGAGATGTCCTACCAAGAGGCGATGGAGCTGGCGTACTTCGGCGCCAAGGTGGTGCACCCGCGCACCATGCAGCCCGCCGTCGAGCGCAACATCCCCATCTGGATCAAGAACACCTTCCGCCCCGAAGTGAAGGGCACCGTCATCCACCGGGCCAGCGTCGCGCCCGCGCCCAACGCGCCCGCCGTCAAGGGCTTCACCACCATCGACGAGGTGGCGCTGCTCAATCTCGAGGGAACTGGCATGGTGGGTGTGCCCGGCATCGCCGAGCGCCTGTTCGGTGCGCTGCGCGCGGTCAACGTGTCGGTGATCGTCATCTCGCAGGCCTCGAGCGAGCACTCCATCTGCATCGCCATCCCCGACGCGCAGGCCGAGCTGGCGCGAGAGACCATCGAGCGCGCCTTCGTGGCCGAGCGCGCGCAGGGACACGTCTCCGGCGTGAGCGTGCAACGCGGCTGCGCCGTGGTGGCCGCCGTGGGTGACGCCATGGCCGAGCGCGCCGGCGTGTCGGGTCGCTTCTTCAGCGCGCTCGGCGACGCCGGTGTCAACGTGCGCGCTGTGGCGCAGGGCTCGTCGGAGCGCAACATCACGGCCGTCATCGATCAGAAGGACAGCACAAGGGCGCTGCGCGCAGTGCACGCACGCTTCATGTTGTCCGACACCGCGCTCTCCATCGGCGTGGTCGGCCCCGGCCTCATCGGCAAGGCGCTGCTGGCGCAGCTCGCTGCGCAGCGGGCCGAGCTCAAGAAGCGCGCCCACGTCGACCTGCGCGTGCGCGCCATCGCCTCGAGCAAACACATGGTGCTCGCTGACGACGCGCGCCTCGCCGATCTGGAGCGCGGCGCGCCAGTGGAGCTCGACGCCTTCGCGCGCTTCGTGCGCGCCGAGCATCTGCCGCACGCCGTCATCATCGACTGCTCCGCCAGCGATGCGGTGGCCGACCAGTACGCGAGCTGGCTGCGCATGGGCATCCACGTCATCACGCCCAACAAGCGCGCGGGCTCGGGCTCCATCGCGCGCTGGGATGCCATCCGCGAGGCGAGCCGGGCGACGGGCGCGCGCTACCTCGGCGAGGCCACCGTGGGCGCCGGCCTGCCCATCATCACCACGCTCAAGGACCTCTTGCATACTGGCGATCGCGTGCGCGCTGTCGAGGGCGTGTTGTCGGGCACGCTGTCGTGGATGTTCAACACGCTGACGTCCGATACGCCCTTCTCCACGTTGCTGCGCGAGGCGCGGCGCCTCGGCTACACCGAGCCGGACCCGCGCGAGGATCTCTCGGGCCAAGACTTCGCGCGCAAGCTGGTGGTGCTGGCGCGCGAGATGGGTCGCGCGGTGCGCCTGGAGGACGTCGTGGTGGAGGACCTGGCGCCGGGCGCGCCCTTCGGTGCGCCGCTCGACGAGCTGGTGCTCGCGCTCCGCCCCGTCGACGCGCGCCTGCGCGAGCTGCAAGAGGCCGCGCGCGCCAAGCGCGAGGTGCTGCGCTACGTCGGCGTCATCCCCGAAGAGGGCATGCCTACGGTGGCGCTGCGCGCGCTGCCGCTCGCGCACCCCTTCGCGCGCCTGCAGGGCACGGACAACGTCATCGCGTTCTCTACCGCGCGCTACGACGCGCAGCCGCTGGTGGTGCAGGGCCCTGGTGCCGGACCCGAGGTCACCGCGGGCGGGGTGTTCGGCGATCTCTTGCGCCTGGCCGCGCACCTCGGCGCGCCCGTGTAGACGTGAGCGTCCGTCAGCGCCACTCGTCGATCAGGTTCGCGACCAGCGCGGTCCACCCGGTCTGATGGCTCGCGCCAATGCCAGCGCCGTTGTCGCCGTGGAAGTACTCGTAGAACAGGAGCTCATCACGCCAACGGGGGTCGGTGGCGAACTTGTCGGCGTGACCCCACACCGGGCGCGTGCCGTCCTCGCCGACGAGGAAGATGGCGATCATGCGCCGCGCG
>JADZDP010000255.1 GCA_020850995.1 Deltaproteobacteria bacterium
GGCGCACTCGAAAATGTCGATGCCCCACACGCGTTTGAGGGCCGCGGCCCAGTTGAGGGTTTGGCGCGGCGAGTCCGGTTTGGACTGAGCGTGAGCCGGCCGGTCGGTGGCCGATTGCGGAGGCGCGTAGGCGGCAACCTTCGTGGGCGGCTTTGGGACCACGAGGGAGCGCAGCTTGTGGTTGGGCGCGAAAACTCCCGCGAAGCGAAGGAGATGGTAGCGGGGCGGCGGAACCAGTGGGGCGAGCTTTCGGAGCAGCTCCGCTGGTGGTCATCGAGATCGAGGACCTGGCGCCGCACCACGTGTGGACCGCCGCGCGCATCCACTGGCCCGAAGCGGTCGTCGAGCCTCTGGGCGACGTGCATGACTGCTCCTCGAACTGGAGCGGCGGCTGCCGCGACCCGCTTCCGTAGCAAGGTGCGGCCACTATCGACCCAATCGCCCATCACCCCGCCCGCTCCCGCCGCTCCACCAGCGAGTACGCCACCGGCACCACTACCAGCGTCAGCAGCACGAGCGACACGAGCCCGCCGAACATCGGCGCCGACAACCGCTTCATCACGTCCGCCCCCACGCCCGACGCGCTCATCACCGGGATGAGCCCAAAGATATTCATCAACACCGCCATCAACACCGGCCGCAGCGACCGCTGCGCGCCTTCGACGGTGGCGGCGCGCGCGTGCTCTGCCGTCGACAGGCGGCCCTCCTGTCGGCGCACCTGCCAGGCGTCGTCGAGGAACACCACCATGATGCTGGTGGTCTCGACCGCCACGCCGATGAGCGCGATGGCGCCCGCCCACACCGCCACGCTGGTCGAGTAGCCGAGCGTCCACATCAACAGGATGCCGCCCGTGAGCGAGAGCGGCACCGACGCCATCACGAGCAGCGACTTCTTCACCGAGCGCAGCGCCAGGTAGAGCAGCGCGAACACCAGCGCGAGCGTGATGGGCAGGATGATCGTCATGCGCGCCTGCATGCGCTCGAGGTTCTCGTACTGCCCGGTCCACTTGAGGTGTGTGCCCGATGGCAGGTGCACCGCCGCCTCCACCGCCTCCTTGGCGTCGTGCACGTAGCCGCCGGTGTCGCGCCCCACCAGGTCGACGTAGACGTAGCCCACCAGCGAACCGCCCTCGTCGAGGATCATGGGCGCGCCCGGACGCACCTCGAGGCGGCCAAGCGCCGCCAGCGGCACCTGTGCGCCCGCCGGCGACTTGACCAGCACCTGGCCGACGCTTTCCACCGTGTCGCGCAGCTCGCGCGGGTAGCGCACGTTGACGGTGTAGCGCTCGCGGCCGTCGATGACCTGGGCGACCTCCATGCCGCCGACCGAGCTCTCGAGCACGTCGAGCACGTCGCCGACCAGCAGCCCGTAGCGCGCGATCACCTGGCGGTCGGGCTCGAAGTCGAGGTAGCTGCCGCCGAGGATGCGCTCGGCGTAGACCGAGCGCGTGCCCGGCACGCCGCGCAGCGTGCGCTCGATCTGCTGGCCGACGTGCTCGATGTCCGACAGCGTCTTGGCGAAGACCTTGATGCCCACCTGGGTACGGATGCCCGTCGACAGCATGTCGATGCGGCCGCGCACCGGCTTGGTCCACGCGCGGTTGAGGCCGGGGACGGTGACGGCGTCATCGAGCTCCTCGATGAGCCGCTCCTCGGTGAGGCCGTCTCGCCACTCGCCCTTGTCCTTGAGCTTGATGGTGACCTCGAGCATGGAGAGGGGCGAGGGGTCGGTGGCGGTCTCGAAGCGGCCGGCCTTGCCGAACACGCTTTTCACCTCGGGGATGGCCTTGAGCGCCGCGTCCTGGCGCTGCAGCAGGTCGCTGGCAGCCGTCACCGAGATGCCGGGCAGGGTGATGGGCATGTAGAGCAGGTCGCCCTCCCACAGGGGCGGCATGAACTCGGAGCCGAGGCGCAGGAACGCAGCGCCGGTGCCGATGACGAGCAGCAGCACGAGCCCCAGCACCAGCGCGCGCGCGCGCAGCGCCAGCGACACGATGGGCGCATAGGCGGCGAGCAGCGCGCGGTTGATGGGGTTCTCGCGCTCGAGGCGCACGCGCCCACGCACCAACAGCCAGATGAGCGGTGGCGCCACCGTGATGGAGACGAGCGCGGCCGCCAGCATGGCGAAGGTCTTGGTCCACGCCAGCGGATGGAAGAGCCGGCCCTCCTGGGCCTGCAGCGCGAAGATGGGCAGGAAGCTGACGGCGATGATGAGCAAGGACGAAAACAGGCTCGGCCCGAGCTGTGCGCACGCGTCGGCCACCACCTCTTGCCGCGGGCGCTCCGGCTCGGCAGCGAGCTTCTTGTGCGCGTTCTCCAGGAACACCACCACGCCGTCGACGATGTCGCCGACCGCCAGGATGAGCCCGCCGAGCGACATGATGTTGAGGCCGATGCCGAGGTAGTAGGTGGGGATCATCGAGATGAGCAGCGTGAGCGGCAGCGTGAGCGCCACCACCAGCGCGCTGCGGACGTGAAGCAGGAACAACAGGATGATCAGGCACACCACGGCCACTTCCTCCAGGAGCGCGTCGCGCAGCGTGCGCACCGCCTGGTGGATAAGGTCGCTTCGATCGTAGGTGGTGACGAGCTCGACGCCGGGCGGGAAGCTCGGTGTCATTTCCAGGATCTTCTCTTTGACGCGCGCGATGACGGTGGCGGCGTCTTCGCCCTGGCGCATCACCACCACGCCGCCCACCACGTCACCGAGCCCGTCGAGGTCGGTGACGCCGCGGCGGATGTTGGGCCCAAGCTGCACCCGGCCCAAGTCGGCGATGCGCACCGGCGTGCCCGCCGCGGTGGTGGCGACCGCAATTTGCGCGAGGTCGTCGGTGGTGGTGATGCGACCACGGCCACGGACGTAGACTTCACGCTCGCTGATTTCGAGCGTGCGCGCGCCCACGTCGCGGTTGGAGGCACGGATGGCGGCCACCACCTTGGCGACCGATAGGCCGTAGGCGTACAGGCGCGTGGGATCGATCTCGACCTGGTACTGCTTCTCCATGCCGCCGACGGCGGCGACCTCGGCCACGCCCGGCACCGAGGAGAGCCAGTAGCGCAGCGACCAATCCTGGAAGCTGCGCAAGGCGGCCGCGTCGTTGTTGCCGCTGTTGTCGACGAGCGCGTACTGGAAGATCCAGCCGACCCCGCTGGCGTCGGGGCCCATCTGCGGGGTCACCCCTTGCGGCAGCTTGCCTTGCAGCTTCGAGAGCGTCTCGAGCACGCGCGAGCGCGCCCAATACAGGTCGGTGCCGTCCTCGAAGATCACGTAGACGAACGACATGCCGAACATGGAGAAGCCGCGCACCGCGCTCACCTTGGGCGAGGCCAGCATGGCGGTGACCAGCGGATAGGTGACCTGATCCTCGACGAGCTCCGGGCTTCGGCCCATCCAGTCGGAGAACAAGATCACCTGCGTGTCCGACAGGTCGGGGATGGCGTCGATGCGGATCTTGTTGAGCGACCACGCCCCCCACAGCGCGAGCACAAGTGCTGAGGCCAGCATCAGCTGCCAGCGCCGCATCGAGAGGCGGATGATCCGCTCGACCACGTCAGCCCCCGTGCCCGGCGTGGCCTTGCGGGCCCGCGCCCGACTTGAGCGCCGCTTGCAGCCGGCTCTCGGCGTCGATGAGGAAGCTCGCGCGCACCACCACCTCATCGCCGGGCGCGATGCCCGAGGTCACCACGAAGCCCTCGCCCACGCGCGGCCCGAGCACCACGCCGCGCGGCTCGAAGCGCGTCGGTGCAGTTTTGACGAACACGAGCTTGCGCACGCCGGTGTCGATGATGGCGTCGACCGGCACCACCACCACCAGCCCGAGGTCCTTCTTGAGGTTGACGGTGGCGTACATGCCGGGCTTGAGCACGCCGTCGGCATTGTCGATCTCGATGCGCGCCTTGCCGGTGCGCGTGGCGACGTCGATCTCGGGATAGACGTAGGAGACCGTCGAGCGCAGTACCTGGCCGGGTGCCGACGGCAGCTCGACGTCGACGGCATCGCCCGCCTTCACGAGGCCAATCTCGGTCTCGTAGAGCGACGCCACCACCCAGACGCGCGAAAGATCGGCGATGCGATACAGGTGCATGTCGGGCGTGGCGTAGATGCCTTGCACCGCCATCTTCTCGACCACCACGCCGCTCGCCGGCGAGGCCACTGCCAGGCTGCGCTTGGCCACGCCCGACTCGCGCAGCGCCTCCACCTCGGCTCCGCTCATGCCCCACTGCGCCAGGCGATCGAGCGCGGCCTTGGCGATCTTCTTGCCGATCTCGCCCTGGCCGCGCGCCGCCAGGTACTCCTGCTGCGTCGAGACGATGTCGGGGCTGTAGAGGCGGTAGAGCGTCTGGCCCTTCTTCACCGGCTGACCCACGGCGGCGACGTAGATCTCGTCGATCCAGCCAGGCAGCCTCGTGTGTACGTGCGCCTCGCGCCGCTCGTCGACCTGCACCACCGCGACCGCGCGCAGGGTTGGCGCCACCTGCCGCTGCTCGACCTTGGCGGTGGCAAGCCCGATGCGGCTTTGCTGCACCGCGGGCACATCGATGGGCGCGCGCGCCTCCTCGAGGGGTGCTGGGCTCGGCGCTGGTGCGGGCCTGGCGCTCGGCGCTGGCGCGGGCCTGGCGCTCGGCGCTTGCGCTGGGCTCGCGCTCGCCGCCGGCCCGGCGTCGACGATGGGGCTGCCGTGCCCCTCATGCTGCGCGGCGCCCGGTGGCGCCAGCAGCACCAGCGCGGCCGACAGCACCATCCAACGCACCGGGCGGTTTGCGCGCTTCATCACATGCCCCCCATGCCGCTCATGCCGCCTGCGCCCTCGTCACCGACGACGAGGCCCGGCGCCGGCGCCGCCATCCCCGCGCCCATGCGCGTCGGCATGGCGCCCGTCGAGCCCATCGACGGCATCGAGCCCATGCCGCCCATGCCGCCGCCGAACAGGGTCGGTGTCTGCGGCGCGAGGCGCACGACGGCGGGCTGTGACAACAGCTCGGCGAGGCGCAAGCGCGCGAGCCGCACGTCGAGCTTGGCGGCCTCGGCCTCGAGCGATGCCTGGTGCCAAGCGCGGATCACCGACAAGAGCTCGACGAGCGGCGCCTCACGGGCGGCGTAGGCGCTCTCGGAGGAGTCGAGCGCCAGCTTGGTGGTCGGCAAGATCTTGGCGACGTAGAGCGCGTGCGTCTCGGTCGCGGAGCGCAGATCCTGCTGCGCCAGCTCCCACTCCGCGCGCAGCCGCAGGCGCAGCGCCTCGACGTCGTTCTGCTCGGCAGCGGCGAGCAGGCGCGCGCTGTCGGTCATGGCCCCCTGCTTCCAGGGCGCAAAGAGCGGCACCGACACGCCCACCATCGCGCCCGCGTTCGACGGCTCCTCGGCCATGAACGACTGCATCCACATGAGCTGCACGGTCAGGTCGGGCCAGGCGGCCAGGCTGCGCGCGCGCTGGTCGGCGTCGGTGGCGCGCACGCGCGCGTGCGCGGCGGCGAGCTCGGGCTGCGCGGCGACGGCGTCTTCGAAGCTCGCCGCCACCGCCGGCGTCACGTCGTCGATGAGCTCGGGCGGGTCCGCGCCGGTGGTTGGCGGGCGCCCGCGCAGCTCGTCGAGCGCGACCAGCGCGCCGCGCAGCGCTCGCTCGAGCGCCAACGCGTCGCGCTCGAGCACGGCCAGCTCTGCTCCGGCGAGGAGCGCGTCGTGATGCCCGCCGACGCCGGAGCTGTAGCGCGCGGCCGCGCTCGCCTGCACCTCGCGCACCGCCTGCTGCAGGAGCGCGTTGGTAGTGAGCGCCTCGCGCAGGAAGAGCGCGCGCACGAAGACCTGCGTCGCGGCCACGCGCAGGCCGCGCAGCGTGGTGTCACGCGCCGATCCCGCGGCGTCGGCCTGCTCCGCGAGCGCCGCGGCGCGCGCGGAGCGCTTGCCGGGAAACGGGAAGACCTGCGAGAGCTGCGCTCGCACGACCGGCATGTGCCCGCCAAGCGAGACCTCGTCAGGGCCGACGGCGATGAAGGGCTCGTCCCACCAGCCGGTCCCGTCGGCAGCGCGCAACAGTGCGTCGCGGCGAGCCTGGTCCGCCAGCAAGGTCGGCGAGCGCGCCTCCAGCTCCGCGAGGACGTCGGAGAGCTTGAGCGGAGCGCTGGCGATCAGCAGCGCGACCACGAGATGGGTCAAGCAACACCCCCACGATGAGCCGAAGGGGTCGATGCGCGAAGCGTGCCACTGCGCTCGATCGGGAGGCCCTGCCTGCAGGCGCGTACGGCCGCGTGCAGTCCATCCGGACGGGGGCGATCACGGGGCGGGCGGCACCACGGCGGTGGGCGATCGTCCACTCCGCCACTCGGCGAAGGCGTCGCTGATGGGTCACGCAAGGAGATCAAGAAGCTCACGCTGCCGATCGCGAAGAAGCCGGACGGGACGCCCGACGATCACCTTGTGGGCGGCCTCGCGGTCGTAGCCGACCAGAAGGGAGCGTCGTCATTCAGGCGACGGTGCTCGGCAAGGCGCGTCACCCTGACATCACCAACGTCAAGGCGCAGCCACCGTTGCAGTCGCCGGTGATGCTCATGCCGTCGCCGCTGATGGTGCCCGTGCAGTCGGTCCAGTCGGCACCGGTGAAGGTGACGTCATCGTTTACGATGGTGGCGCCGGCAGGAACGGACATGGCCATCTCCCAATCGCTGAAGGTCAGCGTGCAGCCGGCCACGGTCACGGTCGTCCCCATCGCGCCGCCGAAGCACGACCCGCTCGCGGTCCAGGAGCCCGCCATGGCGTCGACGCACTCGCCCTCGCCCTCGCCCTCGCCCTCGCCCTCGCCTTCACCTTCGCCTTCGCCTTCACCCTCGCCCTCGCCCTCGCCTTCACCCTCACCTTCACCGCCGTCGGACGGGACACAGCCCGCGAGGGCCGTGAGCACAAGCAGCACGAGCGGGACCAGCGAATGAATGCGCATGCGAGCTCTCCTTGATCGTCCGCCGCCCCATGCAAGAAGCAGAGCAGCGCGTCCCGCCGAGCGACGTCGCCGGCAGTGTGACGTAGCGGGTTACGGGGCGAGCCTTCCTCGCGGCTTCCGAGGTCATGAAGGTGGCAGACGCCGGCGCTTCAGCCTTCGCGGAACGCGTCAGAATCGACGCGGTGGCGCCGCAGCAGGCGGTGGAGCGACTCGCGCGCGAGCCCGGCCTGCTCCGCAGCGCGCGACACGTTGCCCCGCGTCGAGCCGAGCAGCGCGATCAAGTACTCGCGGGTCGCGCGGTCGTGCAACAGCTCCGTCGCCTCACGGTAGCCGAGGCGCGCAAGCCCGCCGTCGGGCAGCACGTTGCCGAGGCCCTGCGTGACCTCGACCGGCAGGTCGGTGACGCCGATGACGTCGCCCTCGCCGAGCGCGGCCGCGCGGCTGACGACGTTCTCGAGCTCGCGCACGTTGCCCGGCCACCCGTAGTTGGCGAGCGCGCGCAGCGCGGCCTGCGCGAACTGGGTCGGACCGCGGTCGCCCATGCGCGCGCGCGCCTTGGCGAGGAAGTGCGCAGCAAGAGTCGGCACATCCTCGCGCCGGTCCCTGAGGGGCGGCAGCACGATGGGGAAGACGTTGAGCCGGTAGAACAGATCCTCGCGGAAGCGCCCGCTTTCGACACGCGCCTTGAGATCGACGTTGGTCGCGGCGACGATCCGTGCCTCGACCTTGCGATCACGCACCTCGCCGACGCGTCGGTACTCGCGCTCCTGCAAGGCACGGTTGAGCTTCACCTGCAGGGGCAGCGGCAGGTCGCCGACCTCGTCGAGGAAGAGCGTGCCGTCGGCGGCCTCTTCGATCAGGCCGCGCCGATCGCTGACGGCGCCGGTGAAGGCCCCCTTGGCGTGGCCGAACAGCTCGCTCTCGATCAGCTCGGCGGGGAAGGCGCCGCAATTGACGGCGACGAAGGGCCGCTCGCGGCGCGCGCTCGCGTGGTGGATGGCGCGCGCGGCCAGCTCCTTGCCGGTGCCGCTCTCGCCGGTGACGAGCACGGTCAAGTCGAGGCTGGCCGCCTTGCGCATGAGCGTGAAGGTCTGCTCGAGCACGCGGCTCCTGCCGACGATGGCAGAGAAGTCGTAGCGCTCGCCCGCGTCGCGCGCGAGGCGCGACGCCCGATCACGCAGCTGCTGGTACTCGACCGCGCGCGTCACCCGCAGCACCGCCTCGTCGGGCTCGAACGGCTTCTCGAGGTAATCGAAGGCGCCGGCGCGCATGGCGTCGACCGCGCTTTGGATGGTGGCATGCGCCGTCATCAACACCACCTCGACCTGCAGCGCACGGGCCTTGATCGCCTCGAGCAGCTGCTGCCCGTCGAGCTTGGGCATGCGGATGTCGGAGAGCACGGCGTCGAACGCGCCCGCCTCGAGCATGGCGAGCGCCTCTTCCCCGTCCTTCGCGGTCGTGACGTCGACGTGCTCACCGAGCACTCGGCGTAACAGGTCGAGCATCGACTCCTTGTCGTCGACGACCAGCACCTTCCCGCGCTGCGTCATGCCGAGCCCCCCTGCGCCGGGCGCGGCGATCTCGGCAAGCGAAGCTCGAAGCAGGCGCCACTCGCTGTGTCGACGAGGTTGAGCTCGCCTTGGTGCGCGCGCGCCAGCGACGCAGACACGGCGAGCCCGAGCCCCGTGCCCTTGGCCTTGGTGGTCGCGAACGGCTCAAACAAGCGCGGGCGCAGCTCGGGCGCGACGCCGGGGCCCTGGTCCCGAACACGCAGATGAACGGCCTGCGGGTCGTCTCCGTCGACGTCGAGCACGATCGCGCCCATCGGCGCGGCCTCGATGGCGTTCTGCACCAGGTTGTGGAGGATCTGGCGTACCTTGCCGTCGTCGACCGCGGTCACGACGTCGCCGCGCGCGTGCACCTCGACGCGTCGGGCGTCGCCCATACGCTCGGCCACCTCGTGCGCGAGCGCCGCGAGGTCGGTGTCGGCGAGGTTGAGGCGCTGCGGTCGCGCCAGATCCAACAGGCCGCCGACGATGCTCTGGCAGCGGGCGATCTCGTCGACGATGGCGCGCGCGTCCCTGCGGATCGCCTCGTCGTCACGCCGCTCGATCAGGCGTGCATAGCCGAGCATGACGCCAAGCGGATTGTTGATCTCGTGCGCCACGCCCGCCGCAAGGCGCCCGATGCCGGCGAGCCGTTCGGCGTCGAGCAGCCGCTTCTCCCGCAGGTCGAGCTCGACGGCCATTTCGTTCAGGCGATGCGCCAGGGACCCGATCTCATCGTCGCGCTCGGGAGCGACGCGCGCCGTCAGATCGCCTGCTGCCAGACGTCGGGCGGCAGCCTCGAGCCCGAGCAGCGGCCGCGAGATGGTGCGGTCGACGGAGAGCGCGACCGCAGCGGACAGGAGCAGGGCGACGGCGAGCACGGCGAGTTGCAGCGCGACGGTCCATCGTTCGGCGACGCGCGTCGCCGCTTCGGCTGCCCGCGCCGCCGCCTCGAGGTGCGCGGCGATGCGGTCGGCGCTCTCCTGCGCCTCCATGATCAGATCGAGCGCGCGGTCGTGGGCCTCGGCGAGCAGTGCGCCGCCGCCCTCGACGTGCGGCAACAGGCTGGTCGTGAAGTTCTCGTCGAGGGCCTCGAGGCCGAGGGCGATGCTCTCGAGCGTCTCGAGGTCGCGGCCACGCAAGAGCGGCCGCGCCGTCGCCAGCGCGGCGCGCGCGTCGTGGAGCGCCTTCTGGTAATGCCCGAGGTGTGAGCGGTTTTGCAGGATGACCGTGTGGGCCTGGTGCGCGTAGGCGTCGCGCACCGCGATGCTCACCCGTTGGACCGCGGCGATCGCGTGGTCGGCGCTGCGCACGTCGCGCGCGCGGGCAGAGAGCACGGCCTGCGAAACCGCGGATACCGAAAGCGCGGCAATGACGGCGGTGACCAACAGCATGGTCGCCGCCAGCAGGCGGTGTCGGATCGCCCGCCGCCGCTGCACCGGTGCGCGCGCGGCGAGCTTTGGTCCATGCGGCCCTGGCACCTGCTCATTCCTGCATCTCGAGCACGAAGTCGCAACCGTCGGGGCAGGTGCCTTCGATCGTCATGCCGTCGTCCGCGAGCGTGCCGGTGCAGTCGGACCAGCTGCTGCCGGTGAGCGTGGCCGAGCTTCCCGACACCACCGCCCCGCTCGGCAAGTCTTCACCCGACATGCTCCAATCGGAGAAGGTGATCTGGCAGCCGTCGACCGCCGCGGTGTTGGTCATCGCCATGTCGAAGCAGCTGCCGCTGCCCTCCCACGTTCCCGGCATCGCCTCGACGCAGTCGCCGCCGCCGGTCGGACAACCGCTGGCGGCGATGATGAACAGGGCGGCGAACGACAAAACGAAGTGCTTCTTGCTGTTGCGCATCTTGGTCCTCTCCTCGAGCAGTGGTTCGGCGTCTCGCGGCGGTTGGGGAGCGTCAGTTCGCTGTGCCGACGTCGCGGGCGGCGGCCGCGTAGCTCGCGGCGGAGCTAACGGGAGCAGCCGCCACCGCGGGGCTACTCCCGAGCGAGCGAACGAACGCGACCAGATCCCAGGTGTCCGTGGCGTTCAGCACGGCGGCGTAGCCGGGCATGGGCGTGCCCTCGATGCCGCTTTGCACGGCGACAAACACGTCTTCGGGCGCGTTGCCGCGTTTGGGGCGCGCGGTGGTCATGTCGTAGGGGCGCAGCGGCCTGCCCGACGCGTCGGTCAGGCCGCGCGCGGAGGGTCCGTCGCCGCGCCCGCCCTCGCCGTGGCAGTCCGCGCAGCCGAAGCGTCGAAAGGCCGCGCGGCCTCGGAGCACCGCCGATGCCGAGAGGTCCGGCGGGTCGGGGATCGCGAGCACCACCGGCTTCGGGCCTGCGAAGCGCGGGGAGAATGACTTGACGACGTCGACGAGGGCCCAGCGGTCCGCCTCGGACAGGCCGGCCCATGCGGGCATCGGGGTGCCGGCCAAGCCGCGGCTCAGCGTCTGAAACAGATCGTCGTCGGACGGCGGATCGCCGGGGCGCGTCGATCGGACGCGGAACTGTCCCTTGGTGAAGTCGCGCGGCGGCGGATCCATCGATGCCGCCACCGGGCCCCGGCCGTCGCCGTCGGCGCCGTGGCACACCGCGCAGCGACCGGCATAGAGCTTTTGCCCGCGCTCGACGTCGACCGCGGGGCGCTCGGCGGCTGCCGGCTGCGAAAACGCCGCGACGCCGAGCGCGAGCACGACCAGCCACCGCCGCAGGGCGACTGTTTCAGGGTCCATGATTGTGTCCCACCGGCTCGGCCGCGGCGGCGGCGGCGCCGCCGCTCTCGTCGAAGACGAATTCACCCTCGACCACCAGCACCACCTCCGTCGGTGGCTCGAGCTCCGGCGAGCCCACGACCTGCACGCCGGCGTTGCGCAGCGCCCCAAGGTCGGGCGCGCCACTGTCGCCGAACATGAGCATGGCGGCCATGCCGCCGTCCTCATCCTCCTCGAGCGCCGGGCCGACGAGATCCCAGGGCAGATCGTCGTGCGCGTGCCCCTCGTCGCCGTGGGGCTCGAGCGCGTCGCGCGCATCGCTGGCAAAGGCGAACACCGGGACGTAGGAGTAGTCCACCGGCAGCGGCGGCAGCCCGACGACGTCGACGGTCATGTGCCCCTCGGCGGGGGATGCGTCGACCCGCCCGGTGGACGCGCCGATGGCGTCCGCGTCCACCGCGCCGAGCTCGGCGGGCAGGACGAGCTCGTGCCTGCCGGCCAGGTCGATGCCGACGTAGAGCACGCCGAGCTCGTCGTCTGCGCATCCCGACAGGCACAAGGCAGCGGAGAGCCAAGCGTACTTCATGTGCGCACCCTCAAAAGGCCCCATCGAACACGGCCAGCGCCGAGCTCTTGGGAAAGTCCTGGAAGTCATGACGCCAGCCGACGCTCACCAGCGCGTTCGGCGCGACGACGTAGGAGACGTGCACGGAGGCCTGGTTCGCGTTGAGCGCGACGTCGTCGGCGGCGACCAGCTCGTAGCGCAGCGCGCCCACCCAGCTCGACGTCACGGTCCACAGCGCCTCCCCGCGCGCCGCACCGAAGAGCACGGGTACGCCATCGAGGTCGGGATCGGCGTGCCGGCTGGCGTACGCCGTCGCGAACAGGTTGACGGGACCGAGGTCGAGCTCGGCGTCGCCACCGAGGACCCAGAAGTCGTCGCGCTGGGCGATGATGAAGTCGTCCATCGTGGTCTTGAGCTCGGCGCGGCCGAGATAGCCGAACGCGCCGATGCCGAGCTCGTGATCGGTGTTCTGAAAGAGGGTGTACGAGGCGCGCGCGAACACGTCCTTCCAATTATCGCGCTCGAGGCCCCCGCCCATGTCGCCGGCCACCACGGCGAGCTCGTAGTGGAAGGGTCCCCACAGCGGCCTGCCGTACGCCTCGATGCCGAGGTTGGCGTCCTCGAGGTCGAAGGTATTGCGCCCCACCTTGACCGACGTCGCGGCGGCCGGGGCGGCGAACAGGTGACGATGGCCGGGTCGTTGGAAGTCGAGCAGGAAGAACGACCCAGCGCGAACGTTGAGGCTGCCCCCGCCCAACGCATCAGCGAGCAGGTTGTGCACGCCGACCCGAGCATGGTGCAGCATCGGTTGCGGGAACGGCGTCCAGCTGAAGAAGTAGGAGACGTCCTTGACGATGCTGCCGCCGCCCATCACGTAGGACAGCACGCTCACCGCCGCGGGCGCCGCACCTTCCTCGACGTCGATCGGCACGAGCCCGTAGACCTGGCCGCGAGCACTCAGCGGGACCGACGCCAAGAAGCCCTCCACTCCCGTACCGGCCTTGGCGCGAAGCACCGCCTCGGCGCCGTCCGGCAGCTGGTAGCCGTTCTCGCGGTACAGGCGTCCGAGCGCGTTGAGCTGCGGGAAGTGGCCTTGGTGGCACGCGGTGCAAGCCATCTCGGTTCGGCGCGCGAAGGCGGGGATCGCGAGCGCGGCCTGCGGCTTGAGGCAGGCGATGACGACGCTGACGGCGATGGCGCCGGCCGACCTGCTCGAGACCCTTCGCACGCCGACCTCCGATCGCGCGAAGGCACGCTCAGCAAGTCATATGCCGCGGGTCCCCATCGTCAACCGGCGGCCCACCAATTGCAGACGAAACGCAGAGAGGCCGAGCCGCGGCCCCTTTGGTTCGGAGTCAAAGTCTTGAGCCCCGAGCGAAGCCACGTCGATGTCACCGGCCGGGTCACACCTGAACGTCGAGTGTCGCCGCGTGAGTCACACCCGAAGTCACACCCGAAGTCACCCCCGCAGTCACCCCCGAACATGAGCAAGGAAGAGCTCGCGGCCGATCTGGCTCGGCGTTGGACGGCTGCGCGTCGATCCGCCCTGCGCAGGGTTTTGGCCGAGTCGCCCGCATCGGGCGTCGGCTCTCATGAGGTCGACCGCGAGGACGACGCGGGGCTCCTCGAGCGTGCCATGGCGAGCAAGGGTGCAGCGACCCTCGACGCCGTCTTCCAGCACAGCCACGCGCTGGGGAGCGGGTTTCGCCGCTACTACGGCGTGGACCTGACGCTCCCCGACCTGGCGCGCCTCCTCCCGCAGCTCGGTTCGCCCTGTCACGAGCAGGGCCTGCAGTCGATCGGCGCACCTGCCGCTGCAGCGCCAGCTCGTCGAAGTGAACGCCTGCCGTGTGGCGCCACGCCTGCCGCGTGCACCTTCTGGCGCGAGGCCACCCTCGGCTTGGTGAGCGGCACCTCCTCGACGGTCTACTTCACGCGCGTGTCGAGCCCGCTCGGCGGAGAGGCGAGCTGCGTCGACGTCCTGCACCTGGAGGCGCTGTCCGACGTCTGCTACCAACCGCCGCCGCCGACCGTGCATCAGGCGGTGCGGGACGCCTCGAGCGAGCTCGAGCGCACAGCTCCCGGCGCGCGCGTCGAGGTGCTCGGCCTCCAGGAAGGCGCTCTCCACGTGCGAGTGCACGGCACGACCGCGATCTGCGGCCTCGACCCCTTCACCGTCCTGAGGGGCGCGCTCGCTCGCGCAGTCCCCGCCCTCGTGATCCGGGATGCGAGCGCGAAGCCGGTGCTCGCGCCGTGACCCTACTGCCCAGGGAAGCCCCATGTCGGACCGAATGAGCTCCTCCCGACGTACGTTCCTCCAGACGGTCTTGGGCGTATCGCTCGCGGGTGCCGCGCGGGCGGCGCCCATCCGCTACCTCGCGCCGATCGACGTCGACAACCCGCTCAAGTCCTATCCGAGCCGCGATTGGGAGCGCGCCTACCGCGACATCTTCGCGGCCGATTCCTCCTTCGTGTTCCTGTGCGCGCCCAACGACACCCACAACTGTCTGCTGCGGGCACACGTCAAGAACGGCGTCATCGTCCGCATCGGTCCCACCTTCGGCTACGGCAAGGCGAAGGATCTCGACGGCAACACCGCCTCACACCGATGGGATCCGCGGCTCTGTCAGAAGGGATTGGCGCTGGTGCGGCGCATCTACGGCGATCGCCGCGTCAAGGCGCCGATGATCCGAAAAGGTTGGAAGGTGTGGATCGACGCCGGCTTCCCGCGCGACGCGACCACCGGCGCGCCGGATGCCAAGTACTTCGAGCGCGGCAAGGACTCCTGGATCAGGCTCGAGTGGGACGAGGCCTTCGACTACGCCGCGCGTGCGTTCATCGACATTGCGCAGACCTACTCGGGCAAGCAGGGAGCCGAGCGCCTGTCGGCCCAGCGCTACGACCCCGCCATGATCGCGGCGATGGACGAGGCCGGCACCCAGACCATCAAGATCCGCGGCGGCATGGCCTTGCTCGGCGCCACGCGCATCTTCGGCCTCTATCGCTTCGCCGGCCTGACGGCGCTGCTCGACGACCACCTGCGCAAGGTCGGCCCCGATCACGCTCACGGGGCGCGCGGCTGGGACAGCTACTCCTGGCACACCGACCTGCCGCCCGGCCACCCGATGGTGACGGGCGCGCAGACCAACGACTTCGATCTGTTCACGGTGGAGAACAGCAAGCTGTGCATTGCGTGGGGCATGAATTGGATCACCACCAAGATGCCCGACAGCCACTGGCTCACCGAGGCGCGTCTCAAGGGCACCAAGACGGTGGCGGTCACCGTCGAGTACAGCGCCACCGCCACCAAGTGCGACGAGGTCGTGGTCATCAAGCCCGGCACCGACCCGGCCTTCGCGCTCGGCATTGCCCAGGTGATCTTCAAGGAGAAGCTGTACGACGAGGCCTGGGTCAAGACCAACACCGACCTGCCCTTGCTGGTGCGCATGGACACGCTCAAGCCGCTCCGTCCCGAGGAGGTGGATGGTGTGGTGGCGCCGGAGCTCATGAAGAGCATGGGCCAGGCCACCGTGTTGCCGAGCGGCCAGAAGCCCGCGCCGGGCATCGGGCACAAGGAGCAGATCGTCCCCGAGGCGCTCGTGCCCGAGATGAGCAGCTTCCTCGTGTGGGACGTCGAAACGAAGCGGCCGATCGTGGTCACGCGCGATCAGGTCGGTGCGCGCGCTCGAGCGCTCAAGCCCGACCTCCACGCACGCGTGAACATCAAGCTCAGGGACGGCAAGGAGGTGGAGGTGCGCACGCACCTGTCACTGCTGCTCGAGTATCTCGACGCCAACATGACGCCCGCGCAGGTGTCGCAGATTACCGGCGCGCCGTCGTCGGCGATCGAGTCACTCGCGCGTCAGATCGCCGCCAACCCCGAGAAGACGCTGTTCGCGGTCGGCATGGGTCCAAACCAATTCTTCAACTCCGATTTGAAGGACCGCGCCATCCTCTTGGTCGCTGCCATCACGCGCAACCTCGGCTTTGCCGGCGGCAACGTCGGCAGCTACGCGGGCAACTACAAGACCGCCCTCTTCGGCGGCATGCCCCAGTACGTGATGGAGGATCCGTACCACCTCCAGCTCGACGCGCAGGGCCCGGTCAAGACCAGGAAGTACTCGAGCTACGAGTCGCTCCACTACTTCAACAACGGCGACCGTCCCTTGCGCGTCGGCTCCGCGCTGCTCACCGGCCAGGGCCACATGCCGACGCCCACCAAGGCGATGTGGCTCAGCAACTCCAACTCGGTGATCGGCAACGCCAAGTGGCATTTCGACGTCGTCCACAACACGCTGCCGCGCGTGGAGATGGTGGCCCTCGCCGATTGGTGGTGGACCGGCTCATGCGAGTACGCGGACATCGTCTTTGGCTGCGACTCCTGGGCAGAATTCCGTCACCTCGACATGACGGCGAGCTGCACCAACCCGTTCGTGCAGATGTTCCCCAAGTCGTCGATCCGCCGCGTGTTCGACACCAGGGGTGACGTCGAGATCGTCGCCGGCGTCAGCCGCGCCATCGGTGCGCGCTTGCAGGATCAGCGCTTCTCCGACGCCTGGAAGTTCGTCACCGACGACCGCACCGACGTGTACCTGCAGCGCATCATTGACGGCTCGTTCTCGCTCAAGGGCTACGACGTCGCGACGCTGGCGAAAGACGCCGCCGAGGGCATCCCGGCGCTCGTCAACGTGCGCACCTACCCGCGACTGTCGTCATTCGAGCAAGCCAAGAGCGAGCAGCCCTGGCACACCAAGAGCGGGCGCCTCGAGCTTTATCGCCACGAGGCCGAGTTCATCGACAGCGGCGAGAACCTGGTGGTCTACCGCGAGCCGGTCGACTCCACCTTCCGCGAGCCGAACGTGATCGTGGCCGCGGCGCACCCGGCGATCCGCCCGAAGACGCCCGAGGACTACGGGCTGTCGCGCGACGATCGCTCGGGCGAGGTGCGGCCCGGGCGGCACGTGCAGTACACCGTCGAGGAGCTGCTCGAGTCGCAGCACCCGTTGCGCGCGCAGGGCTTCGGCTTCGTCTATCACACGCCCAAGTACCGGCACGGCGCGCACACCACGCCGGTCGACACCGACTTCACCGGCGTGCTGTTCGGCCCCTTTGGCGACATGTACCGCCACGACAAGCGCATGCCGTCGATCACCGAGGGCTATGTCGACATCCACCCGCTCGATGCCAAGAGCCTGA
The DNA here is from genome assembly GCA_020850995.1 of Deltaproteobacteria bacterium. GTDB lineage: Bacteria > Myxococcota > UBA727 > UBA727 > VGSZ01 > JACOUT01. The sequence goes on from JADZDP010000255.1 coordinate 16,933, forward strand.
AGCTCGAAGAGGGCGACTACGTCTACATCGACGCGGACCCTGCGGACCGCCCCTATCGCGGCTTCAAGCAAGGGACCGACGCGTATCAGCTCTCGCGCGTCATGCTGCGCGTGCGCTACTACCCGGGGACGCCGCGCGGGATCACGCGCACCTGGCACAACATGTACGGCGCCAGCTACGGCAGCGTGAAGGGGCACCTGACGCGCAAAGACGGCCTCGCGAAGAGCCCCGAGACCAACTACCAGGCGATGTACCGCTTCGGCTCGCATCAGAGCGCCACGCGCGCCTGGTTGAAGCCGACCTTGATGACCGACTCCCTCGTGCACAAGGACATGTACGGCCAAGGCCTCATGAAGGGCTTCCTGCCCGACGTGCACTGTCCGGTCGGAGCGCCGCGCGAGGCGTTCGTCAAGCTCGTCAAGGCCGAGGACGCTGGCATCGGCGGCCAGGGGCTCTGGCGACCCGCGGCCCTCGGCTTTCGCCCGACCTACGAGAGCGCGGCCATGATCGTCTACCTCGCCGGCCAATACGTGCGTCGCGTCTGAAGGAGTCTGTCGTGCCGAACGTGAAGAACTGGCAGCTCGGGCGCGACGTCGCCTACCCGTACCCGGAGAGCCGCCCCAAGAAGCAGTGGGCGATCGTCTTCGACCTCAACAAGTGCATCGCGTGCCAGACCTGCTCGCTCGCATGCAAGACGACGTGGACGAGCGGCAAGGGCCAGGAGTACATGTTTTGGAACAACGTCGAGACCAAGCCATGGGGCGGCTACCCGCTGGCGTGGGATGTGCGCATCCTCGAGAAGCTCGGGCGCCAGGACTGGGCGGGCAACGGCGAGTACCTCGGCAAGACCCTCACCGAAGCAGCGCCGCCCAAGGAGTGGGTGCTGCACTGGGAGCCCACCGACGAAGACTGGATGTACCCGAACATCGGCGAGGATGACTGCGGCGGCGGCACCGTCGACGGCGGCGCCCACCTGCCGTCCTTGCCGCACGACAAGTGGTTCTTCTATCTGCCGAGGACCTGCGCGCACTGCACCTATCCGGCGTGCCTGGCCGCCTGCCCGCGCAAGGCCATCTACAAGCGCGACGAGGACGGCATCGTCCTCATCGATCAGTTGCGCTGCAAGGGCTACGGCGAGTGCGTGCGCGCGTGCCCGTACAAGAAGTCGATGTACAACCCGTATACGCGCACCAGCGAGAAGTGCATCGGCTGCTACCCTGCCGTCGAGCAAGGCATGCAGCCCCAGTGCGTCGTCAACTGCATCGGCAAGATCCGCGTGATGGGCTTCATCAGCCCGCCGTGGCGCGCGCGTGCGGACAACCCGGTCGACTTCCTGGTGCACGAGAAGGGGCTCGCGCTCCCCTACTACCCGCAGCTCGGCCTGGAGCCGAACATCTACTACATCCCTCCCATCAACGCCGACCCTGGCTACCTCGAACAAATGTTCGGCCCGCGCGTGCACGAGGCCGTCGCCCGCTACCGGGCGCTGCCGAGCGACCCCGCGGCGGTCGGCCTCTTGTGCCTGATCGGGAGCACCGACCGCATCATCGACCGCTTCGAGGTCAAGGATGGCAAGGCGTCCGGCTACGACGCGGACGGCAAGGAGCTCGTCACCGTGCCCGTCAGCGAGCCCGTCATCGAGCGGCCTGCCTGGGACGCCAGGATCGGCGCCATCCGTAACAACACGCCGTAGGGAACGGATGCGAAGGAGCGAGACCGTGCCGCAATTCCGTACCATCTCCGCTGCCGCCACGCTCTCGTGGCTCGCGGCCTGCGCGACCAGCTCCGCCACGCTGGTGGAGCAGGCCGCGGTACCCATGACCGTGGTGCCGGTGGCGAAGGTCGAGGCGGACTTGTCCGCGCCCGATCCGTGGGCCGCGTATTGGAACGCCTCGCGCCCCGCGAGCTTCGTGCTGATCGCCCAGCCGATGGTGCCGCCGCGGCCCGAGCGCGTGACGACCGACGGCATCCAGGTGCAAGCGATCCACGACGGCACGCGCGTCGCGTTCCGGCTGCGCTGGCAGGACCCCGAGGTGAGCGAGGCCGGCAGGCTCGGCGAGTACTCCGACGCGGTAGCGCTGCAGTTCCCCGTCGCGAACGACCGGCTACCGCCGGTGACCATGGGTGCCTCCGGCATGCCGGTGCACATTTTCCACTGGCGCGCGCAGTATCAGCGCGACGCCGAGCGCGGCAAGCCCGACATCAAGGACCTCTATCCGAACGCCTCCATCGACATGTACTCGATGGACTTCAAGGACGCGGCGGGCGGATCGAAGGAAGAGCGCGAGCAGTTCAACCCGGGCGTGGCGGTCGGCAATCCCCAGTCGTTCCGCAAGTCCGGTGTCGACGAGATCCTCGCCGAGGGCTTCACAACCTCGGCGGTGCAGACGGGGCACGGCGCCGTGGCGCGCGGCGAGTGGAAGGACGGCTGGTGGACCGTGGTGATTGCGCGACCGCTGGTCATCGAAGGCGGCTCGACCTTGCGCGAGGGTGCGGCGACCTCGGTGGCGTGGGCCGTGTGGCAGGGCGGCGAGCGCGAGGTCGGATCGCGCAAGAGCGTCGCCATCAACTGGGTTCCCCTCAAGGTGCAGTGATGGACCAAGGTGCAGTGATGGACCGTCAAGCCACGTTGGGCGCTCGCGCCAAGGACTTCACGCTGGCCGCGCTCGCGACCGGCTACCCGTCAGATGAGGCCTTCGGCACGCTTCGCCTGCTGCGCCAGGAGCTGTCGTCGCACCCGGGTCTGGCGCCAGTCCTGGCCGCGGCAGACGGTGGCCTCGACGCGCTGCGCGCCGAGTACGCCGAGCGCTTCGACGTCGGCCGGGGCCGCGTTCCCATCTACGAGACCGAGTACGGCCGGAGCAGGGGACTCTCGAAGGGCCGCGACCTTGCCGACGTCGCGGGCTTCTACCGCGCGTTCGGCTTCGCGCTCGCCGAGGACGGCGGCGCCGAGATGGCTGACCACCTCGCGGTCGAGCTCGAGTTCTACGCGCTGTTGCTGCACAAGCAGGATCTGCTGACTGACGATGCGGAGGGCACCGACATCGTCGTCCAGGCGCGTCGCGCGTTCCTCAAAGACCACCTCGGCTCCTTCGCACCGGCCATCGCCCGGCAGCCGGCAGTGGCCGACCACGCGGTGTTCGGACCGCTGTTGCGCTGGTGCGCTGGGCTGGTGGCCGCCGAGTGCGCGTGCCTGGGCGTGACACCTGCTCCGCTCGACTTCTTCGCGACCCTGGATGCGGACGAGGAAGTTCGTTGCGGCGCGTGCCGCGTTACAGCCGGCACATCCTGACGGACCGCGTGGCGGTCCCGCTCCCATAGGGAACCTCGGTCTCCCGGCAGCCGGTGAACGGCGCGGCGCAGTCGAGGTCGACGTCACAAGGCCCCGTGCAGCGCTGATCCACGCAGCGGTCGAGGCACTCGGAGTCGCGCGTGCAGGTCTCGCCGTGGACCTTGCGCGGCTCGCAGCGGTTGTCGCGGCAGCAGTACATCGGCCCGTTGGCGCAGTCGGTATCGGCGGGGTCGCCCGGTCGCTCGACCGGCATGCAGAGCGTCTCGAGGTCGACGGTGAGGTCTTCAGTGGCGCAGTGCGATCCGGCGCCGCAGTCGGCGTCCTTCAGGCAGCGGTTGCTCGGGAGGCACAGCGGCACCACGCCGCTCGCCTCGAGCGCGAAGGGGTAGGGCACGCAAACCTGGTTCTGGCAGGCGGCGTCGGCGGCGGCGCAGGCACAGTCGGCGTCGCCGCCGGCGAGATCGTTGGCGTCGAAGCGGCACACCGCCGAGCACGTCTCCGGCAGGTCGCCGCCGTACCAGCACCAGCCGACGGCACAGGCGGCGTCGCTCGGCTGGTTCTGGGCGTCGAGGCAACTGTGGCCCATCGGCGCGGCGTCGGGCACGGTCACGCTGCACAACGTCAACATCTCGCTGCCCGCGCGCGACGCTGCGAAGGCGCACACGCTGCCGTCGTCGCACTGCGCATCGACGGCGCAGTAGCCGGCGACCTCGGGATCCTCGAGGCAGTAGGCCGCCCCCGCCTCGGTCTCCGCGCAGTACTCGATGCGGCGCCCGGTGACGGAGTGCACGTCGTCGCTGCACTGGTCGCCGCGCTCGCACGGCGCCGCGCAGACGGCGGTGGGCGTGCACGAGTTGGCGCAGCGCAGGCCCGCCGCGCAGTCGCTGTCGCCGCCCACCGAGCAGCCGTCACCCGCGCCGCTGCTGGCGTCGCCGCAGGCCCCGCCGGGCGCGATCATGCAGGCGCCGTCGACGCAGCAGCCGGCGATGCCGCCGAGCGCACAGTCGGCGTCGCTGGTACAGCTGGCCGCGACGCAGCGCCACACGGCGTCGCAGCTCTCGGCGCAGCGGCCGGTCTCGCAGCTCTCGTCGCTGGTGCAGCGCTCGCCGACGTCGAGCGGCGCGCGCGGGTCGTCCTGCACCGATCCCGGAGGCGTGGGGCCCGCCCCGCCGTCGCACCCGAGCGTCAGGGCAGTGAGGCCTGCGACCGCTAGAAGCGACCTCCGCAGTCGACGGCGCGCACACAGCGGCAGCGCGCCGAGCAGCGCGAAGAGCGCGAGGGGAGCGCCCGAGGGCGCGGCGGCGCAGCCATCGCTGCGTGCCGGCTGCACGGTCTTGCCGGCCATCAACCGCTCCTCGACCTGCCAGCCCTTGGCGGCAGCGAGGCTCGGCAAAAACGGTAGGTAGCGCAGCTCGACACGCACCGAGCTCGCCTCCGGCTTCACCGGCGGCGCCAGGAACCGATAGATCGAGACGTCCTTGCCGAACGGCGGGATGCGATCGTCGAGCACCACCTGGGTGGCGCGCCAGAACGGCACGTCGAGGGCGCCCGACGCGTCGCTCAACAGCCGCGCGTAGGCGCGGCCCGCTTGCCCGGCGCGCGGCGCCGCCTCGCCGGGAGCGTCCACCCACGCGGGCAGGGCCGGCCCCTCGGCGAGTGAGAGCGGCGCACCGTCGGCGTCGGTGGCCTGCACGGTCAAGAGCAGGCTGCGAAACGGCATGCCGGTCGGCAGCATGTGCCCGGCGTTGACGTTCTCGACGGCGACCTGCACTTCGATGAACTGGCCCACGCGCGTCGCGGTCGCCTCGAGCGAGGCCGCGGCGGCGTGGTACTCGTCGCTCGTGCCCTTGAAGGTGTGCGGGTTCAGCGTGCTCTGATCGCGCAGCACCGCGCCCATCGGCTCGCAGACTCCCTCCATCTCCATGTCGCCCATGTCGCCCATGTCCATCTGGCCGCGCTCGCCGACGGGGCTGCGCAGGATGCAGTAGGGATCGCCGGGCTCGAACCCCTCGGGCAGCGGCGGCAAGGGCATGGCCGGCTCGTCGTGGTCGAGCGGCCGCATGTGGCAATCCTGGCACTGGATGCCGAGCTCGGCGTAGCGGCTGATGGCCCACTCGCCGTAGGTGTCCATCACCTTGACGCCGTTGTCGCTGGTCCACTGGTGGCAGCCGGCGCAAAACCGCGACTGCTTCATGTCCGGCTGATAGGACATCGGACCCATGTGGTGCTCGTCGCCGGCGTCGTCGAGCGGACCGAACGCCATCAGCACGCCGTTTTGCGGCCGCCAGTACTGGAAGGCGCCGGTGACCGGCGTGGCCTCGACGTTGCCGACGTCTCTGACCTTGTGGCAGCTCTCGCAGAAGACGCCGTTCAAATGCGCGCCGCTCACCTGGTCGAGGCGTGTGGCATTCGGAGCGGCGAGCGCCGCGGTGGGCGCGTGGCAGTTGGCGCACGGCCCCGCCTCGGTCGGGTTGTCGACGAGCCAGCCGGGCCCCTGCGAGGTGACGGTGCCGCGGCCGCCGGTCCCCGTGTAGAGGTCGAGCACGTAGGGATCCTTGGCGGCCTGCGCGTGCTTCGAGTCCGCCCAGGCGTCGTGGTAGTCGGCGTGGCAGAAGCCGCAGCCGATGCCCTCGGCGAACGGGCTGTCGTCGCTGTGCGCCTGCGGGGGCACCCAGACGTAGTCCTTGTTGTCGAAGCCGTCGACGGCCTTCAACGGGATCGTGTAGTTGCCGCCAGCTTCCACGCCGCCCGCGATGTTGAAGTAGCCCTTCTTGCCGACGCCGATGAAGTACATGTCTTGGTCGTCCGGCTCGCCGTCCATGGCGAGCGCGAAGCCGCCGTCGCCGCGCGTCTTCGCGACCGCTTCGGCGCCACGACCCTGCCAGCGAACGGTGACGTCGCTGAGCGGGTTGCCCTGCTCGTCGGTGATGACGCCGGTGACGGTGGCGGCGTCGGCGCCGGTCGCGACGCTCAGCGAGGCGACGAGGGCGAATGACGCCCAGCTCTTGGCTTGCATGGCAATCTCCGTTTCCAGTGCTGCAATCCGGCGCTAATGATCGTGGCCCCCGCCACCGCCGCCACCACCACCGCTCGAGTGCCTTGCGTGGGCGTGGACGATCTCGAGGCAAAAGGTGTCGGACATGGAACCCCGTCCACCGGCCGCCTCGATGGCGACACGGAGATCCAGCTGGTGTGGCAGCTCCTCGTCCTCGAAGCGGGCCATGGAGCCCGCCGGAGGCGTGTCGAGCGCACCAGCGGCGATGGGATCTCCGGCCGGCGCGCCGTCCATTCCCATTGGCGTCGCCCACAGCTCGTAGCGGTAGCCCTCGGGGAGCTCCGGCAAACCTTCGTAGTCGAGATCGATGAAGCCGTCGCCGATGAACGCGGTCGCGCGCGCGCCGCTGAAGGCGACGGCGTCGAGCGCCCCGAACGTCAGCTCCCCGTCAGCGTCGCCGCTGACCACGATGGTCGACGACGGCGTCTCGGGGGTGCCCTCCTCGATCGAGACCAGCACCTCGTCGGCGTCACCGGCAAGGCTCGCTTCCAGGTCGACGCCCGGCGTGAACGAGCCGAGGTGCTTGGTGTCGCCGCCGCTCTTCGCCCAGGCGTGGTAGCGATGATCCGCGTTCAAGCCCTCGAAGCCCACGCTCGCGTCGGTGGTCGGGTCGACGACGGTGCTGATCATGACGTCGTCGCCCATGGGCATGGCGTGCGCGCGCGGCAGCTTGACGAACGGGTTGTTCTCGAGCGTCACGCCCTCGGGGCGCTCGGCGCCCGGCGCACAACAGGGCAGCACAGCAAGGCCGATTGCGTAGACGACGACTGCAGTCTTTTTCATCTCGAGTCCTCCGCCACTGTTCTTGGCCGGACGGCGCTGCCGGCCAGTCCGTCGCTACCGACGGCCCCGCACTGAACGCTCCTGCTCGGCAGCCCCAACGCGTCCGCCGAATAGGTGCCGCCATCGTCGCTGTCAAAGGCGGGGCTGCCGCACGTGACGTTGTCAGGCGCTCGACCGCTCGCACCGGGCGCGGGCCTCGCGGCGAGACCGACCTGAGCTGCATTCAGGTCGCAACCCGTCCACCATGATCACGCTCAACGGTGACAACGCTGGCACGGCAAACGCCGTCGCGAGGTTGACAGGCGTCCTCGAGGTCCATGCGGACCTCACCGCCCCCTACTGGATTTTCTACCAGGGCCAGTGTCTCAAGCATGTTGGCAGAGGGGGGCTGCGTGAGCCGAGCGCTACTGCCACGTTTGCGGGTTACCGTAGCCGGGCGGGTTACAGGTGGGCCGCCGGTCCGCATTCTGGAGCGGCCGCAACGGCGGCACGCCGGATGCTCAGGAGGCCCGCGTGGCAGCCGCGTTTGCGTTCGCTCCGCTTCTCGTCGTCAGCGCCGCCGCCGCGGCGCCGCTTGACGCTCTCATCGCCGAGGCTTGGACTCAGAGCCCGGATGTCGCGCGCGCAGCAGCTGACGTCGCCGCCGCCGAGGCCAAAGTGGCGCAGCTCTCGGTGGTGCTGCCTAACCCCGAGGTGGAAGCGGGCGTCCGCAGCGACATCGTTTTCGCTCGGCAAGGCGAACTCGATGCCGAGGTCGCCGTGCTCCAGGAGCTCGCATGGCCTGGTGCTCGTCTGGCCCGCAAGGACGGCGCAGAGACCAGCGTCCGTGCTGCACGGTTGCGCCTCGCGCTCGCTCGTCTCGACGTCGCCGCGCGCGTCGAGGCTGGCGTGGGGGCGAGCGCCGCGGCGGCAGACAATGCGCGCGTGCGCGAGGAGATCGCCACGGGCGCCCGCTCGCTCGCGGAAGCCGCACGTCGGCGCGCTGAAGCTGGCGCCGCTGGCGCCCTCGAGGCGACGTTGGCGCGCGCCGATGAGGCGCTCGCGGAAGCCGCGCTGGCCGATGCTCGGGCCGGGCTCGCCGCAGAGCTGGCCGCGCTCTGCGCTCTCGTCGCCCGCGACGACTGCAACGCGCTGTCGACGCAAGTTGTCTGGCCGGCGCTCGCCGCGTTGCCCGTCCTTGGCTCCTCCGATTCGGCCGTGCGCGTCGATGTGCATGCAGCGACGTTGAATCTTGAGGCCGCGCAGCGCCAGATCGATGGCGCCGAGCTCGATCGCTTGCCGACCGCTCGCATCGGCATCGGCTATGGCTTCGACCAGTCTGTGCTCGACTCGCCTTTCCTGCCGCAGAACGTCACCGACCCGGACCACGTCGCAGGTGTAACGCTGGCGGTCACGCTGCCCGTCTGGGACTGGAAGACGGGAGAGATAGCCCTTGCGCGCGCTGAAGCCGCACGCGCCGACGCTGAGCTGCGCGGCGTGCGGCGCGCGGCGACCGCCTCCATGTCGACGGCGCTTGCGCGCTTTCGCGCCGCGTCGACCGGGGCCGAGCGTCTCGCTGCGACGGAGGCCGACGTGACGCGCGCGCTCAGCGACGTGCAGAACGCCTACGTCGCCGGAGCGCTCGGCCTCGACGAAGCGCTGACGACGCGTGACCGCCTGCTGCGCACGCGCCTCGAGCTCGTCGACGCCAAGCGTCGGCAGGTCGAGGCGCACGCCGCCGCGCTCGTCGCGCTCGCAGATCCGCGCCTGGTTGGTATCGAGGTCGCACCATGAATCGCGTCGCTCGCGTCGCTCTCTTCTTCAGTGCTTCATGCGCACTCGCGCTCCCGCCGCTCTCCAGTGTGTCCGCGTCGGCGCACGGCGACGAGGACCACGGCCAAGCGCCGCCACCGCCCACCGCGAGCGCGGACTCGCGCACGGCAACGGCCACGACGACAGCGATCGAGCTCGTCGTTCGCTGGCCAGCGAAGCCCGCTGCCGCCGGGCCTCTGCGCCTCCGCGTTCTTGCCTCCGACTATGCGAGCAATGCGCCAATCGAGGCGGCGCAGATCGAGCTCACGTTCTCCACTCCGGGAAAGCCCGACACCACGGTGACCATGCCCGCCACCAAGAGCCCGGGCGTCTACGAAGCAGACGTCGCGCTCACTGCGGACGCACACTATGCGCTGTCGGCGACGATTATCGCCGGTGAGCTCGTCGACGTTGCCGCCATCCCCGACGTCGAGATCGGTCCGCCGCCGGTCGTCGCCCAGGCCGAGCAAGATCACGGCGGCGCATGGTTCGGCATTGCAGCGTCGGCGCTCGTCCTCGCCGCCTCGCTCGTCGCGCTTTTGGTGTTTCGGCGCCGGCGACGGGCGCGCGCAGCGGCCGCGCCGGTCGCGGCGGCGCTGTTCTTGTTCGCAGGCGTCGCGCGCGCGCACGGCGATGAAGACCACAGCGAGAAGCCAGCCGCGAACGCCGCGAAGCCGTCGGGCAAAAGTGGCCACGTGTTCGTCGCCAAAGAGTCGCAGTTCTTGCTCGGCATCCGCACTGCCGTCGTCGAGACACGCGCGCTCGCGGACCGGGTGATCGTTCCCGGCACGATCACGGCCCCCCCCGAGAGGCACGCGGCGATTTTCGTGCCCCAGAGCGGTCGCGTCGCCCCGCCGCGCGGTGGTTTCCCGCAGCTCGGCGCGCGCATCAAGAAAGGGCAGACGCTCGGTGTGGTTGAGGCCGTGCTGTCCGCTCCCGAGCGCGCCTCGTTCCTCTCGGAAGAGGCGCGCGCTCGCAGCGATTACGCCACCGCATCTGCGCGCCTCGACGCCGCGGAGAAAGCCAAGGCCCGCCTCGAGTCGCTCACCGGCGTCTCCTCGCGCCAGCAGATCGAGGCCGCCGAGGTGGACGTCGCTAGCGCGCGTGCCGCCCTCGCCGATGCGGAGTCCCGGCGCGCCGCGTTCACGACGTCGGCGGGTGTCTCCCGGTTCGAGCTCGTCTCGCCGATCGACGGTGTGCTCGCTGACATCGCTGTCTCCCCCGGCGAAATGGTCGCGCAAGGCGACCGCGCCTTCCTCGTCCTCGATCCGACCGAGCTCCGAGTCGAGGCGAAGGTCCCCGAGCACGAGCTCGCGCGCCTCGTGGGCGACGGCGACGCGGTCGTTTCCGTCGACGCGTTCCCCGGTAAGTCCTTCCCCGGCAAGCTGCTCGCGCAAGGACAAGTGATCGACGACGCGACGCGCACCGCGAAGGTTATTTTTTCGGTCAAGAACGACGAAGACCTGCTCAAGCTCGGCATGTTCGCCCGCGTGCAGATCGGCGCGGGAGCCGACAAGCAGGTCGTCGCCGTGCCGGACGCAGCCATCCTCGACATCGATGGCCGCCGCGTCGTCTACCTACACACGGCCCCGGAAGAATTCGAAGCGAAGGAGATCGCCGTCGGGCGTCGCGACGGCGACATGCTCGAGGTCATCCAAGGCCTCGACGCCGGCGCGCGCGTCGTCGTCATCGGCGCGTACACGCTCAGAAACGCACCGGCGAGGTAACGGCGATGTTCGACCGCATCATCCGTTTCTCGCTCGAGCATCGACTCCTCGTATTGGCCGTCGCCGCGCTCGCGTGCGTCTACGGGGTCTTCGTCCTCGTCAAGCTTCCGGTCGACGTCTTCCCCGATTTGAACCGACCCACGGTGACGGTGATGACCGAGGCCGGCGGCCTCTCGCCCGAGGAGGTCGAGACCCTCGTGACGGCGCCGATCGAGCAGGCGATGAACGGCGCGCCTGGCGTCGTGCGCGTGCGATCGACGTCGGGCGTCGGTCTCTCGATCGTCTACGTCGAGTTCGGCTGGGAGACCGAGATCTACCTCGACCGCCAGCTCGTCGCCGAGCGCTTGCAAGTCGTGAAGGAGCGCTTGCCCGACGACGTGGCCCCGCAGATGGGACCGGTGACGTCGATCATGGGCGAGATCCTCCTCATCGGGCTCGTCTCCAAGGACGGCTCCACATCGGCGCTCGAGATTCGCTCCGCTGCTGATTGGGTCTTTCGCCCGCGCCTGCTGACCATTCCCGGCGTCGCGCAAGTGATCCCTATCGGCGGCGGCGTCAAACAGTTCCAGGTGCTCGTGAAGCCCGAGCGCCTGCTCGCCTACGGCCTCACGCTCGACGACGTCGAGCACGCCGCTGGTCTTGCGCAAGCGAACACCACCGGCGGCTTCCTCGAGCGCAAGAGCCAGGAATACCTCGTACGAAACGTCTCGAGGACGGCCTCGCTCGATGACATCTCCGCCACCGCTGTCGGCTTCAAAGACGGCGTGCCGATCCGTCTCCGCGACGTCGCCGCAGTTCGCTTCGGCCCCGCCATCAAGCGCGGCGACGCGGGCGTAAACGGCAAGCCCGCCGTCGTTCTCTCGATCCAGAAGCAGCCAGGCGCCTCGACCATCGAGCTGACGGAGCAGGTCGAGGTCGCTCTGGCCGAGCTCAGAAAGAGCGTCCCGAAAGACGTCGAGGTCGTCGAGCTCTTTCGCCAGGCCACGTTCATCGAGACCGCCATCGAGAACGTTGCCGAGGCACTGCGCGACGGCGCGATCCTCGTTGTCATCGTGCTCGTGCTGTTCCTGATGAACTTCCGCACGACCGTCATCACGCTCACGGCCATCCCCTTGTCTCTGCTCGTGAGCGCGCTCGTGTTCAAGGCGTTCGGCCTCACCATCAACACGATGACGCTCGGCGGTCTCGCCGTCGCCATCGGCGAGCTCGTCGACGACGCGATCGTGGACGTCGAGAACGTCTTCCGGCGCCTGCGCGAGAACCGCGCGGCAGGCAGCCCGAAGCCACCGCTGCAGGTGGTCTACGAGGCATCGAGCGAGGTCAGAAACTCGATCGTCTTCGCGACGATCCTCGTCGTCTTGGTGTTCATCCCGCTGTTTGCGATGAGCGGCATTGAAGGCCGCCTCTTCGTTCCGCTCGGCATCGCGTACATCGTGTCCATCATCGCGTCGCTGTTCGTGTCGCTCACGGTCACGCCGGTGTTGTGCTCGCTGCTGTTGCCCAACGCCAAAGCCACCGCGCACGACAAGGACGGCGCCCTCGTGCGCTTCCTGAAAGCACGGCAACGTTGGGTGCTCGCCCACACCCTCGACCGCCCGCTGCCCGTGATGGCGGGTGCTCTCGCGCTCGTCGTCATCGCCGCGGCCACCGTGCCGTTCCTTGGCACCGAGTTCCTGCCGAAGTTCAACGAAGGCACCGCGACCGTCAACGTCCTGTCAGCACCCGGCACCAGCCTGGAGGAGTCGAATCGTCTCGGGACCATCGCCGAGGAGCTCATCGGCTCCGTCCCCGAAGTGAAAAGCACCGGCCGCCGCACCGGGCGCGCCGAGCTCGACGAGCATGCCGAGGGTGTCCATTACACCGAGCTCGACGTCGACTTCACCGACGACGACGACGATCGCGAGCGTGGCGTCGTCCTCGCGGAGATGCGCGACAAGCTCGCGCTCATTCCTGGCGTGAACATCAGCATCGGCCAGCCGATCTCACACCGCCTCGACCACCTGCTGTCCGGCGTGCGCGCCCAGCTTGTCGTCAAGGTGTTCGGCCCCGATCTCGCCGTGCTGCGCAGCCAGGCCGCGCAGATCGAAGAAGCGATGTCGAAGGTGGAGGGCGTCGTCGATCTGCAGATCGAGAAGCAGGTGCTCATCCCGCAGGTGCGCGTGCGCGTCGATCGTGACAAGGCGCTGCGCCACGGTGTTCCTCCCGGCGCCCTCTCCGAGCTGCTCGAGCGCGCGCTCGCCGGCGCCGTCGTCGGCCAGGTGATCGACGGCCAGCGTCGCTACGACCTGATCGTCCGCTACAACGACGAGGCGCGTTCCTCCATCGAGGGGATCCGCGGCGCGCTCATCGAGACCGCCAACGGCGCGAAGGTTCCGCTCTCCGCCATGGCTGATGTCGTCGAGGACCGAGGGCCGAACCAGATCGTGCACGACAACGCCGCGCGTCGCATCGTGGTGAGCGCCAACGTGCAGGGACGCGACCTCGGCTCGGTCGTCGCAGACGTGCGCCGCGTCGTCGACGCGCTGCCGCGTCCCGAGGGCACCTACGTCACCTACGAAGGCCAGTTTGAGAGCCAGCAGGAAGCGACGCGCACCATCGCCGTGCTGTCGATCTTTTCGCTGCTTGGCATGGTGCTCGTGCTCCATACACACCTCAAGAGCTTCCGCCTCGTGTGGCAGGTGCTGTTGAACATCCCGCTCGCACTGATCGGCAGCGTCACCGCTCTCTGGCTCTCGGGGCTGCCCTTCTCCGTCGCCACGCTGGTCGGCTTCATCACGCTCTGTGGGATCGCGTCACGCAACACCATCATGATGCTCGACCGCTATATGCACCTCGTCGAGCGCGAGGGCGTGCCGTTCTCGCGCGAGATGATCGTGAAGGGCTCGCTCGACAGGCTCGTGCCTGTGTTGATGACGGCGTTGACCGCAGGCTTAGCACTCGTGCCGTTGGCGCTCGCAGCAGGCGCGCCGGGCAAGGAGATATTGCATCCCGTCGCCGTCGTCATTCTCGGAGGCTTGTTGTCGTCGACGCTGCTCGATCTCGTCGTCACACCCACCGTCTTCTTTCGCTTCGGCAGGACAGCACTCGAGAAGCACGCAGGCGGCGATCACGTGAAGCTCGCATCGCCCACCATCGTCCCATGACCAGTGTTCACAGGAGAAGCCGCATGAAACGCATCCTCGTCGTGTCATTCCTCCTCGCCACATCGTCCGCGCTCGCGCACGAGGGCAAGGCCCACCCACCCGGCGACAAGCACGAAGCGCCGAAAGCCGCTCCGCCCGCCGCGCACGGGCACGCACCAGGCGATCACGCGCACGCTTCTCCTCACGGCGGCATCGTAGCGACCGTTGACAAGGAGACCCACGTCGAGGTTGTCTTCGCCGAGAAGGCGTTCGGTGTTTACTTCTACGACGCCGACATGAGACCGGTTGCGCTGCCGGCCGACGCGAAAGCGACGGTGGTGATCGGCAAGGACCTCAAGAAGCTCGACCTGCCGATCGCGAAGAAGCCCGACGGCACACCTGACGATCACCTCGTCGGCGAGCTCGCCGTTGCACCCGATCAAAAAGCCGCCGTCGTCATTCAGGCAACTGTGCTAGGTAAGGCGCGCAGCGCCCGCATCGAGAAACCCGCTGCGCCAGCTGCTCCCGCTTCTGCGCCCGCCGCCGCCGCCGCGCCGAAAGGGACACCGTGATCCGCGCCGCTGTAGTCCGCTCCGTCCTCTCCTTCATTTCCGTCGCTGCCGCGCGTACGAGTTGTACGGCGGCACTGCCGCCTGCGACGCCGGCTCCGTCTGCGACATCGACGGGCCCATCCGCCCCAGCGGAACCGGCGGAACCGGTGTCGGGCCATTCTCACGAGGGCGCGGCCGCTGCCGCCGGGGCAGCAGCGGCGTCCACCAGTTTGCGGGGAGGTCGGGCCGCCCCTCGCTCTTGTCCTTGAGCTTGATGGTGGCCTCGAGCATGGAGAGGGGCGAGGGATCGGTGGCGGTCTCGAAGCGGCCGGCCTTGCCGAACACGCTACCCACCTCGGGGAAGGCCTTGAGCGCCGCGTCCTGCCGCTGCAGCACGTCGCTGGCGGCCGTCACCGAGATGCCCGGCAGCGTGATGGGCATGTAGAGCAGGTCGCCCTCCCAAAGGGGCGGCAAGACTTCGGAGCCGAGTCGAAAATGCGCCACGCCGGTGCCGCCGACGAGGAGCAGCACCAGCACGAGCACCCTCGATCGCCACGCCTCCAACAAGCTCTACATCATCGACGTCGAGAGCGCCGCCGTCACCGGCAGCGTCGACGTCGGCGCCGAACGGCATTAGCTGCTGGCACGCCGACGGCGGCATGCCCTAGCCCCCCAACGCGTCCGCCGAATAGGTGCCGCCATCGTCGCTGTCAAAGGCGGGGCTGCCGCACGGAACGTTGTCAGGCGCTCGACCGCTCGCACCGGGCGCGGTTACGGGTGAAACCGCTCGGGTCACAGTTGGTGCATTTGTCGACGAGCGAACGTGGCGATCTCCCTTGGCTCTCCTCATCGTCCGGGATGGCATGAATCTGGTATCGAGACGAGGCAGAGGAGGCCCACCCATGCTTCAAATCGCTCATCGCACTCTTGTGCTCATCGCGCTCGTCACGCTCGGCTCATGCTCGTGCGCCACGCCGGGAGCGCAGCCCTCCGACATGACGACCGCCGGACATGCGGAGGCAGCAGAGGAGCACGGCGCCGAGGCGGCCGAGCATGCGAAAAAGTACGACAAGGACGCAACGGCGACGCGACGCGTGCTCAGCGGCGGCGGCGCCGAGCTCGTGTGCCTGGACGCGCCCATCGGCGTCGGAGCAAGCGCTCGCTGCTACGGCTACGAGCAGTACAACCCGACGGCGCATCACCTCGCGAGCGCGGAGCGACACGAGAAGATGTCGCGCGACCACGCCGCTGCCGGTGTGGCGCTCGCGACCTACGAGGAGGGCGCGTGCAAGCTCTTCGAGCCGAAGGTCCGCTCGAGCTGCCCGCTGCTGGGTCAGCTCGAGCGCGTCGATCGTCTGCCGAAGGGTGTGCGGCTGACACCGAAGGCGGGCGTCAACGTCGATGCGTGGCAAGCGCACATCGCGTGTCACGTCGCGTTCGCGCAAGCGCAGGGCGCATCAGACATGCCGGTGTGTCCGCTCGGCGTGACGGGGGTGCGCGCAGAAGCCGCCGGCAACGTCGTCGAGCTCACGTCCGAGGACGCCATCACCGCGGCGAAGCTTCTCACGCTCGCACAGCTCCACGCGGAATGAGCCGTGCGCGCCGACGTACTCGCCCTGGTGCTCGTCAAGCGACGCGCGATCCGCGGCCATGAGCACTGGTCGCGCGAGCGGATCGCCACGCACCAACGCGCGCGGCTCGCGGACCTGATGCGTCACGTCGCGCTGCGCTCGCCGTACTACCGGCAACTGCTCGGCGGACGAAGCAGGGTCCCTCTCGCAGCGATTCCGCCGCTCACAAAGGCGACGCTGATGTCGCGCTTCGACGAGATCTCCACGGAGCCCCTGGTGAGGCTGGCGGAGCTCGAGCGCTTCCTCGCCGCTGGCGGCGATGAGGCGCTGTTCGCGGATCGCTTCTGGGTGGCCGCGACGTCGGGCTCGTCCGGGCGCCGATCGATCATTCCCGCGACCCTCTCGGAGTGGACGGCGACCATAGCGTCGTATGCGCGCGCGCAGGAGTGGGCGGGGATTCGCGCGCGGTTGACCGGACACGCGCGGATGGCCGTGGTCTCGTCGACGTCACGTTCGCATCAATCCGCGCTCGTGGGCGCCACCGTCAAGAGCCCGTTCCTCGTGGCCGAGCGCTACGATGCCGGCGCTCCGCTGGCGGACACGGTCACCGCCCTCAATCAGTTTCAGCCCGAGATCCTCGTCGCATACGCATCGATGCTGCGCATCCTCGCCGACGAGCAGTGCGCCGGGCGCCTCTCCATCCGGCCGCGCGCGGTGAACGGGTCGTCGGAGCCGCTGACCGCCGAAACGCGCGCGCACGTAGCCGCCGCATGGAACGTCGAGTGCTTCGACGTCTACGCCGCCACCGAGTCGAGCGGCATGGCCGCCGAGTGCAGCGCGCACCGCGGCCTTCACGTGTTCGAAGATCTCGTCGTCCTCGAGGTTGTCGACGACGAGTACCGCGCCGTCTTGCCCGGCGAGACCGGGACGCGCGCCCTGGTGACGGTGTTGTCGTCGCGCACGCTGCCGCTGATTCGCTACGAGCTCACCGATAGGATTCGCACGCTCCCCCCGGCCGAAGCAGACGCGGGGTGTACCTGCGGCCGCAACTTTCGCCGCATCGCCGCCATCGAGGGCCGTACCGACGACGTGCTGCGGATGGCGCGCGACGACGGGCAGCCGGTGTTCGTTCACCCGGTCGTGTTCCATCGCGTTCTCGAGGCGGCGCATGTCGCCGGCTGGCAGGTGCGGCAGCACGGGGCGCAGCTCGAGCTGCTGGTCGCGCGGCCCGACACCGGCGTCGACACGGTGAAGCTCGGCGCGGAGATCGCCGCAGCTGTCGCGCTGACGGGAGCGCAGCGTCCGACCGTGAACGTTGTCGTCGTGGATGCGGTTCCCCCCGGCGCCGCCGGCAAGCGACCGCGCGTCGTCGCCGACCAAGTGCAAGGGGGGCCCGGTGCCGCGTGACGCCAGAGCACTCGATCCGATTGGCAGCTTGACGTCGGGCCTCGGCCGCTGCGGCTGCGCCGGTCATCGCCACGTGACCCGTCAGGTCGTCCTCACCGGCGGCCTTGGTGCCGGCAAGACCGCCGTGCTCGATCTCGCGCGCCACCGCTTCTGCGAGCACGTGCGCGTCTTGCGCGGATAGGAAATTCTACCGGGGCAAACGCAGCTCGCCGACGGCGAGCCTCTTGGGCCGAGCGTCCCGGAGAGAAATCCCGCTTGGGCCGCAGAAATTGCGCCGGACCCGAGCGATCTCCTCAAC
>JADZDP010000256.1 GCA_020850995.1 Deltaproteobacteria bacterium
CAGCTCGGTGGTCCATCGCCATGCGGTGCACGTGCCGTTCGCCCCGAGAAAGAAGCCGCTCGAGCACTGGTCGGCAGCTACGCAGAAGCCGTCTCCGCCATTGTGGGTCGTCGGGTCCAGGCACGGGACGCGCGGCAGTTCACCCTCTCCCTCGCCTTCTCCCTCGCCTTCTCCCTCGCCTTCTCCCTCGCCTTCTCCCTCGCCTTCTCCCTCGCCTTCTCCCTCGCCTTCTCCCTCGCCTTCTCCCTCGCCTTCTCCCTCACCTTCTCCCTCACCTTCTCCCTCGCCTTCGCCCTCGCCTTCGCCCTCGCCTTCTCCCTCGCCTTCTCCCTCGCCTTCGCCCTCGCCGCCAGCGATCACATCGGCGTCACCTGCATCGATGCCTTCGTCGACGCAACCTGCGACGGCAGCAAGACAAAGAAGCGTGATGAGATCCGCCCGGATCGCCATGGCGGACCATTGCATCACACCTTGCTGCCCGGTCGGTTTGCTGTGCCAGCGAGAGACATGTGCGAGGCAGCATCACCCGGAGCGATTGGGTACCCTGGCGCCGCGGTCAGTGCGGGCCTTGCGTCTGCTCTCCACCCGGACCTCCGTCCGGCACACAAGGGGCTCGCCTCCGTCTCCGGTGGTCAGCCGTCGGCGCGCCCCGCCCCCGGCGAGGGCGATGCGACGGCGGTCGTACGGCAGCAATCTCGAGCTTCCGGCGCGGCGCGCGGGAAGCGCGCAGCCCGCTTCCACCGGTGACCTGCCCTGAATGCCGGTCGCGGTCCGTGGTGTCGAGGCGCACCAGCTTGTGCTCTCTCGACACCGGCATCACGGCGCATGGTCCATGCGGCATTCCCTACAGCGGAGACCAACAGGCGCTCACACGATCGGATCGGACCGGACCCGCAGGGCACCGTGCGCCGCGCGACGACGACGAGGGCGCCGGCTACTCGCCCGCGCCGAGCGTGACCACCGCTTCGCCGTGGCCGCGCACGTCGTTCGCGTCGACCACGTCGACGATGAGGGTGGCGAGCAGGCCAACGAGCGCCTGCAGCTGCTCGTTGGTGGTGTAGACGAAGGGATCGAGCGGCACCACCACGGTGCTGACGGAGCCGCTGTCGCCGGCGCACAAGAGCGCCTGCTGGTAGAGCACGTACTGCCCCACGCTGGCGCCGTCGATCTCGGTGGCCACGTGCACGGTGGCGCGCGTGTCGTCGGCGGCGTGCAGCCCCGTCGTGCGCACGCGCACCGCCATGCCGAAACCACCCTGGGGCGCGATGGAGATGGGCACGCGCTCGCCCTCGCTGAGCAGCTCGAAGTCCCCCTCGCCCAAGCGCCCGAGCTCGACGGTGGGCTCGGCCGCCGATTCGCATGCCGCGTCGGGCTCGCAACACGCGAGCGGCAGCAGCGCGGAGAGGACGAGGACGAGCCGACGAGCGCCCATGGGCGAAGCTTGCGGTGCGCGCGGCCCACGCGCAACCCAGATTCCGAACCCGCGCGCAGCGCCGCTCAGATGATGGGGGCCAAGAGCTCGAGCAGCGGCTCGAGCTTCTTCACCTTGGCGATGGCGGCAGGGTCGCAGTGTTGCTCGGGGCCGAAGCGCACCTTGGGCTCACCGCCCTCGAGCACCGGCGCGCCGTCTGGGCCGCGCTCGATGGTGTACTCGAAGACCAGCGGCGCCTGCTCTTCGGTCTTGCCCACGATGAGCGCGCGCTGGCTGGCGGCGAACTGCTCCGACCAGACCGCGGCCACCACCTCGCCGTTCACGCCGGCCGAGAGGGGATCGAGGTTGTAGCTGCCGACGAAGCTGAGCACGCCGTCCATCACGCCCACCTTGGCGTGCATGAGGCGCTTCTCGCCCACGACGAACAAGCGCGCGGTGGAGATCTCGGCCAGCAGGCGCGGCCACTGCTTGAGGAATGCGGCCTGCGTGATGGGGCTATCCGACGAGGTGGGGCTGTTGGTGAGGATGGTGACGACGACGCCGCGGGCTGCCGCCTCGCGCAGCGCGCGGACGCCGCGCTCGGTGAGCACGAAGTAGGGCGACTGGATCACCACCTCGCGCTCGGCCGCCTGCACGGCCGCCAGCAGGTTCTCGTTGACGCGGTTTCTCTGCGTGGGACCCCAGCTCGAGTGGGTGTCGAGCACGCGCACGCTCTCGCCCTCGACGGAGATGGGCGGTACCGGGCGGTGGAGCGCGCCCCGCAGGTGCGGCAGGCGCGCGAGCTGACGCGACACCTCGCGCGCCAGCTCGCGCGTCTTGTCGGTGGGGATGTGATCGAGCGCGCCGACGGCGTTGCCCTCGTACACCAGCGCCAGCGCGTCGCGCTTCTCGTCGCTGTCGAGGGCGGCCACCTCGCCGTCGCTGAAGGCCGGGTCTTGCAGCCACAGGCGCATGGCGGCCGCCGCGAGCAAGAGACCATCGCGATCATCGGTGCCGGCGTCGCGCTTCACCTTCTTGGTCTTGGGGCCGCGCAGCTCGGAGCTGAAGGCCTCGCCCAGCGCGCGCACGGCGCCGTCGCCCTCCATGAACACGTCCATGTCGATGAAGGCGCTCGGGTGATCACGGGTGTCGCTCAGGTAGTCGCGCGAGATGTTGCGCCCGCCGGCGATGGCCGCTCCTTTGTCGACGATGATGAGCTTGTCGTGGTTGCTGGCGGTCACCGCGCGCAAATCGCCGCTGGCCAGGGCGTCGGCCACGTTGTGCTCGAGCGGGTTGTAGATGCGCACCTCGGCGCCCGCGCGCACCAGCTCTTGCAGCCAATCGGCGCCCATCCAGGTGCGCGACAAGGCGGCGGTGCCTCGGGAGTCGACCATCAGGCGCACCTTGACCCCGGCGTTGGCCTTCTCGCACAAGAGCCCGAGCAGGCTCATGCCGAAGGCGTCGGGCTCGATGATGAAGTACTGCACGTCGACGCTGCGCTGGGCGCTCTCGATGAGGCGCCAGCGCGCCACCCAGGCGTCGACGTTGTCCGACAGGATGCGCAGGCGCGCCGACGCCGGCGCCGGCATCTGCTCGAAGGCCGCGCGCAACGAGGGCGGCCGCGGCGGCAGCTCCTTGTCGCCCAGGCGAGGCGTGGCGCAGGCGAAGGCGACCATGGTCGCGAGGCCGAGGATCGTGGTGCGACGCATGACGCGGCCCCCTGTGCTCACTTGAGCCGGCACGAGCGCGCACACGACGACGCTGCCTCGGCCACCTGCTGGCGCTCGAGGTCGCTCTTGGTGCGTCGGCTCCACTCGACGACGTTGGCGGCGCAGCTCACCTTGCCCAAGCACTCCCTCTTGAGGAAGGCCAGGGAGCTGGTCGTGTCGTCGTCCCACTTGACCTTGACCACGGGCCCCTTGTCGACGACGACAGGCTTGTCGGGCGGGCCCTTGTCGGGGCGCGTGCTGGGCTCTGCGGGCTTCTTGCGCACCGGCTCGACGGGCGCTGGCAGCGGCTCGATGGGTGGCTCGTTGGGGGGCAGCGGCGGGGGCACCACCATGGGCGTTGGCGGCGGTGCCGGCGGCAACGGCGCCACCACCACGGGCTCCCCGCCAACGGCCACCGCCGCCGTGATCCCCACGCCCACCACGAGCGCACCGACGGCAGCGGCGATGGCCAGCGACGTGCGCCGCGCGCGCACCGGCGCGGTGGGCGCGGAGTTGGTGTCGCGCTGCTCGCCGGTGGAGGAGCGAGGCGCGTCGAAGCCCGTGGTGGGCGGCGCCACCATCATGGTGGTGGCGATCGACTCCCACCCCGAGGCCGGTCCGGTGGCATCTTCCATGGCCGGCGGCGCTACGGCGCGGAAGGGCCGATAGGCGCCGCGCGCCTCCGCCGCCAGGTCGCCGAAGCGCTGCGCCATGAGCTGGCGCACCGAGCGCGCGTCGGCGAACAGGCCGCGCGCCAGGGCCCAGCCGGTGAGCGCCTCGGCGAAGGCGCTGCACGAGGGGAAGCGCTCCTCGCAGCGCGGCGCAAGCGCCCGATCGAGGATGCCGCGCAGCTCGGCGTCGATGCTGCCGAAGGTGGTCGGGCGGTGGCCACCGACGCCGGAGATGGCCCAGGCCTGATCGCGGCTCATGCCCTCGTAGAGTCCCTGCCCCGTGAGCAGCTCGATGAGCGTGACCGCCGCCGAGAATTGATCGGCGCGCCCGTCGACCTCGTCGCCGCGGGCGTGCTCGGGCGCCATGTAGGTGAGCTTGCCGAGCACGTCGCCGCGCGCGGTCAGCGGGCCCTGGCGCACCGAGGTAGCGATGCCGAAGTCGATGAGCTTGACGTCGCCCTCGACGCCGAGCAGCACGTTGTGCGGCGAGACGTCGCGGTGCACCAGGCCGAGGGCCTGGCCGGTGGTGGCATCGACGAAGCGGTGGGCGTAGTCGAGCGCCTCGAGCACCTCGCTGACCACGTGGATGGCGATGGCGATGGGCAGGCGCTCGTGGTGCGCCACCGACCGCAGGTCGCGGCCCACGATGTGCTCCATGGCGAGGTAGAGCCGCCCCTCGGCGCGGCCGACGTCGAACACGGCGCAGATGTTGCGGTGCGCCAGCTGCACCACCACGCGGGCCTCTTCCGAGAAGCGCTGCACGTACTCGTTGTCGGCCGCGGTGTCGGCGCGCAGGGTCTTGACGACGCAGTGCTTCTCATAGCCGCGCAGGCCGCCGCTCTTGGCGAGGTAGACCTCACCCATGCCACCGCGGCCAACCATCGACAGCAGCAGGTAGGGGCCGAACTTCCGCGGCAGTGCCTCGGACATCGGGGCGACTATAGCGCCACGCGTGCCCAGGTGCGACGTCGCGGAGGCGAGGCTGCCCGCGCGATGCGGGTGCGATCAGCAGCCCGGGTAGCCCTCGACGTCGCAGATCTCCATGTAGCTCGGCGCGGGATCGAGGCCGGCCAGGAAGGACTCCACCTCCGCGGCCGGCATGCTGGGAAGGTCGTAGAAGAGCACGATCTCTACAGAGGCGAGGCCGGCGAGACCTCCCAGGGAGGCGAGCTCCGGCAGGTGAGTGAGCCTCAGCTCCTTTGTGGGCGCGGGGTTTGCCAGCGTCAGCGAGGTGATGGCCTCGTTTCCGATGCCCAGGTAGCTGTCGGCCGTGTCGAGGGAGATCGACAGCGCGCGGAGGTTGGCATTGTTCGAGAAGTTCACGATCCCGATTTGCCCGTGCCACGAGAGGTCGACCTCCTCGAACGATGGGTTCTCGGATACGGTGATCCCTCCGACGTGGCTCAAGTCTTCAAGGCCGGTGAGGTCTGCCAAGTGCTCGTTCCGAAAGACGGATACCGCCTCGGGCACTGAGGTGAGGCCTCGCAGGCCGTCGAGGTTCTCGAACTGGGTCTCGGCGATGCTCACCGACGAGCAGTGGCGCTCGCCGGCCGCAATGGCCTGCAGGTCCGCATCGGTGTGAGGCTCGCAGATGGTTCCGGGCAGGGAGGACTGGGGCACGCATCCGAGGAGCGAGCCAAACAGCAGGGCTCCTCCGAGCGCGTTCGTCAAAAGGGCTCTTCGCATGCTGCGTCCATGCTGAGGTTGTTGAGAATGGTGCGCGCGGAGCTGGTGAGGCTCGGGTAGAGGTCGTCGAAGTTCTCCAGGAAATCCCAATGATTGCGCCCGTCGGCGCCGGGCTCGTCGCGGCAGCGGTTGGAGCTGCTGTTGCAGTATTCCTCAAGCACCTCCACCATTTGTCTAACGGCGATTGTAGGGTCCGCGTCGTCGATGGGGTCGTCGTCATTCGCGGGGTCGTCGAAGATATCCCAGAGAAATGCGGCCACACACATCTCCACGTCGCAGTTTGCGCTTCCACCGCAGATGTTGTCCAAGGCGTTCGACTCAACGTGATCCTCGCTGTACTCGAAGATCGGGTCGGTGGCGTTGTTCGACCAGCCCCAGGGCATGGCCCAGAAGGTCGCCAGGCCCTCTTCGAACGCGACGCGCTCGCAGGTGTGAGGGGTCCATCGTTCGTGGGCACTATCACAGCCTTGGTAGTCGAAACTGGCCTCACCGAAGCCGTGGCGATTCGCGATGTGACCGAGCTCGTGCGCGACACCCTTCGGACGTTGATCGGCGAAACTGCTCTCGACCGTGATCTTGTAGTCACCCCACGCCGCGGTCATGGTGTCCGGGTAGACCACCTCGATATCGGTCATGGTCGCGGAGAGGATCGTGGACTGATCGACGATGCGGTCGAAGAACTGCTGCGTGGTGGCATACAGACCCCAGCGCTCCAGCGTGGGTTGTGTCGGCTTGAAGCTGCCGAGCGCGCGGGCCCCGGAGGCGATAGTCACGCTCGTCGAGCTCGTGTAAATGGCGCCGGAGGCGTTCTTCACCGTGAAGTCGTTGGGATTCTGCAGGAAGAGCCGCAAGGTGTAGCTACAGGTGGGCCCAAAGCAGCTGGCGTCGTCCCAGGAGAAGTTGAAGCAGCCATTCGCATCGGTCGTGCCGCTGCCTGGCTCGCCCCACCACGCAACCAAGGCAACCCTCGCCTCGCGGAAGGGGCGGTTGTCCGTGTCGCACCACGTGTGGGCGCAGCCGCTGTGCCCGACACAGCACATATCGCGCTGGTCGTCATAGAGCATGCAACCTGAGACTGAGCCCGACAGCGCTTGAGCGTCCCCGGCTGCGGCGAGCACCATGCAGGAGATGAACAGCGCGCCTCTCATTGCACGCTCCGCAGGTCCGCATCCAGCAGCGGCTGGCCGTTCGCGTCCGTGAGCAGGCGCAAGTAGCCCGCCGCGAGGGCCCACTGGACCTCGTCCGAGACCGCGCACGAGCCCGCCACGCAGCGGAACACGAGCCGTGTGGACCAGGTATGTAGCGCGCGGCGCTGGAGCACGGCGTGATCGAAGATCACGTCAGCGAAGATCCACTCGTCCTGAAGCGATCCTGGCACGACGAAGATCGCGACCTGGTCGCCGTCTGCGCGCTCTTCCAGTGTCGGCTCGATCGCCGCCAACACCTCGCCATCGGGGCTCAGCACCAAGACCTGCACGTTGTCGATGATGGCGGCGCTGGGGAATGCCACCCTGAGCGTGGCTGCGTCGATCATGTCGCCCACAATGGGCGGGCGATCATTGCGCGCCGCGGCCGGCAGTGCGCTCAAGAGAGAGAGAGAGAGAGAGAGAGAGAGAGAGGGAGAGAGAGGGAGAGAGAGCCCCTCCTCACAAGCGTTCGATCCATCGATTCGCACCCCCGGCACGGAATTCATGCCACCGCCGAGGCAAACTGTCAACGCAGTGCACACCCCCTAGCACGACGAGAGCACCTTCAATGTCGAGCTTCGTCGCAGGACCGCTGCGAATGGCGGCGAAAGGTCGGCCCTCATTCCACCCGCTCGTTCTCGAGCATTGTTGAGCGCACCGCGCTCACCCCGCCGGCGTACCGTCGGGCTTCACGTAGATATCCCGATCCCCCTTGGCGTTCTGCGCCGGACCCACGAGCCCCTCGCGCTCCATGCGATCGACGATGCGCGCGGCCCGCTGGTAGCCGAGGTTCAACATACGCTGCAGCCACGACGTCGAACACTTGCGCGTGCGCGCCACCACCGCCACGGCCTCGTCGTAGCGCGCGTCCTTCGGCTCATCCAGCAGATCGCCACCACCACCCTCGCCGTCGTCGGCGGGGGTCTCGAGGATGCTCAGGTCGTAGGTGGCCTTGCCCTGCGCCTTCAAGAACTCCACCACGCGGTGCAGCTCCTTTTCAGAGATGAAGGCGCCGTGCACGCGCAGCACGTTGGAGGTGCCGGGTGGCATGAAGAGCATGTCGCCGCGGCCGAGCAGCTTCTCGGCGCCGGGGCGATTGATGATGGTCTTGGAATCGTGGCTCGACGCCAGGCGGAAGCCCATGCGCACCGGGAAGTTCGCCTTGATGACGCCGGTGATGACGTCGACCGAGGGGCGCTGCGTGGCCAACATGACGTGGATGCCGGCGGCGCGCGCCTTCTGCGCGAGGCGCATGACGTAGCCCTCGACGTCTTTGCCGGCCACCGCGAGCAGGTCGGCGTACTCGTCGACCACGATGACGAGGAAGGGCAGCTTGTCGAGCGGGTTCTTGGCGATGGCCCCCGCTCCAGCAATACGGGGCCCGCCCATGACGGCGGCGCAGTTCTTGTTGTACGCGTCCGTCAGGAGCCTCTTGGCCTCGTCGTCGTTGCCGTCGCGGGCGGCGGCCGCGCGCGCGTTGAAGCCGGCGATGTCGCGCACGCCGAGCTCGCTCATCAGTTGATACCGGCGCTCCATCTCGTTGACCGCCCACTTGAGCGCGATGGCCGCCTTCTTGGAGTCGATGATGGGCGGCAACAACAGGTGCGGGATGCCGTCGTAGATCGACAGCTCGAGCATCTTCGGGTCGATCATCAAGAAGCGCACGTCCTCGGGCGTGGCGCGGTAGAGCATGGAGCAGATCATGGCGTTGACGCTGACGCTCTTGCCCGAGCCGGTAGTGCCCGAGATGAGCACGTGGGGCATCTCGCCGAGGTTGGCGTAGTAGGGGCGCCCCTCGATGTCCTTGCCGAGCGCCATCATCAGCTTGTCGGGCTTCTTGGAGAACGCCGCGTCCGCGATGATCTCCTTCATGTAGACGGTCTCGCGCTTCTCGTTCGGGATCTCGATGCCCACGGCGCCCTTGCCAGGGATGGGCGCCACGATGCGCACGTGGATGGCCTCCATGGCCATGGCGATGTCGTCGGCGAGCGCGGCGATCTTCGACACCTTGATGCCGGGCGCGGGCACGAACTCGTAGGTGGTGCACACGGGGCCAGGGCGCACCTCGCGCACGCGGCCCTCGATGCCGAAGTCGAGGAACTTGGCGACCAGCTTGTCGGCCTGGGCGCGCATCTTCATCTCGTCGAGCGGCTCGGGCGCGGGCGCGTCGTAGTCGAGCAAGTTGAGCGGCGGTAACTGGAAGGCGGTCTTGGCCTCCTCCACCACGGGTGCCGCAGCGGCCTCCACGGCCCGCGGATCGACGTGGGCGCGCTCCACGATGCGGAAGCTGCCGTCGTCGGCGTCGGCGGCCTCTTGCGCCTTCTTCTCGGCGCGGTCGGCGAGCACCTTGGCCAGGCTCACCACCTTGCCGTCGACCACCGGCTCCTCGAGC
Organism: Deltaproteobacteria bacterium; assembly: GCA_020850995.1. GTDB lineage: Bacteria > Myxococcota > UBA727 > UBA727 > VGSZ01 > JACOUT01. The sequence goes on from JADZDP010000256.1 coordinate 9,057, forward strand.
ACCCAGGGCGGATCGGGCTGCAGCTCGGGCGGCGCCGTGTCGACGACGGTGCCGGGGGCGCTCGGCGTCGACACGATGGCCGGCGCGTCGGCAGCCATGGGTGGCGCCGAGGGTCCCACGGGCGCCAAGGACACCTTGCGCTTCTCGATGGCGATGGCCAGGCGCTCCTTGGCGCGGCGCTCGGCCTCTTCGAAGATGCGCTGCTTGCGCTCGTCCTTCTTCTTGGCGCGCTCTTCGGCCGCCCTGCGCTTGATCTCTGCGGGCGGCAAGCTCGGCTCGCGCGCCTCGAGCTCGCGCGTGAGGCGCTCCTCCTCTTCCACCAGCAAGCGCCGCTCCTCGCGCCACACCTCCAGGCGCTCGCGCGCGCGCGCCACCAGCTCGGCCATGCGATCGCCGATCGATCGCGCCGTGGGCCCGAGCGGGCGATCGAGGGCCACCACGGTGCCGACGAAGCTGAGCGCCAGCGCCACCACGCCCGCGCCGAGCGGCGCGATGAGCGAGGCGAGCGCGTCGGCGACGAGGGCGCCCACGAGCCCGCCGGCGGGGAAGGGCAGCCCGGTGGTGCCGCGCAACATGAGGTGCAGCAGCATCATCGCGCCGAGGGCCGCGACGGCGGCGGCGCCCGCGCGCAAGAGCGCGTGGCGCGGCTGTGCCACCGGCTTGAAGCAGGCCACCGCGCCCACGAAGAGCGCCGCCGGCACCAGGAAGCCCGGCGCGCCGAAGATGAGCAGGAGCAGGTCGGCGAGCACGGCGCCGCCAGGGCCGATCCAGTTGTGCACCGGCCCGCGATGACCGGCGGCGGTGTCACTGGCAGAGTACGAGACGAGCGCGAGCACCATGAGCACGCCGAGCGCGAACACCACGATGCCCGCGATCTCGAGCGGCAGGTGCGCCACGCGCTCCAGGGTGCGCTTCTTGGCGCGCTTCTTCGGTCGCGCGCGCGCAGACGTGGGCGTGTCTTCGTCGTCGTCCTCGGAGGCGGCGGGGCGCGGCGGCTGCGAGACATGCTCCACGCGCGGGCGGCGACGCGAGCGCCGCGGCATGGGGTCGCCCTCGTCATCATCGGCGCCGGGCGCCATGGCCGGCGGGGTCGACAAGAGCAGGCGCGGCGGACCGCTGCCGCGCACCACCACCGGCGCGGGCTCGTCGTCGATGGCGTCGGCGTCGTCGTCGGGGAGCGTCACCGGCGCGGGAGCGCGCGCGCGGCGGCGGCGGCGCGGCGCGGGCGTGGGGTCGTCGTCGTTCTGGGCGTCGGCGTCGGCGATGGAGTCGTTCGGAGCCAAAGGTGGACCTCCGGCCCCATGCTGCGACCGCGGCGGCCCTTGCGCAAAAAAACAGCCGCGCACCTACACTGGCCCGATGCGCTGCCTCGCGCTCGCCCTCGCCCTCGTCGCGGCTGCAGCCTGCGGCGTGGCCCCCATCCAGCGCGGCGAGGTGCCGAGCGGTCCGCCCGCGTGGCGCTACCTGGGGCAGCATGGGCGCCCCCTCGCCTACGACGGCGGCGTCTGCACCATCAAGGTGCCGCACGAGCACAAGTACCCGCCGGCACCGCGCGCCGCCTTCGTCGAGACCGCCGACGGCTTCGCCGACACGCGGTCCATCGTGCCCTTCTGGGGTCACCACCCGCACCGCGGGCGCACCTGCACCGAGCCCGGCTGGCACCTGCACCTCGAGGTGCCCGACCAGGGCGGCATGGTGTTCGACGAGGCGCTCGGGGCCTGGCGCGCTGCCAACGACGTCGACGCCGCGGATAGCCAGCCCGCGCAGGGCGCCCGCGGACCCAGTTGAAGCACGCGGGCTGACAGCGATACTGCCGGCCGGTCGAGGGCGGCCAGGCAGCCCAAGCTCGGGGGTCTCATGTTGCTCTTGCCGATCCTCTTCGCCACGGCGCTGTCTGCGCAGCGCCCGCCCTCGATGGCGGTGCCGCCAGCGCCTTCCCCCGAGCCGGCGCCGGCACCTGCCGCCGACGCACGGCCGGGCATCCATCGCGTCGCTGTGTACGAGCTGACCAGCGCGGGCGTCGACGAGCGCGTCACCGTGATCCTCACGGCCTCGATCACGGCCGAGCTGCGCAAGCTGCAAGGCATGAGCGTCATCGGCATGGACGAGGTGCGGGCCATGCTCGACCACGAGGCGCAAAAGCAGCTCATGGGCTGTGGCGACGACTCGTGCATCGCCGAGATCGCCGAGGCGCTTGGCGTCGACACCCTGGTGGTGGGCAGCGCCGCCAAGGTGGGCGAAGAGCACGTGTTCGGGCTGCGCCGCCTCGATCAGCGGCAGGGCAAGGCGGTGGGGCAGGTGGATCAGCGCCTCAAGCCCGACAACGGCGAGGAGTTCTTGGGCGTGGTGGGCCCCGCGGTGGAGGCGCTCTTCCCCGACTTCCCGCTCAAGGCGGGGCGCACGCGTGGCGTGTCGAACGAGCTGGCTATCCGACTGAACCCGCCGCCCTTCGACCCCTGGGTGTTCTGGACCGGCGTGGGCGTCACGGGCGCGTCGCTGGTCGGCGCGGCCGCCACCACCTACTTCTGGAACGGCGCCGAGACCTCGCTGCAAGGGTTCGTCACCTCGCATGCGGAGCAGGGCAAGCAGGCGGACGGCGATCAGCTCGCGGCGCTCACCAAGTCGGCCGACGACGCGGCGATGGTGGCGATCGTGGCGTGGAGCGTGAGCGGCGCGCTCGCGATCGCCACGGCCGCGACCGCGGGCTTCGTCGATTGGATGGGCTACCGCGCCGACGTGCAGCTCGACGCGAACTGAGCATGGGGGGTCAGATGAAGCGATTCGTGATGACGGCGGTGCTCGCGCTCGTCGGCTGCTCACGGGAGCTGCCGCCGGATCTCGTGGTGCAGTGCGAGGAGGACGCCGATTGCCCCGGCGCGCTCGTGTGCGTCGTGGAGCTGCAGACCTGTCTCACGCCCGACGCGGCGGCGGGGCGCACTTGCGGCGACGGCATCGTGGCGCGCGACGGCAGCGAGCAGTGCGACGACGGTGCGCTGAACGCCGACGAGCCGGGCGCATGCCGCACCACCTGTATGCAGGGCATCTGCGGCGACGCCATCGTCGATCCGGGCGAGCAGTGCGACGACGGCAACGACGAGAACGAGGACCCTTGCTTGAGCACCTGCGAGCACAACGCCTGCGGCGACGGCGTGGCGGAGCTGGCAGAGGCGAGCGAGGAGTGCGACGACGGCAACGCGATCTTGAACGACCATTGCCTGCCAGGTTGCGCGCTCAACGTGTGCGGCGACGGCGTGGTGGACGAGCTCGACGAGGCCTGTGACGACGGCAATGGCGTCGACGGCGACGCATGCCGGAACGACTGCGGGCTCAACGTGTGCGGCGACGGCGTGGTGTTCACAGGGGTCGAGGTGTGCGACGTCGGTGACACAGCGGATGGCGACGGCTGTCGCGGCGATTGCAGGAAGGTCGAGGCGTGCGGCGACGCGGTGCAGGACGCGGGCGAGGAGTGCGACGACGGCAACCTGAACCCGGCCGATGGGTGCGATGCGTGCGCCAGCGTGGTGTGGCGGCGGCGCGTGGTGGCGGGCTCGGCGTCGGCCGTGGCACCCGCGCTCAACGTGCCCTTGCCGGGCCTCGGATGCCTCGAGGGCGAGGGGCCCACCGGCCTGCTCGTCCAAGACGGCTGCCTGGTCCGTCGCTTCGACGTTGTCGCCAGGACCCTCGAGCTCGTCGCAGGCGCCTCCCAGTGCGGCTTCGCCGGCGATGGCGGGCCCGCTACTGCGGCGCTCCTCAACAACCCTGCTGGCATGGCTGTGGACGCCTCGGGGCGCATCTACCTCGCCGATCGGGGCAACCACCGCGTGCGCCGCATCGAGCTCGACGGGACCATCAACACCGTGGTCGGTGACGGTGTGGCGGGCTTCGGGGGCGACGGTGGGCCGGCTGCGGCCGCGCGCCTGTCGTCGCCCTCGGACGTGAGCATCGATCCCGCAGGGCGCATCCTCATCGCTGACACTGGCAACCACCGCGTGCGCGTCATCGACCTCGATGGGCGCGCGCGCACGCTCATCGGCACGGGGGCGAACGGCAACAGCGGGGACGGTGGGTTGGCCACGGCCGCGGCCATCGCCGCGCCGGAGTTCGTGCATGCGCGGCCCTCGGGAGGTGCGTTCGCGTCTGCAGGCAGCTCCTCAGTGCGCTTCGTCGAGGCCACAGCCGGGGCACCTTTGGTGCGCGCGGTGAGCGGGCTCTTTCACGGGACGATGTGTAACCCCACCGGCGTAGGTGACGAGCTTTGGGTCGGCACCTATTCCGGCCACCTCGCCGCCTTCTATGACGTCTTCGACACCGATGGCTTGCTCACGACCACGCTCATGCCCTACGGAGGAGGGTCAGACTTCCACCTCGGCTTCATCGAGGGCGGCGGGGTCATCACGGGCCGGAGTCACACGCTGCGCGATCTCGACGGCGAGATCATCGCGGGGTCTGCGACGGCGACCCGGTTGATCGCGGGAGACGTCGCCTCAGCGGTCGCCATGGGCGTTTCCGACCTCGAGCCCATCGGCGGCGGCGCTTTTGTCATCGCTGACGAGGTCGCGCAGCGCCTCGTTGTCGTCGACAACGCAGGCCTGGTTGACCGTGTGCAGAGCATCGGCGAGGTGCTGGCAAACGGCCGCGTCACCGGCCCGAGCGGCCTGGCGCGCGACGGTGACGGTGCCCTGTACATCGGTGACAACAAGAACCGCATCTGGCGCCTCGAGCTTGCCGGCGACGTCGTGACGCTGGTCGAGGAGCGACTGACGATGGTGGTGGGCATGCCCAATTACTGGGCCGGACGCGTCGGAGGCATGGCCCCGGTGCCGAGCGGCGGTTACGTCGTCACCGACCTTGACCTCGACACTGCTGGTGCGTTCGGCATCCCATCAACCGGCGGCGACGGCTGCTATCCCGACATCGTGGTGACAAACGACAGTGTCGCCGTCTTCGTCGACGTCTGCACTGACACCGTCCGCGCTGCGCTCGCCTTCGACAACGCCCCCTACCTCGCCGGCACCGGCACCGCGGGCTTCAACGGCGACGGCGTGGCCACCGCGAGCATGCTCAACAACCCAAGCGCCCTCGCCACCGACGGCAGTGCCGTCTTCATCGCCGACGCCGGCAACGGCCGCCTGCGCCGCCTCGACCCCGACGGCACGCTCACGACGCTGGCGGGCCCCGGCACACCGGGCCCCTTGCAGGGCCGGCGCCTCGGCGACGCCAACTTCGGCAACATCGTGCGCATGGCCTACCTCGACGGCGACCTCTTGGTGGCCACGAGCACCCAGGTCTTGCGCGTCGACGGCTCCTTCGACCCCGACAGCCGCATCGAGCCCCTGGCCGGCGCCTTCGACGAGCCCGGACTCGGCGTGGGCGATGCCAGCTCGCTGGCCGGGGCCCTCGCGGCGATCAGCATCCCCGATCGAGGCGTGCTGGTGGCGCAGAGCCACCGCATGGCCCTGGTCGAGCTCGACACGCGCGCCGTGCGCCCCGGCGTCGGCATCATCGGCGGCTTCGCGCCGGACGCGGACCCGCTCATGCCGCCGGGCATGGTCTCGGCGCGCTACGCGGCGCCCGGCGTCCGCTTCAGCGCCATCGCGGGCAGCGGCGGCAGCTACCTCTACGCCGATGAGGGCGACCACTCCCTGTGGCAGCTCGACGCTGGCGGCGCGCCCGAGGCGTGGACGGTGCAAAAGCTCGCGGGCCTCGGCCCGGGCTTGCTGGACGGCCCGCTGGCCGAGGCGCGCTTCGACGCCCCCTCGGGCGTGGCCCTGGCCGACGACGGCACCGTCTTCGTCGCCGACGCGACGCACCACGTGATTCGCCGCATCGATGCGCTCACGGACGAGGTCGAGACCATCGCCGGCACGCCCGGCATCGCCGGCATCTACGGCGACGGCGGCGACGCGCACGAGGCGCTCTTCGACACGCCGCGCGCCCTCGCCCTGCACCCCGACGGCACCCTCTTCATCGTCGACGCCGGCAACGGCCGCGTGCGCGCGCTTGCGCCCGACGGCGGCATCAGCACCGTCATGGGCGACGGCACGGCCTCGTCCACCGGCGAGGGCGCGCCGGCCTCGTCCTTCCCGCTCGACGATCCGCGCGGCCTGGCCCTCGATGGCTTCGGCAACCTCTTCATCACCGCCCACGACGTCGTGCGCGTGGTGCTGGCGCCCGACGCGGGCCCGCCGAGCGGCGATAGCCAGGTCATCACCATCCTCGGCCGCGCCCCGCGCACCGAGTACCCCGAGCGCACGCTGCGCTGCTTGACAGCCCCCGCGGTGATCGACGACGGGCGCGTGGCGGTAGCCGACGCCTGCAACGGCCTGGTGCTCGAGCTCACCCTCGAGCCCGCGCAGCCCTGAGCGCCGCGCGCCGGTAGGCAGCGGTGCGCGCGGGTAGTCGACCCGCGCATCGTCCGCTCGACGGAGCGCACGAGCCCCGAGGGCACGCTCCGGGGATCGACCGATGCCCGAGCCCCGCTCGCCCTGCGCTTGCCGCCGACAATCACCCGGGGCAGGCGGAGAGCGGGAGCGGCCATGGGACTGACCGACGCGACCACACGCAGCACCACGCGCGCGCACAGCACCATCACGTCCACCGCGCACGAGCAGGTGGCGCCAAGCTCGACCTCGGCGGACGAGCCACCCGTCCTGCCCACGGTGGTGCAGCACCACCGCTCCTGGTTCGAGCGCCTCTCCTACGCCGCGGTGATGGGCGTGGCCCTGTCGTTCCCCATGAGCCGCGCGCAGGCGCAGGTGCCGAGCGGGCCGCCGTCGCCGGGCACCACCACCGCGCGCCTGCTCATCGACGAGCGCGCCGGTACCACGATGCTGCGAGCGACGCGCGCCGAGCTCCCCAGTGAGCTCGCGGGGGCCGAGGCGCTCGATCAGCTCTACCACGGCGCGCTGCAGGAGCTGCGCACGCTCTACCAAGGCGCCGACAAGGCGCAGCTGCAGGCCTTGGCCGGGCGCGTCACCACGCTGGCGCTCGGGAAGCTCACGGCCTCGTGGCAGCCCCACGAGCGCGCCTCGCTCGAGCGTGTGATGAGCACGCTCGGCCAGCTCGCGGGCTCGGACGGTCACTTCAACTACGGCGACCGCCTGGCGGTGACGCAGGCGTTGGTGAGCGATCACGCCGGCATCTTGCGCATGGCGCACCAGCAGATCGACGAGCGCGTGCGCCTCGGCAACCGCGTGGCGCACCGCTTCGTCGACAACGCGTACACGCCCACGCGCCACTACCAGCGCACCGGGCACGCGGGCTTGTTCCAGCGTATGCGCGATAACCGGCGCGAGCACATCCAAGACCTGGCGGCCACCGCGATCCAGCAGCAGCTCGGCGCCACCTTGCAGCGCCTCGGCGTCGACCCGCGCACGGCGCAGCGCATTGACCCGATGCTGCGCAACCTGACGGTCGATCAGGTGGCCGGCCTCGAGCGCGACCTGCAGGCAATCCAACCCCGCTTGGCCGAGCTAGCGGAGCGCCTGCGCAGCTCGCGCATGGGCCCGGTGGTCGAACAGATGACGCGCCTGTTGCGCGAGCACACCGTGGTCACGGCCGCGCCGCTCAGAAACGGCGTGCCGAACCCCAACGACGTCGATGCCATCATCCGCACCGCGCTCGACGCCCTCGAGGGCGTGCACGTGACCAAGGACATCCGCGCCGAGCTGATCGAGGTGCACGGTCGCGCGGTGCAGACGCTCAGGACCATCTGCAAGGACACGCTGACCCAGAACCCGGCCATCGAGCGCCAGGCGCAGCGCGTGGTGGACGCCGCGCTGGCGCGCGCTACCGCGCAGTGGACGCCGGCGGAGCGGGGCGCGCTGCAGCGCAGCTGCGACACGCTCGACCAGCTCGCCGGCGGCGACGGCCGCTTCAACTACGGCGACAAGCTGGCAGTGGTGGAGGCGCTGGTGAAGGGCAAGGGCCCCGTGGAGCGCGTGGTGGTGGGTAAGGTCGTGGGCGCGCAGCTCGACGCCACGCTGGCGCGGCTTGGGGTCAACAAGAGCACCACCGAGCCCACGGATCCAAAGCCCCGCGAGCTGAGCGTCACGCAGCTCAAGCAGCTCGACGCCGACCTGGCGCTGCTCAAGGACAAGCTGGCCGCGCCAACCACGGGTGCGGCCGACGACACCATGGCCCGCGTGCAAGCCGAGCTGCGGCGCGTGCTCGGCCCGGGGGAGCTCGTGTCGCCCCTGCGCAACGGCGTGCCGAGCCCGAGGAAGCTCGAGGCGCTCATCGACACGGCGCTGGACGCGCTCGACTCGTTCCGGCCGGCGCCGCCATCGCGCTGAGGTCCGCGAGCGCGCGTGCACGCGCGCGATCGCAGCGGTCCAAGCGCACGTCGCCGCCCTCGACCTCCTGGCCGTCGCTCATCTCCACGCACGCGCCTACCGGTGGCGCCGTGGCGCGTACGACGAGGAACGTCGGCCGGGCACCACGCCTGCGCGCCGTCGCACGTCCACGAACATGCCGTCGCTCAGCGTCCTCGATGAGCTGCGCAAGGGGCGGCGCAGCCCCGAGCGCGCTTTGCTCCGCCGCGCGCCTCCTCAGCGCGAGCGGGGCGCCAGCTTCCCGTCGCAAGAGTCGGGGACGCCGTTGCCGTTCGCGTCGTCGTCGTCGCCGCGGGCCAGCGCGCACAGGTCGGCCACGCCGTCGCCGTCGCAGTCGCTGCCCGCTGGCGTGTCATCCTTGCCGGCTTCGCTCGTCGGAGCGCAGCTGCGGGGAGCGAAGGTGGCAAGCCCAACGACCTTCCCGTTCGCGTCGAGCGTGCGTGCTTCGATCGTGTCGAGGCGCGGCCAACTGGTCGCTTCGAGCTCCACGCGCATGTCCGCGGGCACGTCGACCGGTCCAACGAGGACGAGCCCGCTCGTCTCCGAGGGCCCGTCGACCCAGTCGAGCACGACGTTGGTGGTGAGCGCGCCGCCGACGGCACCAACCACGAGACGTCGCGTGCTGGCGGGGTCGCGCGCGGCGCGGACCGCAACGCCCGCGTCAACCTGCGCGGGGCCGACGTGCCACGCCGCGCGCTCGCTCGCGCTCCCGAGCGCGCCGCCTGCGCCATCTGCAATATGCAGGGTCACTGGCAGCGCCGCGGTGGCGCTGACGTCGGCCGCGACCGAGCCGCCGACGATGCGCGCCTCGCCGGTGGCGGCGAGCTCGAGCGGATCCACCTCGACGCGCAGCTGGGCAGCGGTCCCCGCGGCTGCGCCCGTCACCGCCGCGGAAAAGAAGGACGACCCGGCCGAGGCGAAGCGCAGCGCCCCATCGCGGAGCACCACGTCGAGTGTTGCCGTGCCGCTGGCGAGCGACGCGGCGTCGATTGCGGCGGCGAGCGGTCGCGCGGTCCGCGCGCTCGATGCCGATGCGGCTGCAAACGACGGGATGATCGTGATGGAGGGCGAGCTCGACGACACGCCGGTGCCGTCTGCGATCAGCGCGCCGTCATCGACGCCGAGGGCCGCGTCGACGTCGCCGAACAGCATGGTCCAGATCGCCGCCGGCAGATCGAGCGGCATGTGGCGCTCGTTGATCCAGACCTCCGCGGGGTAGGAGGAGATGAGCGTCCCTTGCTTCTCGATGTCGCCGTCGCAGTCGTTGTCGTACGAGAAGCGATTGGCGTTACGGTCGATGTCGATGTGCAGCGCCTGTGAGCACGCCTGACCGTCGCCGTTCCAGAGCCAGGGCTGGTTGTTGTCGTAGACATAGATGCTTGAGACGCCTGGCGTGACCTCGTCGTGCGCCACCCGGTAGGAGGTGACGCAGTGCCCGCCGGTCGGATCGCCCTCGTTGGAGAAGCACACGACCTGCGGGCCACCCGCCTGCACGCGCTCCAGCACGCGGCGCGGATCGCCGCCCCAATTGTCCGCGACTTGACCGAGGAAGCGCGACAAGAACTCGGCCGAGGTTTGCGCGCCATGGTTCGCGCGAATGGTGCCCCACAGGTTGGCCGGGCGAGTGACGCCGCAAAAGCTCCAGTCGTAGGAGGGGCCCGCGATGGGCGTGCACGGGAAGGCGGTGTCGTCGGGGTCGCAGCCCTGGTAGCCCGAGGGCTTGTAGACGTTTGGGTCGAAGTCCTGCTCGTCGAGGAGCCCTTGGGAGAAGAGCACCGAGGTCGCAGCAATGCCATTGCAGCTGCCGTCGATGCTCCCGAGCACCCACTTGTAGATCGCGAAATAGAAGATCGTGTACAGCGGATCGGGGATGCGACACGCGCAGTAGCCGGCCGCGCCCACGCAGATGTACGCGTTGTCGCCATATGACGCGAGGAACTCGCCCGACGAGGTGGACTTCTTCTCATTCGGAAAGCCGAAGCCATAGACCGTGGGATAAGGCGGCCGAACCAAGGTGATGTCGTCGTCGAGCGCGTTCCAGACGTGATAGCCCGGGCGCGGCCACCGATCTTTGACCACGACGTGCCACCCCGGGCTCCACGCCGCCACGCCGTCGAGCAGGGGCGTCTCCGCCTCGATGTGGTTCGTGTCGATGAAGCTGTGGGGCATTCGCTCCATCGTCCAGAAGCTTGGGTCGGTCTGCGAGGAGGGAGCGGCGAGGTACACCTCGACGTTCGGGTGGAAGTTCGCGCCCACGAGCAGGACCGGTGCCGGCTCGCTGGCCTGGAAGGGCGCGTCGCGTAGCGCGATGCTTGGCCAGGTCGAGGTGATGGTCACGCCGGGATGGAGGATATCCTCGAGATGGTCGACGACGATGGGCGGCAAGGGCGCCTGCGCAAAGAAGCTGATGGGGGCGTAGCGGCAGGTCGTCATCACGGTGCACCCAGGGAACAACACGCTGCCGACGTTGCTGTTGTCGAGCGGCTGGATGAAGGCCGGGCTCGTGTCTACGAGCTGCTGCGTCAGTTGATTGCTTCCCCCCCGGATGATCACGGCGAGGGTAGCGCCGCTCGGCACGCCCACGCCGTCGAACGAAAACGCGCCGGTCGCACTCGTCGCCTGCTCGGCCACGAGCTGGCCACCGGCGCGCAGCTCGACATTGTAGCCGGGGAAGGGCCCGGCCGCGTCGGGTGAAAACCCTTGGTTGACGACGCCACGCACGACCACGGGGACCAGGGTTGCGTTGGTGCTGAGGTAGCTCACCGGCGCGAACGTCGACGGGACGTTGAGGCTGGCGCCAATGGGCGCAATGTGGTTGTCCGTTGTCGTGGAGACCGCGGTCTGGGCAAGCAACAGACCGTCCGTCTCGCTCCAGGAGCCGAGCAGCGAGCGTGGCACGCGGTACTCGAGACAAGGAACGGGACCCACGTCGTCGCCGCCGCAGATGGTCGAGCGCACCTCCATGGTGTTGGTCTGCGTACACGCCCGGCTGGGGACCGGGCACACCGGCACCCACTGGGCGCCGTCGCCCTCGTAGCGCCGCGCGACGCCGTCCGAGAAGCGGTAGCGGATGCTCTTGTCGGAGACCTGCGGTGTCGCGCTGCGCGCCCAGGTTGTGTCCATCGAAAGCGTCATGCTGGTGGCGGTGGTGCCAGGCGCCGCCACGCTGGTCGTGCGCAGCCCGAGGTACAGGTAGTCATCGTCGTGGACGAGGAAGGCGACGCCGTCTTCGCTGGCGTTGGTCGGGTGGCGGAGCGCGAGCTGCTCTGCGCCCGCATACTCGCCCGTCAGGTTCACCCCGCCATCGAAGCTCATCTGGGTCGCAGCCCGAGGGACGGCGAGCTCGCGTGGCAGCACACCGAATGGCTGGCGCACGGGTACGCCGGTCACCGCCACTGCCGCTGCGCCGGCCACGTCGTCGTAGGTGCCGCCGGCGCCGAAGGCGCTCACCAAGCCGGCCGCTGCCCGCAGCTCACGGTTCATGTCGGCGCGGATCTCGCTCTGCGTGCGCGCCACGCTCCAGACGCGCACCTCGTCGAGCGCGCCGCGCAACCAGTTCGATTGGCCGCCGAAGCCGAGGACGGCGCCCAGCCGCACGTTGCGGGTCCCGGGCGCGAGGTTCGGCGCATGCGCATACGCGCCCGCGACGTTGCCGTTCACGTAGAAGCGCGCAATGGCGCCGTCGTAGCTGACCGCCACGTGGGTCCACCTCTTCGCGGGCAGCGAGGTGGTGCCAGTGACGGCGCTGGCGCCGCTACGCATGAACATCGGCCGCGGGCAGACTGCGAAGTAGAACGACGAGCCGAGGCCGTGCTCGGCGATGGTGTGACAATTGCCGGCATCGTTGCTCTCGAGCCAGACCCACGCCTCGATGGTGATGGCTCGCTGAGCGTCGTATGCCGGCTTGTCTCCAAAGGCCACCGATTGCGCGCCGAAGTAGCGCGTGGCGCGATCCGTCGCGATGGCGGGCGCACCGAGCAGCCCGGCGCAGGCGAGCGCGAGCGCACCCGCAACGGTGAGGTGATGGAGGCGATGTTGCATGGTTCTCCCCAGCGGTGGAGCGTGCCTGCTTTCATGATCGCTACGCGGGGACAAGCACACGAAGCAGCGCCGGTGCTCCAACGTGATCGTGGGCACCAAACGCACCACGCTTGACCGGCGTGGCGCGATCCCTTCTCTGACGCCATGGCCAGGCGACCAGGGGCTCAGCGATCCAAGCGCACCTCGCCGCACTTGCGCAGGAACTCCTCGTAGGGCCCCTGGAAGTCGTCGATGCCGTGCTTGCTCATGGCGAAGATGCGCGTGGCGGCGTCGGCCACCAAATCGTGATCGTGCGTCACGAAGATCACGGTGCCCGGGTAGCCCCGGATGGCGTCCTTGAGCGCGCTGATGCTCTCGAGGTCGAGGTGGTTGGTGGGCTCGTCGAACACCAGCACGTTCTCTTTGCGCAGCATGAGCTTGGCGAAGAGCAGGCGCGCGGTCTCGCCGCCCGAGAGCACGTCGGTGTGCTTGAGCGCCTCGTCGCCCGAAAAGAGCATGCGGCCAAGGAGGTTCCTGATGTCCTCCTTGCTGGCGCGGTCCGCAGGCGTGGGCGGATCGTCGAGCGAGTAGAGCCACTCCCACAGGGGCACGCCCTTGGGGATGCCATGGGTGTGGTCTTGCGCGAAGTAGCCGATGCGCAGCTCGTGGCCCGAGTGCACGCTGCCCGCGTCGGGCGCAAGCTCGCCGAGCAGCAGGCGCAAGAGCGTGGTCTTGCCGATGCCCGAGGGGCCGATGATGGCGAGCTTGTCGCCGCGCAGCACCGTGAGGTGCAGGTCTGTGACGATGGGGATGTCGGGCTTGCCCTCGTCGCGGAAGGTCTTGGATAGCCCCTCGACGCGGAACACCTGTTTGCCCGAGGGGCGCCCGCCGATCTCGAAGCGGATGTAGGGCCGCTCGATGTTCGAGCGCTTCAGATCGGTGACGGCGAGCTTCTCGATCTCCTTCTTCCTGCTCTGCACCTGGCTCGCCCGCGTGCCGGCGCCGAAGCGCGCCACGAAGTCCTTGAGCTGGGCGATCTTCTTTTGCTTGTCGGCGTTCTCGCCCTCGACGCGCGAGCGCACCTGCGACTTCTGCAGCACCATGTCGTCGTAGTTGCCCGTGTAGACGATGATGGACTCGTAGTCGATGTCGGCGATGTGCGTGGCCACCGCGTTCATGAAGTGGCGATCGTGGCTGATGACCACGAGGGTGCCCTGGTACTCGCGCAGGAAGCCCTCGAGCCAGTGGATGGAGTCGAGGTCGAGGTGGTTGGTGGGCTCGTCGAGCAGCAGGCACTCGGGCTTGCCAAAGAGCGCCTGTGCCAAGAGCACGCGCAGCTTCATGCCGCCGCTCATCTCGCGCATGGGCCCCTGGTGCAGGCTCTCGACGATGCCGAGGCCGTCGAGGAGCTTGGCAGCGTCGCCCTCGGCCACGTAGCCGTCCTCCTCGCCGATGACGCCCTCGAGCTCGCCGAGGCGCATACCCAGATCATCAGTGAGCTCCTCGCCCCGCTCCAGGCGCGCCAGGATGTCGGCCTTCTCGGCCATGGCGCTCCATAGGGCCTTGTTGCCCATGAGCACCACGTCGAGCACGCGGTGCTCGTCGTAGGCATGCTGGTTCTGGCGCAAGATGGAGGTCTTCTGCGGGCGCGAGACGCTGCCCTTCTGCGGCTCGGCGTCGCCCGCCAAGAACTTCATGAAGGTGGACTTGCCGGCACCGTTCGGCCCCGTCAGGCCGAAGCGCCGCCCGGGAGGGAAGGAGACGGAGACGTTCTCGAATAGCACGCGGCCACCGTAGGCCTGCGTCACCTCGTTCACGGACAGCATCGGCGATGCGTAGCACCCAGGGCGCGAAGCGGAAGCCAGCGCCGAGCGCGCACTCGGGCAGCTCGCAGCGACAAGCAAAGGCCCGGCCGAAAGGCCGGGCCGTCGCGAGCCTCACCGAGACAACGGCGTCAGCCCTTGGCCTTCTTGATCGCCTCGGTCAGCTCGGGGATCACCTTGAACAGGTCCCCCACCAGCCCGTAGTCGGCCACCTGGAAGATGGGCGCCTCAGGGTCTTTGTTGATGGCCACGATGCACTTGCTGCCCTTCATGCCGGCGACGTGCTGGATGGCGCCCGACAGGCCGACGGCGAAGTAGAGCTCCGGCGCCACCACCTTGCCGGTCTGGCCGATCTGCCAGTCGTTCGGCGCCCAGCCGGCGTCGCACACGGCGCGCGAGGCGCCGATGGCGGCGCTGAGCGTATCGGCCAGCGGCTCGAGCACCGTCTTGATGCCCTCGGGTCCCTTGACGCCGCGCCCGGCCGCCACGATGACGCGCGCGTCTTGCAGGAGCGGGCGATCAGAGACCACCGCGTCGAATTTGACGAAGGACATCTTCGAGGCACCCGGGTCGACGCTCACCGACGCCACCTCACCGGCCGCGCCGGCGGCGGGCGCAGTGAATTCGGTGGGCCGCACCGTGATCACCTTCTTCGCCGTGGTCAGCTCCACGGTGCCGATGACGTTGCCCGCCCACATGGGGCGCTTGAAGGTCTTCTCGTCGACGACGGCGCTGACGTCCGACGCCATGGCGGCGTCCATACGCGCGGCCACGCGCGGCATCAGGTCCTTGCCCGCGTTGGACGCCGCCGCCCACACGTGGGTGGCCCCGATGGCGTTGGCGACGTCGGTGATGCACTTGGCGTAGGGCTGCGCCAAACGATCCTTCACGCCGGCGTGCTCGCCCACGTGGACCTTCTTGGCGTAGGGCGCGACCGCCTTGGCGATCTCGCCCACGCCCTGGCCGAGCACGAGCGCATGCAGGTCACCGCCGACCTTGGCGGCGGCAGCGAAGGCGCTCAGGGAGGCCTTGTTGAGCTTGCCGGACTGGTGCTCCACGACGATGAGGTGGGTAGCCATGATGTGTCTCCTGTGTCTTTCTGTTCCGGCTGCTCAGAGGGCCTTCGCTTCGTTCTTCAGCTTGTCGACGAGCGCGGCCACGTCGGCGACCTTCTGGCCCGCCTTCTTCTGCGCCGGCTCCTCGAAGCCTTTGACCACCACGCGGTTCTCCACCTTGACGCCCAGGGCGTCGGGGGTGAGCTCGTCGAGCGGCTTCTTCTTCGCCTTCATGATGCCCGGCAGCGACGCGTAGCGCGGCTCGTTCAGGCGCAGGTCGGCGGTGATGACGCAGGGCAGCTCGCAGGCCACGGTCTCGAGGCCGCCGTCGGCCTCGCGCACCACGGTGGCCTTGCCACCCTCGAGGGTGACGGTGTTGGCGGAGGTGGCCTGACCCCAGCCGAGCAGCTCGGCCAAGATCTGCGCCGCCTGGCCGCTGTCGTCGTCGATGGCCTGCTTGCCCATGAGCACCACGTCGGGCTTCTCTTTCTCGACGACCTTCTGCAGCACGCGCGCCACGTGGAAGGGGTCGATGGCGCCGTCGTGCTTGACCAGGATGCCGCGGTCGGCGCCCATGGCCAACGCGCTCCGGATCTGCGCCGTGGCGTCTGCGCTGCCGATGGAGCACACCACCACCTCGCCGCCGCCGGTCTTATCCTTCTGGCGCAGCGCCTCCTCGACGGCGATCTCGTCGAAGGGGTTGACGATCATGTTGACGCCGGCGGTCTCGACCCCGCTCTTGTCGGCCTTGAGCTTGACCTTGGCCTCGTAGTCGGTGACGCGCTTGACGGTGACGAGGAACTTCATTGGGGTGCTCCCGCGGCGTTATTGACTCAAATATCAATCCGGTCCGCTGACGCGGGATAACGCATGGCGCCGAGGTGATCAAGGCGCGCGTGCGGACGCGGCGAAATGCCTCAGCGCGGCGTCAGAGCTTGGCCGGCGGCGAGGAGGGCGCGCGGGGCGTGAGGATCTGCAGCTCGCGCACGTTGCGCTCTTTCAAGAGCGCGACGATCTTGCGCACCTTGCGGCGCGTGCGATCGCTGCCAAAGGTGAACTGCAGGCCCATGCCGTCGCGGCCGCTCTGCTCGCGCCGCCAGGCCACCTGCGCCGGCACCGTCAGCCAGCCAAAGAGCGAGCCCACGGCGCGCACCTTGATCTCGAGCGCCGTGCCGACCTCGAGGTTGATGTCGGTGAGAATGAAGCAGCCGCCCTCGGAGATGTCGTCGGTGACGCCGCTGAGCTCGCCGGCGCCGTTCTTGATGCGCACGTCGACGTGGAGGGCGTAGCGCCGGCTGCCGCGCTCCACGTGGCTGACGCTCTCGCGCCCCTCGGCGAAGCGCACCAGCTGATCTTGCGTGCGCCGGTCGCTTTCGAGGAACTCGATACCGATACCAGCAGGCAACAGGCGCCGCCCCGCGCCGCGCTTCCACTTGACCAACGCGCGAATGTGAAAGCGCACGTTCTCGGCCACGAAGTGCAGCTCGACGTCGACCTCTTCGCCGAGTGCCACCTCGAGCTCGCCGGGCACGAACAGGCCGCCCTGCTCGCCCTTGGCGAAGAACTGCTCGAGGAAGGCCGCTCGATCCTGCAGCGGCAGCAGCAGCTGGGGCCTGACCACCGAGCCCATCGGGCTCACGGCGCCGGTTGCACGGTGAGACCCACGCGCGAGGCCTCGATGGCGCGGTCGTCGAGGCGCGCCTCCACGCTGACGATGTAGGCGTTGCCGTCGGCGATGGCGACGTCGGAGTAGAAGCCGTGCGCGCCCTCGGTGACCAAGCGCGTGGAGCTCCAGGTGGCGCCGCTCTGCGAGGCGAGCTTGAGGTCGAGCGTGGTGGCGTCTTGCAGCGCGATGACGGCCGCCGCCGCGCCCTTGGCCAAGCGCGCGCCTGCACCCACGAAGGCCTTGCCGGTGCGTCCCGCCTCGGGGTTGCCGGGGTCGACCTGCGTGAAGCTGCCGCCGGTGCCGAGCTCGGTGAGCGCGCCTTGCCACGCGCGCACCTCGTGGCGCGTGAAGTCTTCCCAGGCGATGGTGAGGTTCTGGCCGATCTTGGCCACGGTGGGGAAGCGGCCCACGTCGCCGCCGCGACGCCCGCCCTGCCCGTCGCCGTCGAGCACGAGGACGGTGGGGGTGGTGCCGGCGATGGTGGCCACGCGCAGATCGCCGTCGATGGAGTCGTAGGCCACGATGACGGGCGTGGCGCCGTCGAGCGCGATGCCCGTGTACAGGCCGCGGCCGCGCGGCACCTCGGGGCTCTCGGGCGGGAAGGGCGGCGGCAAGCACTCGAGCGTGCCGCCGCCGGTGTCGACGCACACGTCGGCCGTGCCGCACGCCGGGTTGCACCCCGTGGTGGCGGTGACGCAGGTGGGGCCGCCGTTGAGCGCGCACTGCGTGCCCGCGGTGCAAGTGCCGCTGCACGCGTCGAACATGGGCCGCGCGTCGACCACCAGGATGTCCCAATCCGCCGACGACGAGGGCACAGGTGTGCGGCTCTTGGCGAGCTTGAGGCCGGTAGCGCGGCCGTTGATGCCCGTGAGCTGCGCGTCGTGCGCCAGGTAGCTCACGTAGATGGTGCCGTCGCTCGCCACCGCCATATCGGTGAACAAGCCCACGTTGGCGTTGCCGTCGCCGCCGTCGACGAAGTGCGACGAGAAGCTGCCGTCGGCGTTCTCCACCGCCACCTTGAGCGCGCGGCCGTCGACGTCGTGGTAGGCGATGCGCGCCAGGCCCGCGCTGTCGACGGCGATGGAGGTGTGCGTGCCCACGTTGGCGCCGGGATCGGCGATGCCGCCGCGGGGCCCGAGCGGATCCGCCACCACCGCGCCCGTGGTAGGCACGCCGTCGACGTACTGCAGGCGCGCGAAGGCGCCGTCGCGCTTGTAGTGCACGAGCACCAGGTCGCCGTACTCGGCGTCGTACGCCGACACCATCGCCTCGTCGGGCGCCAGCGCCACGCGCGCGTAGCGGCCGTAGCGCGTGGGCACGATGGGCGGCAGGCTCAGGCAGGTACACGCCAGGCCGCAGCACTGCTCGCCCGACATCGTGGTGGGATCGCTGAAGGCACGCAGGCCGTTGCACGCAGCGTCGCAGCCAGGGCTCTCGGCGGGGAAGGGCGCGCAGCGGCCGGTGATGAGGTCGCAGGCGGAGCCGTCGGGGCAGGAGCCACCACAGGGCGCGGCCTTCACGCAGCGACCGGCGAAGCACACGCGGCCAAAGCCGCACTCGCTGTCGCCCACGCAGGTCTCGTACACGCAGGTGGGCAGCGGGTCGCGCTCGCCGATGACGGTGGCCACGCAGCGCTGCGCCGGGTCGGGGCAGTCGGCGCTGGTGTCGCACTCGTACTCGGGGTCGAGCAAGATGGGGAAGCAGGAGTTCTGCGCCGCGCGGCAGCGCGTGCCGGGGCAGCACTCGCTGTCTTCGGCGCAGCCCGACTCCACGCAAGCGCCGAAGCGGAAGGTGAGGAACTCGTCGCACTGCTCAGCGTCGGCGAGGTTGCACGCCTGCTGGGTCCCGATGGGCGCGACGGGATCGTCGCAGCAGGACTCGCACGCGACCGCGGCGAACAGGGACGGCAGGCCGAGGAGGACGAAGCGCAGGCGCATCCGCCAAGCTTGGCCGGCGCGAGCGGCGGCCGCAACCCCCTGATCTGCTTTCTCTTTGGAGGGTCGGCAGCGGCGCTGCCCCACCCGAGGCAGCGCTGCAGCCGCGCTGGGCGTTGTGGTGTCGCTACGGCTCGGGCCCCGTGCTCGCCCGCACCAAGCCATCGCCGCGCGGGCCGCGCAGCTCGTCGAGCGCCGCCTGCACCCAGCCGTCCTTCTTGGGGTCGGCGCCGTCGAGCACCGTGCGCGACGAGGGTTGCGAGAGGAAGCGATGAGGCTCGAGCCCGGTCTCGGGCAGGCGGCGCCCCTCGGGGCCCACGTAGTAGCCCGTGGTCACCTTGAGCACGCCGCCGTCGGGGAGCTGGATCTGGAACTGCACGCTGCCCTTGCCGGCGGTGGTGGCGCCGAGCAGGCGTGCGCGGCGCGACTCCTTGAGCGCCATCGACACGAGCTCGCTGGCCGACGCCGAGCTGCCGTCGATCAGCACCACCAGCGGCGCCGAGATCTCCTTGGCGTCTCTGTGCGCGGGGTACTCCTCGGTGAGGCGCCCGCCACGGCCGCGCACGGCGGCGATGTCCCCCTCGGAGATGAACAGGTCTGCCAGCGCGATGCCCTCGGGCACCAAGCCGCCGCCGTTGTGGCGCAGATCGAGGATCACGCCCGAGGGCCGCCCGTCCCACAGCGCCACCGCCACGGCGCGCGCCACGCCAGCCTTGAACAACGGCACGCGCACGTAGATGACGCCGTCGTCGAGCTCCACCACCTGCACGTCGCTGTCCGCGAACAGCGAGCGCGACACGCGCACGGTGCGCTCGCCCGTGGGGGTCTTGAGCAGCAGCGACACCACCGAGTCGTCGGCGCCCTGCAAGCGCGTCGTGATCTCGGGCAGGGTGAGCCCCGCCGTGGACTTCCCGTCGATGGCGGCGATGCGATCGCCCGCCGCCACGCCGTTGGCCGCGGCGTCGGAGGCGCGCCGCACCTCGCGGATCTTGAGCGGATCCCGCGGCCACACCTCGATGCCCGGGGTGGCCGAGAACAGCGCGGGCCTGCTGGTGGTGATGGCGGCGACCAGCTCGGGGGGCAGATAGGCGGTGTACGGGTCCGAGGTGGCGCGCGCCAACGCGCGACACACCACCTTGACCGCGTCGGGCTTGACCGCGCGCCCGTTGGCGGTGAGCTGCAATGCCTCGCCGATGAGCTTCACGACCTCGTCGGAGCTGCTCGGCGGCCACGGGGCGCGGGCGCTGCGCTCGCCGCAGCGCAACACCAGCGTGGCGCCCTCGCCCTTGCGCGCCAGGCAGGGCTCGAGGTCGGCCAGCGCGTCGAGCGCGAACAGCGCGTAGCGATCGAGCGGCACCACCTCCACCGACGAGGCCTCGAGGCTCTTTTGCACCTCGCGGATGGTCTCGTCGTTCACCGGGCTCGCCGGTGCCCTGCCCGCATGCGCGGCGCCGTCGAGCAGCACCATCGACGCGACCACCGTCAGGACGCACGCGCGCAGGAGAGGGCTCATTCGTACTGCGTCAGGAAGCCCTTGGCGGCCTCCGCATCCTTGCCGGTGGGACAAACCTCGAGATAGCGACGATAGGCCGCGGTGGCAGCCGGGATGTCGCCCATGAACTTGTTGCACTCGGCGAGCCCGATCTGCGCGTCGCAGTGCTCGGGCTGCTTGGCCAGCACCTCGGAGAAGAGGGTGGCGGCCTTGCCCACATAGGCGGGGCCGAGGTCGATGTAGGCGAAGCCGAGCACCAGGCTCGCCGCCACGTCCTTGGGCTTGAGCTGCAGCGCGAGGTTGGCGTACTTGCGCGCGCCCTTGGCGTCGCTCTTGCGTTGCGCGGCGCGCGCCTTCTCCATGGCGCTCTCGTAGGTCTCGGGTGGCGGCGGCGGGCCGGCGTCGGCGGCCGCCGGTGCGGGCCCCGCGTCGACGAGGGCGGGCGGGGTGGGTGGCTTGGGGCTCTTGTGCTTGGCCTCGATGAGCTTGGCGAGGTCGGCCAGCAGCGCGGGGCGCAGGTCGCCGGGCGCGGCTGCCTCCTTGAGCGCGCCCGCGGTGGCCACGAGCTCGCTGACGTCGCGCGCGCGCGCGTCGTCGCTGGCGATGGCGGCGGCCTTGGCGCGCACCACCACCCCGAGGGAGCGCAGGCGTGGGTCGCTGTGGGCCGACAAGCGCTTGCCCTCGCTGCGCAGCGCCGGCACGTCGCTGCCCGCGAGCACGCCGCGCGCCGTCGCCAGCGCGCGCACCACCTCGAGCTCGCCGGCGACGAAGGTGGCGCCGGCCTTCTCCGCCGCGCTGCGCGCGCGCGCCTCGTCGGCCCCGAGCTCGGTGAGCGCGCCGCGCTCACCTTGGTACATGGCCAACGCGAGCAGCCCGCCGGGCGCGCCCGCGCCCTTCGCCACCGCCTGGGTGGCGAGCTTGTACGCGGCGGCGCGCGCGGGCTCGGGATCGGGCGGCGGCGCGGCCGTGCCGCCGAGGGAGCTCACCAGCGCCGCGAGCGCGGCGGTGTCGTGGGACACGCGCGCGTCGGCGAGGTGCAAGATGGCGGCGCCCGCTAGCGCGTCGGCGCTCGGCGTGGGCGAGGCGAGCTCGCGCTCGAGAGTCTTTTGCAGCGCGCGCGCCGCCACGGGGTCGTCGTTGTGCGACGCCGCCAGCGCGCGCTTGACGTGCGCGGCCTCGGGCGCACCTGGGCTCACCACCGTCGACCAGAGGTCCGGCGCCAACACGGCGAGCCCCACCGCGACCACCACCAGCGCGCCGGCCACGCCGCCGAGCATCCACACCCCCGTGGACAAGCGCGCCGGCCGGCGCGCGGGCGCCGTGGTGGCGAGCGTCCCGTCGACGGTGCTGGTGGTGGGGGTGCGCGACGTCGCGCCGGTCTGCTCGGGCGTCAGCGCCAAGCCCTGCAACGACCACTGGCCCGTGGCCGACTGGGGCAGCTCGCCCAAGCTGAAGCCCGGCCCGGGCACGTCGACCACGTTGGCGAGGTCGAGCTGCACGGTGGCGGGGTTGGGCGGGTCGAGGGGCGTGTCGGCCAGGTGTGCGGCCATGGGCTTGGTGACGGTGGGGTCGTGGCCGCCCTGTGCGGGGTCAGGTGCAGGGTCGGGCGCCGGCGCGCGCGCCTGCGAGGGGACCGTGCGCGGCCCGGCGCCGCCGCGCCGCTCGCCCTCGTCGCGCACCACCACGGTGCGTTGGTCGGGAACGCGCGCGGGCCGTGAGGAGCTCGGGTCGCGCGCGTCGCTGCGCTGCATCGGCACGCCGGCCTCGGTGGGCTCCATGGGCGTGAGGTCACGCACCTTGTCGTCGATGTCGTCGCCGAGGATCTGCTGCACGAAGGCCGCGACGCTGGTCTCACCGTTGGCGATGGCGCTGCGATCGAGGTAGGCCTTGAGCTCGGCGGCGACGTCGGCCAGCGACTTGAAGCGACGGTCGATCTCGCGCTCGAGCATGCGCAAGATGGCGGCCTCGAGCTCGGGCGGGAAGCCAGGCACGTGCTGGCTCAGCTTGGGGATGGGCGCCTGCAAGATCTTGTGCAGGGTGTTGACCTCGCTCTCGGCCTTGAACAGCCGGCGCCCCGTGCACATCTCCCACAACACCACGCCGAGCGAGAACTGGTCGCTGCGCCCGTCGAGCGCCTCGCCGCGCACCTGCTCGGGCGACATGTACTGCAGCTTGCCCTTGACCATGCCCGCTTGCGTGCGCGAGGCCTTGTTGGCGGCCTTGGCGATGCCGAAGTCGACGAGCTTCACCACGCCGTCGCCACGGACCATGATGTTCTGCGGGCTCACGTCGCGATGCACGACGTTGAGCGGATGGCCGCGCACGTCGCGCGCGCGGTGCGCGTGGTCGAGCGCCAGCGCGGCCTCGTAGCAGATGCGCACGCTCACCTGGAAGGGCAGCCCCACGCCGGCCTTGGCGGCCGCGTACCACAGCTTCGACAGGTCCTCGCCCTGCACGTACTCCATGGCGATGTAGTAGGTGCCCTTCCAGTCGCCCACGTCAAAGATGGAGACGATGTTCGGGTGGTTGAGGGTGGCGGCCACGCGCGCCTCGTCGAGGAACTGCTCGACGAAGTCGCGCTCCTTGGCCAGATCACCGCGCAGGCTCTTCAGGATGGCCAGGCGGTCCATCACGCCGGTCTGACGCGCCAGGAACACCTCGCCCATGCCCCCTTGGGCGATGCGGCGGATCTTCTCGTACTTGCCGAAGATGAGGCTCAAGGCGGCCCGAGGTTAGCGCAAACGGCCCGCCCGCGCCGAGCGACGCGCTTGGCAGCGGGGGCACCAGAACGTCGAGCGCTGGCCCTGCGCCTGGCGCCGCACGGGGCCGCCACAGGCGCGGCAGGGCTCGCCCGCGCGGCCAAACACCAAGAGGTGCGTCAGGTGATCCCCGCGCGCGCCCCGCCCGTCGACGTAGTCGGAGAAGCTGGTGCCGCGGTTTCGCACCGCGTCGGCTAGCGTGGCCTCGGCCTCGGCGAGCAGGCGGCGCGCCCCGTCCTCGTCGAGGTCCTGGCCACGCAGGAAGGGCGACAGGCGCGCGCGGAACAGCGCCTCGGAGGCGTAGATGTTGCCCACGCCAGCCAAGAGCCGCTGGTCGAGCAGCGCGTCTTTCAACGAGCGCGCGGTGGCGCAGAGCGCCACCACGATGGCGGTGCGCGCCGCGGCGTCGAGCGCCAGCACATCGGGCCCCACGCCCACCAGCAGCGCGGCGCGCGCCGCCGCGTCGCCGTAGGGCACGACCGAGCCGAAGCGGCGCGGATCGACGAAGCGCAGCTCGTCCTCACCGGAGAGGCCGAGGCGCACGTGCGTATGGGGCGCGCGCGCTGTCGCGACAGGCTCCACGAGCAAGCGGCCGGTCATACCCAGGCGCACCAGGATGCCGGCGCCGCCCTCGACGTCGATCCACAGGGCCTTGCCGCGCCGGCCGGTGTCGACCACGACGCGGCCCACCAGGGGCAAGAGCGCGGCGCGGCGCAGCGGGGCGCGCAGCTTCTTCGTCGACACCCACGCGCCTTCGATGGTGCGCCCGAGGAGCACGGGCGCGATGGAGGCGCGGATGGTCTCGACCTCGGGTCCCTCGGGCATGGGCGCCAGATAGCGAATCGCGCCGCGCGCTCACAGCGGCATGGTCGCGGCCAGGCGGCCATAGCCCGCCACGTCGACGTCCTCGGCGCGGCCCTTGGGATCGATGCCCACGGCCAAGAGCGCGGCGTCGTCGACCACGCCCTTGAGCGCGTTGTGCAAGGTCTTCCTGCGTTGTTGGAAGGCCGGGCGCAGCACGCGCTCGAGCTGCGCCCGCGTGTGTGGCGCGCCGCGCGGCGCCGGCAGCGACGTCAAGGTGACCACGCCGCCGTCCACCTCGGGCACGGGCCAGAACGCGCCCTTCGGCACGGTGCGCGCCAGGCGCACGTCGAAGCGCGACTGCACGACGACGCTGAGGGAGCCGTAGGTCTTGCTCCCGGGCGTGGCCGCCATGCGCTGGGCGACCTCTTTTTGCACCAGGAAGCAGGCGCCGCCCAGGCGCGGCCAGGCGTCGACGGCGCGGAGCGCGATCTCGGCGGCGTGGTGGTAGGGCAGGTTGCCCACCAGCGCGAAGCCCTCGGGGCGATCGTCGAGCGGGAAGGTGAGGGCGTTGTCCTCGTGGATCTCGAGCCAGCCGTCGGTGAGCGCGCGCGCGAATTGGTGACGCAACAAGGGCACCAGCTCGCGATCGCGCTCCACGGCGATGACGCGGGCGCCGAGCGTCCCGAGCATGGCCGTGAGCGATCCCAGGCCGGCGCCGAATTCCACCACGGTGCGATCGCGATCGCGCGCCAGCTCCAGGCACAGCCGCGCGATGGCCTCACGGTGCGTGTCGTCGACGAGGAAGTTCTGCCCGAAGGAGCGCTTGGGGCGGATCTCGGTGCCGGCGAGCAGGGATCGGGGGTGCACTCGGCTCACCACCGCCCGGCAAAGACGCGCACCTCGCCCGCCTTGGAAAGCGATCCGTTGGCGCGCCCCGGCTGTGAGATGGCGGCATCCGCGTAGCCATCGGGGACTACGCCACAGGTCCCTCCCGCCGTGCACCCAACGTCGGCGAGGGCGGCAGCCGCTCCGAAGTTGCATGCGGCGCAGGTTCCGTAGAGGGTGAGCTCAGCGTAGGAATCGATCACCCCGGGCTTGCCATAGAACAGACGTACGCGCCCTTGGTTCGTGTTGGATCCGCTGTACAGCGGCTCCCCCTCCAGCAGGTCCATGAATCCGTCGCGATTCACGTCGTTGCCAACATAGACCCCATTGCGCACCTTGCCCGCTGCCATCGACGACCCGACGTTCCCCGAGTAGCTCGATGACATGCTCGACGATTTCGTCGTGTTCGGAAGCCCGTTCGTCTTACCGTTGAAGATATAGATTCGACCGTGGCCGCTGTCCATCTTCGGGGCTGCCACCGCGAAGTCCGGAGCCCCATCGTTGTTCGTATCCCCGAGTCCTGCGACCACGGCCCCCAAACGGGCGCCCGGTTGCGGTGTGGTCAGCGAGTACGCCCAAGACGAAATGCTGGGAGCGACAAAGTTGCCTGCATTGGAAATGAGAAGGAATGCGGAGCCGCCGTCGTCTGGAACATGGCAATCCGGTGCACCCACCACAAGGTCGTCGCGCTGACCGCCATCGACGTTGCCGACATTCGACACCGAGGTGCCAAAGCTCGACTGACACCCGGGCGTGGTGTTGCCGCGGAATGTGCTGTTGAGCCCCACCGCGGTGCCTGCTGGTCGGTAGATCCGAACAAAACCGCCATCCGTGGATGGTGGGGTCTTTGTGGGTTGCGGGGCACCGACCGCCAGGCAGTCCCCGGTGTACGAGGTCTGCACCAGGTTGCCCGCGTTCGTCAGCGACGTCCCCAGGTTGTCGCCAGCAGCTGTCCCATCGAGGTTCTGATTCGCTGCGCCGTTGTTCGCAGGAAATCCGCCTGCAGCCGCATTGAATAGCCTCACCCGCCCTGCTTGCGCCGGCTTTCCCGGTGGCGTCTCACTTGGCGCACCCACCGCCACGACGACGGGCCCGGATGCGTTGTAGAAACGACCAACGGCAATGGAGGATCCGAACCCGCCGTCACCCACCCCGGTCGCGACTTGTGTCCAACTCGGTGTCGAGCTGAAGGTGGTGTCCCCGGCAAACGCGAACACGGCGCCATCACCCGTGGCTCCGCCGAGTCCGGCGTCGTAACCAGGAGCCCCAACCAGCATGTCATCTTTCCCATCGCCGTTGACGTCGTACATCACGATCACGGTTCCGAAGAACTCGTTACTGTTCGCGGACCCCAGAAGACTAGGGGTCTGAGCTGTGCTCTTCAGGTTGGAGATGTCTCCGTCCCAGGCCGTGATCCTGTCCGTCGCGATCGACGGGACGACAGGATCAAGTCCGCCGTCCCCCCGAAAGTCCCCTGCAACCGGGGGAGCATCACCGTGACCGACGGTTCCGCTCCCCGGAAGGATCGTCCCCTGAGAGACGATGTCCAATCCGGCTGGAAGAATGCCCCGCGGTGCGCCGGGGAAGACCCGGCACCCGCCGGTTCCTCCGTTCACTCCGGTGCCGCACATGACGAGGTCGTCGTGTAGATCGCGATTCAGGTCCGCGCCCAGCAGCGCGGACCCAAGTCGTTCACCAACGCCCCCGAGGCTCGGGGACTGCGCGTTGTCTGAGAAAACACCCGATCCGTTGTTGTCCTTCACCAGCACGCGCCCGCGGTTGCTGTTGTACGACGGGTCACCGATCATCAAATCCGACACGCCATTGCCGTCGTAGTCAACCGGCGCGAACGCGAGTGTTGAGAAACTCGAGAGATTCAGCGACGCCGCCGTGGAAGTAACCAGGACGTTTGCCTGGTCTCCCTCGAGGAACGAGATCACCCGACTCACCTCAACCGCGATATCGTCGAACTGATCCCCTGCCGTGAGCCGCATCCTCGCGATGTGCGGAATGTCAGATATGGGGATCGCGATCGTCTTGACTTCCGTTGCGCTCGCGTTCCCAGCGTCGACGCGGAAGACGCGCACAGCGCCTAAGGTTCCTAGGACGACCTCGGGCCGCCCCTGGCCGTCGAGATCAGCGACCAGCAGGGACTGGATGTCATAGACAGTTCCCCCGAACGGCATCGAGAAGGTCGGTGTATTCGGAATGCCAGTGCCGCTGTTGAGGAAGAAGCTCATCGTGCTCAGCCCTTGGCACAGGACAACGAGATCGTCGCCGTTCTGCTGATCGAGATCACCCGCTGCCACTTGGGCGCCGCAGCGCGCGTTGGTCGGGCCGGGGTTGAAACTCCAGCCGCCAGGCAGTAGCGGATTTGATGTGCTACCGACGTAGAGCGTCGCGGTGCCCTCCTCCGGGTTGTTAAAGTTGCTTCTGTCCGCCCCTACGACGAGATCGTCGATGTTGTCATTATTGAAGTCGCCCACCGCCATCGACGCACCGAAACGGTTGTTCGGCGCGTCGCTCTGGAAGGTGATACTCTGAAAGCTTGTGGTGGTGATCGGATCAATGGTGATTGGGTACAATGCGTCGGTATCGAGGTCGGCGCAGATGGTGATGTCCCCGCTGGTCTCGTCGAAGTCGAGCCATGATGTCTGCTCCCGGCCCAGTGCATCGAAGACATGAAGGTCGCGGTACGAGAAGCTTGGACCGTCGGCTGCCTCCAGAAGAACGCCGTTGCCGCGAAGGGTCGCGGTCATTCCGCCGACCGCCATGCGCAGACGGATTGTCGCCTCGTCGGCGATGCCCACCATGGGGGCGTCAATGACGATCGTGTGCTCAATGCCTTCCCTGACGTTGAGCCAGGTTTGGTGGACGCCGCCCCCATCGAGCGCGACCTGATCATCCCCGACGCTCGGCTCAGCATCGAGCTCCAGCGCGAGGCGCAGCACTGCACGGGCCGCCGGATTACCTCGTGCCACCACCGTCCAGTTGCCCCTGTTGTCGACGTACATGCGAAGCGCTTGTTCCCGGTTTACAAGATGTGCCTTGCGCTCGCCGTCCAACGGATCGGCAACGAAGGTGCCGTCTCGCTCCGCGTCCGACATCGCTTCGTTTGCGTCGCGCGCCTCCCCGCTTGAGGCCCCAACGGAGGCAGAGTTCGACGCGATGAGAGCAAGGGCAAGTGTGATCATGGTTCCGCCCGTGGTCAGCAGCCGTGCGCGCGAGGAGTTACCGCGACTCGGCTCTGGCGATCTACAGGAAGAACGCGTTGGACCGCGGATCTCGCCTTGGCGGCTGGGTGTCACAGGAACCGGATCGCACCCCGAACGTCTCCCTATGGCAGCACAGATTCGCAGCGGAGGTCGCAAAATGACGCTAGGTCATCCTCGTCGCTTGAGCGACCATCCCTGCTCTCGAGCAAACCGGTCGAGTCCGTCGGCCACGACGCGTCGAAGTCCGTGCCAAAGTTATGGAGCATGGCGTAGTGGATCCTCCCGTCCGCTGCACAGAAGAAGTCACAGGGCAGCCTGAGCTCAAGCAATGGCAGCGTGCGACCGAGCCTCGCGGTGCAGCGATCGAGCTCAATGAGGTCTGGGTTCGTTCCATACGTCCTCGGCGGATAGGCGCCCAGGCTCGGGTCGGGGTGCCCCCGGTACCAGCTGATCGAAACGTCGATGTTTGCGGTGACGCAGTTCGTCGGCGGATCTCTTGACTCACAGAGGTACGACGGATCGTCGGGGAAGCCCGCGGCGAGCGCGCCCTGCGCCCCCTGAAAGACAAGAAAGAATCCTTGCCTCGGGTAGTTGCGATAGGGAGCTGCCGCGTAGCGCACCTGGAAAACGATGTCGTTGCCCTCAACGCGCGACCAGATGGCCAGCAGGTCCCGTTCGGGAACGGCTGTGTCGCCTGGCGGGTCGCACCAGTCCTCGTCGCCCTCGCACGCAAAGGGAACGGGAGGGTTCTCCCCCCACTCGCAGATCTCCGGTCCTGCGTCAGCCCCCCCGTCGACGGGATCCCCCGCGTCGAGCGTTCCAGCATCTTGCGGAGCTTCGCCGGCATCCGCCGCCGCGTCGCTGGGAGCGGACCCGGCATCCCCATCATCGACCCCCGTCAGCCAGTCGCGGTCGCACGAGCACAGTGCGAGCACCGCTACCGCCGCGCAGGGGAGGAACCAACACCGCATCCAGGCTCGGGGACAGGCCGTTCTCTCAGTCTACCGATCGCCACTACCCTACGCGATGGAGATCCTCCGCCGACGGGCTGGAGTTGGTGTGGCGACGAGCAAGCGGCAGCGATCCACGGCGCCCAAGCCAGCCGCCGCCTCGAACCCCAGCGGAAGGGCGATGCCGGACCTGGCCCAGCCGCACGCCGCAAGCCGACGCGCCGCTGCAGGCCCAGGTCCGGCATCGCACGTGAATCCAGAGACCTTTTCGTCACTGGTTCACAAATTCATCGCGCCAGCTGCAGGCACAGCCGCGCGATGGCCTCACGGTGCGTGTCGTCGACGAGGAAGTTCTGCCCAAAGGAGCGCTTGGGGCGGATCTCGGTGCCGGCGAGGAGGGATCGGGGGTGCATGGGCTAGCGCCGGATCGAGGGGAGCGGAGCGGGCGACGCCCGCGCAGCGACCAGCAAGCCAGCCACGAACGGCGGCGTGCAATCAAAGCAAACGCACGAACCCCAGCAGAAGGGCGATGCCGGATCCTGGCCCAACGGCACGCCACGAGCTACCGAGCCGCTGCAGGCCCAGGTCCGGGCCGGCACCCGTCGCGCCGGAGGCGCGGGCTGTTCGCGGCCGAGCCAAAGCGAGGCCGCGGCGCTCGCGCGAGAGCGCGAGCGCACAGCTCAGAGCGGCATGCCGTGCGCGGCCTCGTACTCGGCCTGCAGCTCCGAGAGCCGCTTGGCCAGCACGGCCTTCACCGGGCGATCGAACTTGACCATGCCGGCCGCGATCTCGCGCAGCGACACCACGGGCTCCTTGTTCTTCTGGTTGTCGACGAGGGCGCGGCTGCCCTTCATCAACTGGCGTGCGCGGCCAGTGGCCAGGAGCACGAGCGCGAAGCGATTGTCGAGCTCGACGAGGCAGTCTTCGACGGTGACGCGGGCCATGGGATCCCTCGGGGAAGGACGGTGACGCCGCGAGGTAGCCCGCCCTATCGCCGGGGGCAAGCCCGGGGACGGATCTGGCCGCGTTCAGCCGGCGGGCGTTTCGCAGTATCGAGCGCTCGTGGCCGCCATCGAGCCTGCATGCTTCGCCATCGCGGCGCTGTGGCTCGCGCTGCGGCTGGTGGCCGAGCGCGACCGCCGTGGCCTCGTCCTGCGCTTGCTCGTCGTGGCCGCAGCGTCGTGGATGGGCGAGGAGAGCTGCATCCGCCTGTACGGCTTCTACGGCTACGCGAAGCTGTGGCAGCTCCGCCTGCTCGACGTGCCGCTGGCAGTGGTGTGCATCTGGCCCATCGTGGTGCAATCGGCCCTCGATCTGACGCGCGCCGTGCGCACGCCGCGGCGCGCGCTGGTGGCCGCCGCCCTGGTCACCGTCGACGCGAGCCTCATCGAGCCCATCTCCACGCGCATCGGCCTGTGGACCTGGTTTCACGCCGGGCCCTTCTCGGTGCCCGTGGTCGGCGTGCTCGGCTGGGGCTGCTTTGCGCTTGGGGTGGCGCTGGTCATCGAGCGCCGGCCGCTGTGGGCGCTGGTGGTCGCGCCCGCGGTGACGCACCTGTGCCTCCTTGCCGCATGGTGGGGCGCCTTGCGCTGGCTGCCGCCCGGCGAGGGCGAGCTGCCGTGGATCGCGCTCGCCGCGCTCGGCTCGTGTGCCGCCGCCGTGCTGCTCTGGCGACGCCCGCCCCCCGTGCTGGTGCGCGACGTGTGGCTGCGGGCGCCGGCGGCGGGCTTCTTCTTCGCCTTGCTGGCGCTGTTCGCGCGCGACGACCTTCTGCTGGTCGCCTGGGCGCTGGCCTTCGCGCCCCCCTGGCTCGTGCTGCTGGCGCGCCGGCGCGCCGAAACCTCGAGGGGTGCGTCGTGATCCACCGGCACAGCGACCCGGCGTTGCAGCAGCGCGCCCTCACCGCGACGAGGTCGGCGGCTCCTGCGGATCTGGCGACGACGACGCGGTGACCTCGTCGTTCCTGAGGATCGGCAGCGCCAGCTCGAACAATGCGCCGCCGCCCTCGCGGTCGCGCACGGCCATGCTGCCGCCGTGGCGCTCGGCCACAAGACGACAAAAATACAGGCCGAGGCCGCGGTTGCCGTGCTTCTGCCCGTCGTTCACCTGCCCGAATTTGTCGAACAGCCGCGCCTGCACCTCGGGCGCAATGCGCGGGCCGTCGTTGCCCACGCTGACGACGACGCTATCGCCCTCGGCGCGGGCGCTCACCTCGACCACGCCGAGCGGGCCCACGTAGCGCGACGCGTTGCCGAGCAGGTTCTGCAACACGCGCACTACCAGCGAGGCGTCGTAGGACACGCGTGGCAGCCCGTCGGGCACGTCGAGCTGCAAGCGGGCGCCGCGCGCCTCCACCACCGGGCGATGCCCGTGCGCGGTGCTTTTGACCACGGCGCCGAGGTCGCCGGGTGTGGGCGTGAAGGGCAGGCGGCCGTCTTCGGCCATGCCCACGTCGAGCATGTCGAGCAGCATGTGCTGGATCTGCTCGCAGGCCGTCAGCGCGTCACGTGCGGCGGCGCGCAGCTCGCGCGGGTCATCCTCGAGCTCGCGCTCGATGTGTTGCAGGTTCAAACGCACGACGCCGAGCGGGTTCTTCAGGTCGTGCACCAACAGGCCCGTGAGCCGGCGACGCGCCACCTCGAGGGCGGCGCGCCGTTCGTCGGCCTCGCGGCGGAACTGCTGCGCGCGCAAGAGCACGCGCACGCGCGCCAACAGCTCCTCGGCGTACACCGGCTTGGCGATGAAGTCGTCGGCGCCAGCCTCTTTGCCGCGCACCCGCGCGTTGCGATCGTTGAGCGCGGTGACCAGCACCACGGGGAGGAAAGGCTGGTGCAGATCTTCGCGGATGGCGCGACACGCCTCCACACCACCGAGCACGGGCATCATCAGATCGAGCAGCACCAGGTCGACGTCGCCGTGCTGCACGCGCTCGATGCAGGCGCGACCGTTCTCCGCGCTGCAGGTGGTGAAGCCCTCGCGCTTGAGGATGCTCTCGAGCAAGCGGCGGTTGGGTGCCTCGTCATCGACGATGAGGATGGTCGGGGGCGCGCTCACGGGGCGGGCTCCAGCGTGAAGCGGAAGGTGCTGCCTTCGCCGGGCGCGCTATCGACGCCGATCTCGCCGCCGAGCTTGGCCACCAGCTCGCGCGTCAGCGCCAGGCCGATGCCCGAGCCCTTCATGCCGTGCTCGGCCTTGCCGTCGAGCTGCGCGTAATACGTGAACAACACGCTGCGCGCCTCGGGCGCGATGCCGATGCCGTTGTCGCGCACGGTCACCTCGACGCGCGCGCCCAGGCGGCGGCCCATCACCGTGATGCTGCCGCCTGTGGGGGTGAATTTGGCCGCGTTCGACAACAGGTTCACCAGCACCTGCACCAGCGCGCGCCGGTCGGCGAGCACCGCGGCCGCGCCGTCTGCGACCTCGACCTCGAGCCCGTGCTTGCGATCGTCGATGAGCGGGCGCACCAACGCCACCGCCTCGATGATGGCGCCGTGCAGCTCCACCGGCGTCGAGGTCAGGCGCAGGCCGCCCGCCTCGGAGGTGCGCAGGTCGAGCAGGTCGTTGACCAAGGTGAGCATGTGCTCGCCGGCGCTCAGGATGAGCCCGAGATCTTGCCGCTGATCGGCGTCGAGCTCGGCGGCCTCCAAGAGGCGCGCGAAGCCGAGGATGGAGTTGAGCGGCGTGCGCAGCTCGTGGCTCATGTTGGCCAAGAACGCCGACTTGGTCTGCGACGCGCGCTCGGCGGCTCCCAAGGCCTCGCGCAGCTGTGCTTCTTGCAGCTTGGCTGCGGTCACGTCTTGAAAGAACCACACGCGGCCGAGCACGCGCCCGCTCGCGTCGGTCACCGGGGCAGTTTGCCGATCGAGCACGCGCCCGTCACAGAGCGGGATCTCATCGCGCGCCGTGGCGCCGACGTTGGCATAGAGGTCGTTGACGCGCGCCACGAACGCGTCGCGATCTGCGACCAGCGGCAGAGCCGCCGCCAGCGCGACGCGATCGTCCTTGCCCTCGAGCGCCGCGTCGTCGAGGTGCCAGAGGTCAACGAAGGCGCGGTTGTGGCTGAGGATGTGCCGGCCGTCGTCGACCACCAGCACGCCGGCCGTGGAGGCCTCCATGGTCGCCGCGTGAATGGCGTCGGTGCGCTGGCGCAGGTTCTCGTAGAGCTCTTGCATCTCCTTCGACACCACCTCGAGGGAGCGCTCGGTGAGGTACCGCTCCTTGTCGGCCTCGTGATAGGTGCTGCTGATGCGCTCGAAGAGCGTGCACAGGCGAACGTCATGCTCATCGACGCCGAAGCGGCGCAGCTGGCGCGCCAAGGTAGGGTGGAGCCCCGACGGCGGCGTCGCGTCGTCGCTCACGGCGCTCTCGGCCCCGGCCGCGCGGCGCCGGCGCACGCAACGCGGCCCTCGGCCCGAGCACCGAGCCGTTCACCGCCGCTGGCGTTGACCTGCGCACCAAGCATGGAGCCCTCTGGCCGATCGGATCCATCGGCGATCACCGATGAATCTTGACCCCGACGGGCGCCGCCGCCAACTCCGCGGTGCGATGCGGACGTTACGGCACAGCGCCACGCGCGACGCGACGCGCAGGTGGGTGGGGCGGACGCCTACAGGTCGAGCGCCTCATCGTGGAACTGCTGACCCCAGGTGCGGATCAGGAACTCTCGCAGCGGCGCCGCGGCGCTGCTGGTGCGCAGCGTCTGATAGAGCTCGTCCGAGGTGGAGAACTGGAAGTCGTCGATGTCGGCGAAGCGCCGATGCAGGTCGAGGGAGCGGCGCGTGAAGTAGGCGAGCATGGCCGTGAACTGCGCGTCGCTCGCGAAGTAGCTGGGATCGAGCTCCTCGACGGCCAGGCCCACGGCGAGCCCGTAGGCGACGAATTCGATGACGCCCGACTGATCGCGCCAGCCCTCGTTCCACAGACCTTCGTCGTAGAGCGAGATGGCCGCCTCGCCGCCGTTGACGTAGGCGTTCCATTCGTCCCACAGGTAGAGCGGCGTGTCGTCCCAGGCGCTCTGGCCACTCACGTAGGTGCTGAAGCGGAACTCGCGCAGCGCGCTCGGCACGTAGGGCACCACCTCGTGCTTCCAGATGCCAGGCTCCACCACGAAGCACGCGCGATCGTGCAGCAGGTAGAACGCGTTCGATGGTTCGCTGTTCGGGTTCTCGTAATTGCGCAGGTAGGCGTGGATGCCGTGGCTCACCTCGTGGGCGCAGGTGACCAGGTCGGGATCGCAGTAGTAGTCGACCTGGTCGTTGGGCAGGTGGCGCACGATGTCGCGCAGGGCCGAGCCCGACATGTTGCGCGAGTTGAGCGCCTGGTGGTCGAGGCACTCGAGGTCGGGCGGCAGCTCGCCGGGGTCGCCCGGGTCGCTCGGGTCGTCGGGCGGGTCGCTCGGGTCGTCCGGCGGGTCGCTCGGGTCGTCGGGCGGGTCGCTCGGGTCGTCGGGCGGGTCGCTCGGGTCATCGGGTGGGTCGCTCGGGTCGTCGGGCGGGTCGCTCGGGTCATCGGGTGGGTCGCTCGGGTCGTCGGGCGGGTCGCTCGGGTCGTCGGGGTCGGGATCGTGGGTGTGCGGTGGGTCCTCGCCCGGCGGCGCGAGCTCATCGCCGAACAGGGGCTCGATCTCGTGGCTACAAGCGGCGAGGCCGCTGGTGCCCACCAGGGCGGCAGCAATGGTGACGACGACGAGCAACGGCGCGCGCATGGCTCACCTCGACGGACGTGACGCTACGCTCGGCCCATAACGACGCTATCGGTCGCTCGGCTTCGCGCAAGGTCGCGCTCGTCGGTCGATGGACCGAGCGCGGCGCGCCTGCAGCGGAGATCGGTTGCCGTGATGGTCGCCGCGCATGGCCTTGCCACGATCCCTGCGCCCGGCTCGATCAACGCACGGGATCTCCGCGGTGTGCCATTGCCGCTTCACGCCGCGCTTGGCATTGCGGGGGCATGCTCCGCTTCATGCTCACCACCCTCGTCGTGGCCGCGCTCGGCGCCAGCGCCGGCCACGCCGCGTTCGGCGACAACGCCATCGGCGTCAACGTCCACCTCCCGCACGACTCGCTCCACCTCGTCGACAAGGCGGCCGAGGCCGGCCTGCAGTGGATCCGCGTCGACGGCAACTGGGACCTGTTCGAGCCCACCGACGTGCTCGACGTGCCGGCGGGCGCGCGCACGCCCTCGGTGGACTTCAGCGAGAGCGAGTACTCGTTCGCGCTCATGGACCTGGTGGTGTGCCGCGCGCACGCCCACGACCTGAACGTGTACATGAGCCTCGGCTACTCGCCCTGCTGGGCCTCCACGGATCCAGGGGCGCCGAGCTGCGGGCCTACGCCCCCCGTCGCCGACAAGTTCGACGCCATGGTGTTCGCCGTGGTGCGCCACTACGCCGACGGCGTCGACTGTGGCGCCGACGGCACCGCGCACGTCACGCACTTCGGCATGTGGAACGAGGCCAACCTCGACGGGTTTTGGACCGGCACCACGGTCGCGTATCGCGACGACATCCTGGTCCCCGGTGCCGCCGCCGTGCGCGCCGCCTGTCCCGATTGCACCGTGCTCGGCCCCGACTTCGCGCACGTGGGCGAGGCCGACAACGAGCTCGAGACCGTGCTGTGCAACGCGCCGGCGCTCGCGGCCATCGACATCATCGCGCATCACAACTACCACGGCTTCGACGGCTCCATCTGGGACGGCGACAGCTACGACAACGCGCTCGACGACCAGCGCTTCTCGTTCACGCGCCGCAGCCTCTACGACATCCTCGAGCTGTGCGGCGCCACCAGCCGCGAAGTGTGGATCACGGAGACGGGGACGCGCGCGGACACCGATCAAGCGGGAGATCCCTCGCTGGCAGCGCAGGCCGAGTACGTCACCAAGGTGCTCGAGGCGCAGCTCGCGCGACCCTGGCTCACCAACACCTTCATCTACGAGGTGGTCGACGACACCACCAGCGACATCAGCGGCTACGGGCTGTGGCGCTGCCCGCAGTCGCCGGCGGGCTTTGGCGAGCCCTGCTTCGAGAAGCCCGCCGTGCAGGCCATCCGCGACTTCCTCGACGAGCACCCGCAGTTCGGCCCGCCCGTGCCGCTGCCGGCCTGCCAAAACGGCCTCGACGACGACGGTGACGCGGTGGCCGACTTCCCGGCGGACCCGGGCTGCGCCGATGCCGCCGACGACGACGAGAGCAACGCTCCGCCCATCCCCACGCTGCGGGCGCCGCCCGGCCCCGCCGTGACCGTCGACGCCGACGGTGGCGAGTACCAGGGCGCCTTCGCCGCCGTGCTGCCCTCGGCGACCTTCGTGACGCCCGACGTGCCGAGCTCCGTGCCCGACGACGCGGACCTGTCGGCCGAGGTGCATGCGGTGCTGGTGCCCGCGGGCGACGCCGTCGCGTTCTTCATCGAGGTCACCGACGACGTGCACGACAACACGCATCCCGCCGCGGACCTGTGGCAGGGCGACAGCGTGCAGCTCGCCTTCGATCCCGACGGCAGCGGTGGCGATGCCTACGACGCCGACGACATCGAGCTCGGCGTCGCGCTCATCGGCGGCAGCACCGAGCTCACGGTGTTCCACGGCGCCGCCGCTGGCGTCGTCGCCGTGGCGGCGCGCAGCGGCAACCAGACGCGCTACGAGCTGACGGTGCCGAGCGCGCTGCTGTTCCCCGGCGCCGGCACGCTCAGCCCCGGCATGTCGGCGTCGATGTCGCTCCTGGTCAACGAGGCCGATGGGAGCGGTCGCGAGGGCTGGCTCGAGTGGGCCGGCGGCATCGGGCGCTTCACGCGCCCGAGCGACTTCGGGCGCCTCTTGCTCGTTGACGGTGAAGGCAACGAAGGCGAAGGCGAGGGCGAGGGCGAGGGAGAGGGAGAGGGAGAGGGAGAGGGCGAGGGAGAGGGAGAGGGCGAGCCTGGCGAAGGCGAGGGCGAGGGCGAGGGCGAAGGCGAGGCGCCGCCGCCGCGCTCGTCGTGCGGGTGCGCGAGCGCGCGTGCTGACGCGAGCGACGGCTGGGGCGCGGCGACCGCTGGCATGGTCGCAATGGCGGCGGGGCTGCTCGCGCGCTGCCGTCGAGGGCGCGCCCGCCTCGTGTAGCTACAAGGGCCCGAAGCTCACCGCGTTCTCGCTGGTGCTGTTGAAGCCGAAGCTGCCGAGCTGCAGCACCATGGGCTCGCTGCCCACGTCAGCGAGGATGGGTGAGTCGAGATCGGCGCGGAATTGGTCATTGCCGTCGAGGAGCGAGCAGCGCAGGTGGTCGCTCAGGATCGAGAGCTCGATGCGCTCGACCAGCGCGAGCCCATTCACCTGCTCACTCGCGTGCGTGGGACCATCCAGCGGCTCGCCGAAGCGACCGGACTCGAGGCCGCAGTAGAGCGTGTCGTCGCTGATCCACGCTCCGTAGATGGCGCCGCTGACGCCGTCGATGGCGGCGATGCCGACGCCGATACCGCCCACCAGCGAGGAGCTGTCGGCCCTGGCATCGGTGAGATCGATGGGCACCGACCAGGTGCTCTCGAGGAGCCACGGCAACGTGGAGAAGTACATGCAGCTCACGTCGTCGACGCCGCCGATGTTGCGGAACGTGGCGCCGCGGCCGACGCCCTCGGTGATCTGACAGGCGCCCGCACCGCCGCCCGAGGCGCGGTAGGCCTCCCACAAGGGCGCCGGGGCGCCGTCGCACATGGTGTCTGCGAGGTCGGCGATGGAGCAGGGCTGCGCTGCGGGCACGGCGAGGTTGATGCTCTCCACCACCAAGACGGGCGCGGGGTCGGCTCCCTCGGCGCGCACGAACAGGTGCGCGACGCCGAGCGCCGACGGCAGGGTGAAGGTGCCAAGCTCGGTCACCACGCCGCCGTCAGACCGGCCGCTCACCACCACGCTGTCGCCCTCGCGCGCCAAGCGCCAGCGGCGCATGGTCACACCGTCGAAGGGCATGATCGTGCCGCCCTGCGTACCGGTGTCGCGGAAGCTCGCGAGCGCGCGGATGTTGGTGCCGCTCCCCTTCTGCACCATCACCTCGTCGCCGCTACCGTCGATGCCGTCATAGGAGCGCAGCCCGAACATGAGGTTGGCATCCAGGGCCGTGGTGGCATCGAGCAGGCGCGCCTCGACCACGGCGCCGTCGCCGAACACCACCGCTGCGCGCGACACCACCGCGATGTTGGTGCCGCTGAGCTGCAGGCCGCCGCCGGCAACATCCACCGTGCCGTCGCTCTCTTCGGGGTTGATGCGCCACACCTCGGTGTCGAGCGCGCTCTGGGTGCTGAAGTCCTCACGAATGATGCCGGGGCCGCCGCAGCTCGGCGCGACCATGGCGCAAGGATCCCCCTCGCCCTCGCCCTCACCTTCGCCTTCGCCCTCACCCTCGCCCTCACCCTCACCCTCGCCCTCACCCTCACCCTCGCCCTCACCCTCACCCTCGCCCTCACCCTCGCCTTCGCCCTCGCCCTCGCCGATCGGCGTGGAGGCGCAGGAGCCCTCGGCGCAGCGCTGGCCCTGGGGACAATCGACGTCGACGATGCAGGGCAGTGGCGCGCCCAGCAGGTGGCAATTGGCCAGCGCCGCCAGGAGCGCGACCACCACGACACAGCACAGCGCACGCGCGGCGCTCACGGGTACAGCTCCTGGACCTGCCAGCCTGCGGCGGTCTTTTGGTAGCGCCAGCGCATGTGCAAGCGAAAGGGTCGGTCCTCCCACAGCTCGATGCTCTGCGGCAGCACGCGATAGCCCGACCAGAAGGGCGGACGCGGCACGGAGCCGAGGCCGAAGCGCGCGGTGGCCGCGGCCACGCGTCCCTCGAGCTCCCCGCGACCAGCTAGCGGCTGCGACTGCTTGGAGGCCCAGGCGCCGATCTGGCTGACACGCGCGCGCGTGGCGAAGTACGCGTCGGCCTCGGCGTCGCTCACGCGCTCGACGGCGCCCTCCACGCGCACCTGACGCTTGAGGCTCTTCCAGTGAAACAAGAGCGCGGCGCGCGGGTTCTCGTCGAGCTCCTGCGCCTTCCTGCTGCCGAGGTTGGTGTAGAAGACGAAGCCGCGCTCGTCGGCGCCCTTGAGCAGGCACATGCGCACCGAGGGCGCGCCGTCGCGGCTGGCGGTGGCCACGGCGACGGCGTTGGCATCGTTTGGCTCCTTGGCCTCGGCGTCTGTGAGCCACTGCGCGAAGGTCGTGAGCGGATCGTCGACGGGCTTCATCGCCGGCATTTGGCCACGGGCGCGCCGTTCCCGCAAGCGTGACGACGAGACCGCGGCTCGTTGCCGCTGCCCGCACGCGCATGCGACACTCGGCGCGCGCGCCCAGCTTCGACGACGCGCGGAGGTCGCGTGCTTGGCTCTGCCCTCACCCTGGTGCTGCTGACGACACCCGCGGCCAACGCGCCGGTGCCCGCCGGCCTGGTGGGCGACGCGGTCCAGGCCACCGACGCGGGGCGCTGGTGCGAGGCCCTGCCCCTCTACCTCGAGATCCACCGCCGCTCGGGCAGCATACGCGCGCTCTTCAACGCCGCCGAGGTGGCCTACGCGGCCGGCGATCGGGTGGCCGCCGCCGACCTCTACCGACGCGTCCAAAGCAGCCCGGGCATCGCCAGCTTCGAGCACCGCGCCACCGTCAAGCAGCGCGTGGCCGCGGTGTTCCGCGAGACGCAGCGCGCCGGCCCCGGCACCGCCTGCCCGGCAGCGGCGCCACGCTGCGGCGACTGGGTGCTGCAGGAGGGCGAGCGCTGCGACGACGGCAACGCCGTCGACGGCGATGGCTGCGATTCCACCTGCGTGCCGAGCGCCTGCGGCAACGGCGTGCGCGCCGGCACCGAGCTGTGTGACGACGGCAACGCCGTCGACGGTGACGGCTGCGATCAGGGGTGCGTGGTGAGCGCCTGCGGCAACGGCGTGCGCGCCGGCACCGAGCAGTGCGACGACGGCAACACCATCAACGGCGATGGCTGCGACGCCACCTGCGTGCCGAGCAGCTGCGGCAACGGCGTGCGCGCAGGCGCCGAGCAGTGCGACGACGGCAACACCGTCGACGGCGATGGTTGCGACCGCGGGTGTCTGGTCACGCGCTGCGGCAACGGCGTGAAGACGGCCGGAGAGCGCTGCGACGACGGCAACGCCATCGACGGCGACGGCTGCGAAGGGAGCTGCGTGCCCACGCGGCGCCCAGCGCCCGCGCTGGGGCTCACGCTGGCCGGTGGTGGCGCGGCCGCGTTGGCGGGCGGCGGCGTGCTGCTCGCCATCGGCCTGGGGCCGCTCGTGGGACGCGATCAAGCGATCGCCAAGCTCGAAGGCCTGCGTGATTCCTACGCCAGCGAGCCCGAGCGCGCCCTGAGCGGCGTCGAGGGCGCGCGCGCAGAGCTCGAGGAGCACGAGAACGACTGGAACCGCTACGGCGTCCTGTCGGTGGCGGCCGGGGGCGTGGTGGGCGTCGTCGGGGTCGCGGCCGCGGCCAGCGGTGCATGGCTCGCGCTCACCCACACCACCGAAGACGCGGCGCCCATCGATCAGCCCGCCATGGAGGCATCGCCATGAGCGCCCGCGCGACAGCTCTGGCGGTGGCGCTACTCGTCACCGGCTGTGATCGGGAAGTCACCGACTTCGGCAAGCCCTGCGGTTCCGGCGAGGACTGCAGCGGCGATAGCGCGCGCTGCGTGGGCGGCGTGTGCGTGCCGCCGCGCCAGCAAGGCGACCTCGGCGAGAGCTGCGAGAACGCGCTGCCCATTGGTGGCGCAGGCTTCGACCGCAGCTCCGCGCCGCTGGTGCACGAGCTCAGCCTCGAGGGAGCGTCCGCCAACTACGCGACGAGCTGCGCCGGTGCCCCCACCCCCGACGTGGTGCTCACCTTCACGATCCCCGAGCGCTCGTCCCCGTTCCCGGTGCGGATCCGCACCGAGCTCGCCGCGGCCACGCTCTCGCTGCGCCCCCTGGAAGACGCTGCCTGCGACACCGAGCTTTCCGACGCCTGCGCGGCCGGAGGCGAGCTCTTGCTGGAGCGCGTGGGCCCGGGGTCCTGGGCGCTCGTGGTGGGAGCGCTCGGCACCGTGACCGAGTCGGTGCGCGTGATCGTGGAGCCCATCGACTGCCCCGAGGGCTACCTGCCCTTCGACGAGGCCACCTGCGCGGGCTTTCGCGCGATCGACCCACCGCACGAGGAGCGCGCGTTCGCGCAGCTGACTGCGCTGCCCGACGGGCGAGCCGTGCTGAGCGGCGGAGCGGACGAGCAGGGAATACCGATAGCGGGCGCCGAGCTGTTCGAGCCGGTCGCTGAGGCTTGGACCTTCTTGGTGAGCGCCGCGCGCACGCCACCGCACGGGGCGCTCGTCGCCGGGGAGCACCTGGTGCTGCTCGACGGCGGAGCCTTGCCGCAGCTCGTCGTTGACCAGGGTGGCGAGGACGCAGTGCTGCCGCTCGACATCGAACCCTTCGGCGGCGGGCCGAGTGGGCTCGTATCCACGGCCGCACACCTGTCTGCTGGTCTGCCGTCTGGCGCGGTGGCGATCCTCTCGGACGACTCCGACCATCTCTTGCGCCTGCAGCGCGAGCCCCAGCGCTGTTACCACGGCGTCTGCCCGAACCGCGCGGGCATCTGCGTGGTCGACCCAGACGCACCCTCGAGTCCCGGCATCTGCCTCTGCCCCGATGGCCCGTGCATGGGACCCACTCGCCTCAGCGGCGACAGCGTCACCACTGGCGCGCGCCCCATGGACCTCGCGTCGCGCGGGCAGCCGATTGTCGCGGGCCTCGTGCGCGGCGGTGAGCACGTCGCGGTCCACGGTGGCGACCTGCTCGCCGATCTCGAGATCACGACCAAGCACTGGCGCACGATCTCGGTGACGCCGCGCGATAGACCGGCCCTGAGTGCCATCAACGCCGGTGTGCTGGTCGTCGGCGGGCTCGTGGACGGCGCACCCACGGCGGAGATCGAGCTGGTCAATGCCTCGCTGCAGTCAAGAACGAGCCTGGCGCCGCTCCACCACGCGCGCGCCGATCACGGTCAAGCGACGCTGCCCGACGGGCGTGTGCTCATGGTGGGTGGCCGCGGGGTCGGTGGCGATGCGCTGATGAGCGCGGAGCTCGTCGACGGCGAGGCAGGCACGGTAACCCGTCTGCCGAGCCTGAGCGCGGGGCTCGCCACGGCCCGGGCGGTCACGCTTGCCGACGGTCGCGTGCTGGTCCTGGGCAGCGGCGACGACGGTGGGCCGCTCACGCAAGCATGGGTTTTCGAGGTGATCCCCCACGGCGCGCGCTTGCCCCCGCCGCAGTCGAACCCCTGCGGGCCCTTGGTGCCGCTCGATACGCGGAGGGCCTTCGGGAGCGACGCCCCGCTGGCCGTGGAGGAGACCACCGTCGGGGAGCGCGATCGCTTCCACGACCCAGCTTGCGGCTCGAGCTACGACTCGCTGGGCCCAGAGCGCCTGTTCTCGTTTTCGCTCACCCAACCCGCGTCGCTGCGCGCCGCGACGAGCCTCGAGCGCGCCGCCCTGGTGCTGTGGAACTCCGGGTGCAGCGACCAGCCCAGCCTCGGTTGTGCCCTGGCGCGCGCCTCGAACGACCCACCGAAGACCTGGCTCTCGGCGCCGAACCTGCCGGCGGGCGACTACGTCCTCGTGGTCGAGGCCCATCTTCCGCCGGTGGAACCTGACTCCGTGCGGCATGGCAGCGCGTTCACGCTCAGCCTTCAGCTCGGCGCGCCCGCGTCCTGCACCCTCGGTGACGAGGATCCCGACGACGACAGCCCGGTTGGGGCTCGCCACCTCCTTCCCCTGTCCTGGGACGACTACCCGGTCACCGCCGCACCGGAAGTCGCGGCAGGCACCCTGTGCGCTGGCGACGAGGACTACCTGATCGTCGAGCGGTGGTCGTCGAGCTCGGACTTGTGGATGGAGAACGCCTCCCGGAACGACTCGACCATCGCGCCGGCCATCGTCGATGAGGCGGCCTCACTGGCCGCGGGCGCGCCGGTGTACAGCTTCCCCGAGGGCCTGCCCTTCGGTGACGGAGAGACCGGGACAGGGATCTTCTTGGTCAAGCTCGCCGTGAGCGCCAACGACCCCTTCGAGCGTCGGTGGGAGCTCTGGCAGGAATCCGACAGCTGCGCGCCCGAGGACGTCGACTCGCTGGTCGCCGTGCTCGACGACGGCCACCACCCGGCGCGGCGCGTGCAGCTCCCACCATCGGGCACCATCGATCGTTGCCTCACCAGCGACCAGGACGTCGACGTCACCGTGGTCGAGGCACAAGACGGGCTCGACACGCTCGTCCGCATCGACGACGCCTACGACGTGGCGGCCCAACTCTACGCCCTGGGCGCGCCCGACGCGCCGCTCGGAGCTGCCGTCGGCGCTCCAATCCCGAACGACGCCTTTGGCGTGGTGCCAGCAGGCACGGCGCCATACATCGCGGTGGCGCTGTTCACGGCCACCACCAACGGCGAATGGGCCCGCTTCACCGTCGACCACCGTGCGTTGAGCGTGCCCTGCGATGAGGCCACGCCGCTGTCCGACGACGGCACTTGGCCCATCGACAGCGCCTCGTTGTCGGCGCGCCTGACCCCCGAGGATTTCGGCGACTGCACGGGGTACAGCGCCGACGGCGACGAGGCGGTGGGCGCCATCACCCTCGGTGACGGCGATGTGCTCGACGCCGAGCTCGAGCCCGATGGCGACGCCGATGTGAGCGTGTATCTGCTCACCGGGTGCCTCGTCGGTACCGCCACGTG
Organism: Deltaproteobacteria bacterium; assembly: GCA_020850995.1. Classification (GTDB taxonomy): domain Bacteria; phylum Myxococcota; class UBA727; order UBA727; family VGSZ01; genus JACOUT01. The sequence continues at coordinate 52,696 of JADZDP010000256.1, forward strand.
CGTCGCCGGGCTCGACGACAGCGGCGGGGGGTTCGCGGAGTCCATCCGCTACACTCACGCGGGCGCCGACCAGACCTTCTACCTCGTGGCCGACAGCTACTCGACGTCGCCCTACAGCGCGACGCTGCGCTGGACCGTGACGCGCGCCGGACAGTGAGCGCGATCGCACGCTCACGACGCCGCGCGAGGCGCTATGCTACCCGCGGAGCCGCGCGCGCACCCCATGGCAGAGAGCGATGACCTGGTAGGCAAGACGCTCGGCGAGCGCTGGTCGCTGCGCTGTCGCTTGGGCGCGGGCGGTATGGGCGCCGTCTACGTAGCCCACGACCTCCAAGGCGGGCCCACCGCCGCCATCAAGGTGGTCAAGCGCGAGCTCTCCGACGACGCCGAGGCGCGCGCGCGCTTCTCGCGCGAGGCCGAGGCGCTGCGCCTGCTCGACGACCCCCACGTCGTACGCTTCTACGATACCGGCGAGACCGGCGACTTGCGCTTCATCGCCATGGAGCTGCTCGAGGGGCGCACGCTCAAGAGCCGCCTGCAGTCGCGGGGCGCCATCCCCTGGCGCGAGAGCGTCCCCATCGTGCGTGACGTCGTGTGCGCGCTGCGGGCCGCGCACCAGGCGGGCCTCATCCACCGCGACCTCAAGCCCGAGAACATCTTCCTCGCCGATAGCCCCGGCAGCACCACGCCAGCCGTCAAGCTGCTCGACTTCGGCGTGGCGCGCCACACGCGCTTGCCGGCGGGGCAGACCATGACCGCCACCGGCGTGGTGCCGGGCACGCCGGGCTTCGTGGCCCCCGAGGTTGTGCTCAAGGGCCCATCGAACGATCCGCGCTCCGACTACTACGGCCTCGGCGCCACGTGGTTCGAGATGCTGACGGGCGAGAAGCCCTTCAGCGCCGAGACGCCCTTCGCGCTGGCGATGCTGCACGTCACCGCCGAGGTGCCGCTGCCGACGCACGTGCGCCCCACCCTGCGCTTGCCGCTGCGCCTCGAGGCGCTGCTCGCGGCGCTGCTCGCCAAGACGCCCGAGCAACGCCCGGCAAGCGCCGAGCAGATCCTGACCGAGCTCGACGCCATCGCCAAGGAGGCCGACGGTCCCGTGCGCGACGTCGACCCCGTGAGCAGCCTGCACAACCGCTTCCGCCCCATCACCAGCGAGGCCACGCCACACACCCGCTCCGTGACCGGGCCCGCGGACCTGCAGCCGCACGAGGCCACGATGACCGCCGGCTTCACCTCGCTCGAGCAGACGATGCGCAGGCCGGCAGAGCGCTGGCGCGCCGCTGCGCTCACCATGCTGGTGGCCTTCGTCGTCGGCTGCGCGGCAGTGTACTGGCTGGCACGCTCTGGCGGCCCCAGCACCGACCACGAGCACCCCGTCGCGATCGAGGCGCCGAAACAACCCGTGGCGGCGCCGCCGCCGGTGCAGCAACCCGCGCCGGACCCGGTGCCGTCGCCGGCAAGCTCTCCGGCGCTCCCGGCAGAGGAGCCGCGGCACCCGAAGAAGGCGCCCACCCCGAAGCTCAAGCCGATCATCCTGCCGATCGAGCAGCCAGCCTCGGCGCCAGGTCAGTAGCGCCGACCGACCTCAGATCCTCAGAACACCACGCCGAGCATCAGCTCGAAGCCGGGCGTCGGCTCCTGGCCGTCGAGCGGGACGTTCGCGTACACGCGCGGCGCGAGCTGGACCATGTCGAAGAGCACGAGCTTGTAGCCCACCTCGCCGTTGACGACGGCGCTCGGGCGCTCGTCCAGCGTGGCCATCATGGCGCCAGCGCCGATACCGCCGAAGAGGCCGGTGGCGCGCGTGGTGTCTTGGAAGGTCCACGCGAAGTAGCGCACGCCAGCGCGCGCGTAGGCGGCGGGGTGATCCTTGAGCACCTCGAAGGGGTCGTCGAAGGCCTTGATCTCGCCAAACACGTGCGCCGTGAGGGTCTTGTCGATCTGCACCTCGACCTCGAGGTTCGGCACGCCCAGCGCCGGCTTGATGACGTCGAGGCCGATATGCAGCGCCGCGCCGGTCTCGGCGCGGGCCGCGGTCGCGAAGCCGAGAGAGAGGGCGAACAGGACCACGAGCGCGCGCATGGACACCTCCGCTTGGTGGGTGAGGACGCGCAACGTTGCGCGGAACGCCGGGCGAGCGCAAGAGGGACAGCGCTGAGCGCGGGCCGCCGCCAGCGGCCGTGCCCAGGGATGCAGGCGCGCCCAAGGGCGGCGGGGCCAAGGCCGCCGTCGCGCGCCTACTCCACCAGCAGCTCGGCGAGCGCGATGTCCTGCCAGTGCGTGCGGTCGCCGTCGTCCATCAGCGAGGTGAAGCGCACGGCGCGCACGCCCCCCACCGCGGCCTTGGGCGTGAAGCTGATGTCGGCGAGCGTGTTCTTCGCCTCGTTCTTGAAGGACGCGAGCACGGCGCCCTGGTCGTCGAGCAGCTCGAGCCTTCCATAGTGGATGGAGAAGCCCTTGAGCCACGCGGGCTCGCGGTTGCCGAGCAGGGTCACCCGCGTGACGGTGACCGGCTCGGGGAAGCGCAGCTCGACCCAGGGCGTGGTGCCGAGCGCCGCGGCGTCGCCGCCCGCCGAGAACCAGCTCGTGCTCACGTCACCATCGACCAGGCGGCTGCTGGGCCAGCCGGTCCACGTCGTCGACGCGGAGGTGGTGATGCGCCCCTGGTAGCGCGCCATCAGTGGCGTCGACAGGCGCGGCGGGGTGGCGGGGGGTTGCGCCGCGGCCCCGTCGACGGCGCGGGAGGGAGGTGGTGCGCCGCCGGGATCGGCCGCCGCGAGCAGGAGCGCGAGTGCGATCATGCGCACAGCGTAACGCCTGGGCCGGCAGCCCGTGCTTGCGCGCCGCGTGACCGTGCGTACACCGTGACGCATGTGCCTGCTGATCGCGCTCTCGCGCTGCCACCCGAGCGCGCCCCTGATCATCGCCGCGAACCGCGACGAGTGGCTGGCGCGACCGGCCTCGTCGTGCGCGCTGCTGCAGGCGGCCGGACCGTGCATCGTCGGTGGCAAGGACGAGCTCGCTGGCGGCACCTGGCTCGCGCTCAACGAGCACGGCGTGTGCGCCGGGCTCACCAACCGTCCCTCGCCCAACCGTGATCCGGGCTTGCGCTCGCGCGGCGAGCTGCCGCTGGCGCTGGCGCGTCATCGGAGCGCACGCGAGGCCGTCGACGCGTTCGTCACGGCGCACCGCCCGTCTGACTATGGTCCCGCGTGGCTCTTGGTGGGCGACGCCGAGGCGCTCTTCCTCATCGACATGACCGGCGGCGACGCCCCCGGCGTGCGCGCGCTGGCGCCGGGCCTGCACGTGCTCGAGAACCGCGCCTTCGATGCCCCCTCGGCCAAGGCGGCCGCAGTGCGCGCGCGCCTGCGTGACGTGGCGCTGCTCGGCGGCGACGCGCTCCATGCCCGCCTCGTCGACGTGCTGCGCAGCCACGACGTCCCCGACGGGCCCGGCGACGACAGCGGCGTGCCGGGCTTCGTGCGGCCGCGCGAGACCGAGGCCAACTGCGTGCACGCCGGGCCCTACGGCACGCGCGCCGCCACCGTGGTGGTGGTGGGCACCGGCGCGCCGCGCTTGTGGTGCTCCGACGGCCCACCGTGCACCCATCCGCTCGTCGAGCGGAGCGCGCTCTTCGTCGAGGGCTCACTCCCGCTCGGTTGATCGGCCGACGCGCGAGGGCCTTGCGCGCGTGGATCGCTGCCGTAGCTTCGATCCATGCGTGTGGTGTCACTGCTCTTCGTGTGCGTGCTCGCGTTGCCAGCGCTGGCGGTCGGGTTGCGTCCCCACCTCGACGTCGCGGTGCTCGAGGCGCGCACCCACGTCGACGGGCAGTGGTTCGGTGAGAACGCCTACCATTTCCGTGTCGCCGGTCTGCGCCCCCACGCCCTCGACGGTCGCACGCTGACATGGACCATCACCATCAAGCCGCAGGGCGCCAAGTGGAAGGGCGCCAAGGCCTGGCTCATGGGCAAGCAGAAGGTTGAGCAGGGCATCGTCTCCGACATGGCGTTCGCGCTCTTGTACCGTTCGCTGGCCAAGGCCAAGATCCGCCCCGGCGCGCACGTCGCGGCCATCACCGCCGTCACCGACGAGGGACGCGAGGTCTATCGTGGCGAGGTGGTGTTCGAGCTGCCCACCACCGGCCGGCATGCGTATCAGCCCGACGAGCTGTTGCGGCGCTGACCGACCGGAGCTCAGCGGCGGCGTACGCCGAGCCAGCCAAGGCAAGGCACCGAGGTCGCGCCGCTGGTGACGATGCGCTCGCCGTCGGCGCTGACGATGGCGGTACCGAGCGTGTGCCACGCGGCCTTCTCCACCGCGCTGCCGTCGTCGAGGGTGCACTCGAGGCCTCCCTGCACCGCCAGCTCGACCGCGTCGCCGGGGGCGAGCCCGAGCTCGTTGTCGAGCGTGAGCGGGAAGCCGGCGCCCATGACGTCGACCTCGGGGGAGAACGCCACCAGCAGATCGAAGTCGGGGGCCTCGGCCGCCAGGCACGCCGGCGCCTGCTCGGGCGTGAGCGTGGTGGCGGCCAGCCGCTGATAGGCCTCGGCGCCGATGGCGGCGGGCCGCACCTCAACGGCGAGGCCATCGAACGCCACCGCGCGCGCCTGATCCTCCTGGCCAAGCGCCGGCAGCGCAGCGGGCGCCGCTGCCTCGATCAGCGTGTAGGGCGCCGCCACCGTCACGCTGGCGTCGTCGAGCGACAGCTCGACCCCGCAGTAGAGCGCGGGCCGGCGCGACTGCGGCAAGAGCACGCGCGCGGTGGCGCTCACCATGCAGCGCGCCGGTGCTGCCACGTCGATCAGCACGTCACCGGCGGCGTCGGTGCGCCCGGGCTCGAGGCACAGCATGCGCGCGTCTACCGTCCACACGCACAGCTGCACGCGCGCGTCGACCAGACCCGCGCCGTCCTCGTCGACGACGCGGGCGCGCACCGACGCCGTGAAGGGCACGTGCTCGGGGCAAGACGAGTCGCGCGCGGGCCCCAGGTCGCCGTCGTCCTGCAGGTGGTCCGCCTCGTCGTCGTGCGCAGGCTCGTCGGGCGCCGGCTCGTGCTCGTCATGGTTCGCGTCGTGGTGCTCGTCGAGACACGCGCACAGCGCCAGCGCGCTCAGCAAGGGCAAGCAGGTGCAACGCATCATCATTGTGCCGTCAGGGTGAAGGTGTAGCTGTTGTGCGCGCCGTTCCAGCCAAAGACGCGCACGGTGGCGGCGCCGCTGTGACTGACGCTCTCGTCGTCGTCGGCGCTGTCGCTGCGCACGGTGGTGCCCACCACCTCCATGTCGATGTCGCCGGCGCTGTGCGAGAAGTCGACATCGACGCGCCAGGCGCCGGCGGTGTTGACCCGGAAGTAGTCCGACTGGCTGTCGCAAACGCCGCCGCTGAAGCTGCCGGGTTGCACCACTGGGGCGCCGGTGGCGCTGTTGTTCGGCTCGTACGGATCTTCGGCACAGCCCCCGCCGCCACCACCGCCACCACCGCCGATGCCCTGCACGATGCTGACGTAGTCGAGCACGCTCGACGACTCTTCTTGGTTCGCCACCACGGTCATGCCGGCCCGCTCGACAACGAAGCCGCCGGGGACCGCGCTCCAGATCGAGGAGTTGTAGATGAGCCCGGGGTGGTCGCTGCCGCCGTCGCCCACACGGATGCCCTCGCCGTTGCCGATATAGCCGCCGATGTATTGGTGGGCGCGCGCGTTCGACGGCGCGTCGTACGACGAGGTCTGCAGGTCGAGGAACACCAGCAAGCCGCCGGCGGCCTCGATGGCGGCGGCCTCTTGCGCGATGTCTTGCAGGTAGCTTGGGCAGTTGCCGCACCACTCGGCGGAGAGGATGAACACCACGGCGTCGTGCTCGGTGTCCTCGCAGTGGAACTCCTGAAGGTCGAAGGAGAAGGTCGAGCCGTCGGGCCGCCGCGCGTCGCTCCACACCAGGCGCGGCATCACCGAGCCGGTCCCGTTCAGCGAGCCGGCGCTCGGATAGCTGCAGGGTGGCGGGTCGTCCGGCGGATCTTGCGGATCACTCGGGTCGCTCGGATCGCTCGGATCGCTCGGGTCGCTCGGGTCGCTCGGGTCGCTCGGATCGCTCGGGTCGGCGGGATCGCTCGGGTCGGCGGGATCGCTCGGGTCGGCGGGATCGCTCGGGTCGGCGGGATCGCTCGGGTCGGCGGGATCGCTCGGTGCTCCCTCGTCGTGCTCGCGCGGGTCGTTGTCGTGGGCGTCACCGAGCAGCACGTCGTTGCGGCACGCCGTCACGAGCAGCGGAGCCAGCAGGACCAGGTGGGTTGTGCGCGTCATGGTGGCAGTGCTCGCGCGCCACCTCGTCGGTGTGAATCGGTCGCTCCGTCTCGGTCGCATGATCATCGGTCGATCGCTCGTTGGTCGTACGGACGAGGACGATCGACGCACGCCGCGCCGCGTGCCACCTGCTACGCAGTGGTCATGCTCACCCGTGTCTCCCTCGTGCTCACGCTCGTCGCCACCATCGGTTGCCTGGCCGAGGGTGCGCACGACGTCGATGACGTGCCGCGCGACGCCTACCCCGACGGCCCCTTCGGCAGCGGCGAAGGCGACGTGCTCGAGAACCACGTCTTCACCTTGCCGAGCGGCGCCGCGCTCGCCCTACAGGAGGTCCGCGCCGATGCCGATGCGCAGCTGCTGCTCCTGGTCACGGCGGCCGAGTGGTGCACGGCCTGTCTCGAGGAGCAGCCCGAGCTGCAGCGCCTGTACGAGCGGCGCGCTGCCGACGGCCTGCGCGTCATGGTCGGCGTCTTCGAGGACGCGGAGTTCGCACCTGCCACCCCGGCGGACGCCGCCCGGTGGCAAGATCATCACGCGCTGAGCTTCACGGTGGTCGCCGATCCCGACTTCGCGCTGCGCGCCTATTACGACGCGGCGCTCTCGCCCATGAACATGCTGGTGCGCCTGGGGCCCATGACCATCGAGCGCATCATCACCGGTCGCGATCCGCTGCTGCTCGAGAGCCTGGTGGAGGCGCTCTTGTGAGCGCGTTGCTTCTGGCGACACTGCTGAGCTGGTCGAGCGCGCAACCATTGGCCGTCGAGCGCACCGAGGCCGGCTCCTTCGCCGCGCGGGACCTGCAGGGCCGGCGCGTGCGCCTCGACGACCTGCGTGGGCGCGTGGTGGTGCTGGCGTTCTGGGCCACCTGGTGCACGCCCTGCCTGGCCGAGCTGCGGCACCTCGACGAGCTGCAGCGTCGGCGCGGCGCACAGGGACTGAGCGTGATCGCCGTGGCCGGCGACGGGCCCGAGACCGCCAGCCGCGTGAGCAGCCTGGCGCGGCAACAGCGCTGGCAGATGAGCGTCATTCACGACGTCGAACGACGCGTGTTCGCGCGCTTCAACCCGACGGGCGAGACCCCCTGGCTCGTGGTCATCGACAAGCACGGCCGTATCGCGTGGACCCATGGCGGCTACGCGCCCGGCGACGAGCACGCGCTCGCGGCCACGGTGGCGACGGCGCTGGACGAGCCGTGAGAAGCGCGGCCGTCGCCGTGGCGCTCTTCGTGCCGGCGCTGCTCGGCGACGGCGCGCGCGCGCAGGGCGCCACCGGCAGCTCGCGCACCCTCGTGCAGGCCCACGCCGACAACCACGACGGCGTGGGCGACAACGATGACTTCCTGTTCGCCTCGCAGCGCCTCGACGCCAGCTTCGGCGCCGATCGCGTGCGCGGTGGCGTGCGCGTCGACGGCGATCTGTTCCTCGACCAACCCAACGCCGGCTACCTCTCGGAGCTCCAGCTTGAGCGCGTCACGCTCGCGTACGACGTCGGCGAGCTCACGTTCACCGCCGGCGACGTCGCGGCGCAGCTCGGCAACGGCTTGGCGCTGGCGGTGCGCTCGGCCGACGCGGTCGGCGTCGATCTCGCCGTGCGCGGCGGGCGCGTCGACTGGATGGGCGAGCGGCTCAGCGCCAGCGCGCTGGTGGGCTTGGTCAACGCCGCCAACGTCGACGCGGTGACGCTGCAGCACGTCGACGATCCGCACGACGCCGTGGCGGGGGCCGAGCTGCGCCTGCTGGCGAGCATGGGGGTCGGCGTGCGCCTGCTCTCGTCGTTGGTGCTGCCGAAGGAGCGCGTGCTGCCCGGCCTGTTCGACGGCAGCGGCACCGTGGGCGCGGGCGTGGAGCTCCTCGACCTGGCGGGCGCCGGGCGCGCGTCCCTCGAGGTCGACGTGCAAGAGCGCGTGCTCGCGGGCGTGCCGCAACACGGCGCCGCGGCGCTCGGCGCCCTCGAGCTCACGGTCGGTGAGGCGACCTTGTTGCTCGAAGGCCTCACGCTCGGCTCCTTCGAGCTCAAGGGCAGCCGCAACAGCGCCACCGGCATGCGCTTTAGCTACAGCCAGCCCCCAACCCTCGACCTGCTCGCGCAGGACCAGCCGAGCGATCGCGACCTCATCGCCACACGCGCGCGCGCCGATCTCCCCGTCGGTGACGCGCTGCTCGGCCGCATCGAGGGCACGGTGCGCGTGGCCGACCCCTTCGCTGCCGTGCCCGTGGCGCAGGCGCACCTGGCGCTCGGCCTCGAGCTGGCGCGCGGCGGCAACCGCTTCGCGGCGCGCGTGGGCGCGCGCACCGAGCGCCTCGGCCTCGACAAGCTGGCCGAGCTGCGCGACCTGGCGCACCTCGATGGCGACGTGCTCGTCGATCTGGGCCGCGGCTTCGCGCTCCACAACCTCACCGCGCTCGAGCTCTGGCGCGCGCCCGAGCGGCCCTACGTGGTCGGCGCCACCACCGTGTCCCTCGACGTGGCCGGCGTCGCGTCGGTGGGCGTGCAGGCCGGCGTCGACACCAACGACCCTTCGCCCGACGTGCGCCACCTGTTCCTCGCGGCGCTGGCGTCGCTGAGGTTGCACGAGCAGCTCACCTTACGGCTGAGCAGCGGCAGTCAGCGCGGCGGGGTGGCGTGCATGGGCGGGGTCTGCCGCCGCATCCCGTCCTTCGCCGGCACCTCGGCGGAGCTGGCGATGAGCTTCTGAAGGGTGCGCGTGAACAGCTACGCTCGCGGGCGTCGCTGCGAGCGGCGCGCGAGCGCGAGCGCCACCACGAGCGCAGCCATCATCGACGTTGACGACGCGCCGAACGACGCGCAGCCGTCGTCGCCGACGTCGTCGACCTCGGTCTCGCCGCAGTTGGCCGGCGCCGTCTCGCCTGCGTCGCAGCCAACGTCGGGTGCGGCCGCGGTCTCGGCGGCAGCGTTCGGTGAGCTCAGGTCGTCGGTGCGCGGGGGCGCTTCGCCGCGTCGCCAGTGACCGCAGGGGTCGCCCAGCTCCTGCCCGTTGGTCTGGCCGTCGCCGTCGGCGTCTTGGCAGAACAGGCGTGACCAGGAGACGCCGTTCACCTGCACCAGCTTCGCTTGGGCGCCGAAGACGGTCAGCTCGTCGCCGCCGTGGCACAGGTCGCAGCCGCCCGCAGCCTCGGCGTTGGGCAGGTGATTGTTGAAGCTCGGCCAGGCGTGCGCGGTAGTGCCGGCGAGGGTGACGACCACCAAGGCGGGCAAGAGCGCGAGCAGTGGTACCGGACGTGGCGACGCGAGGTGGTGGCGCATGGTGGCTCCTGTCGCAAGCCTAGCGCGCATCGTCGTCGCCAGGGAAACGCGACGACGAGATCGCCGCAAGGTCCAACCCGGGCCGGCAGCAACCCATGTGACCTCCGCTGTATGCTGCGCGCCATGCCTCGATGCACACGCACGGGTGTCCGCTCGATGGTCGGCGCCCTCGCGTTGGCGGCGCTGGCGTCGACGGGCGCCGGCTGCGGGCGCGCCCACGTGTTCTACGACGCGCGCGAGCTGCGCCATCCGCCGCTGCAGCCGAGCCGCGATCGCGCGCTCGACCAGGAGCTCGCGGGCAAGCTCGGAGGGCGCCCCGTGCTGTGGGTCGACGCCGAGGGCAAGGAGCGCACCTTGGCCGGCGACGCGCAGAGCCTGCGGGCGCTCGGCACCGCCGAGCGCGGCGCGCTGTGGTTGGCGCTGCAGGGCGGCGAGCGCGGCGGCGAGAGCGATGTGCGCGTGCGTGTGACGGGCAAGGGCTCGATCCCGGTCACCGTGGAGCAGGGCCTCGACGGCGCCCTGCGCGTGGTCTCCGCTCGGCGCGGCGGCCGTGACGACGACGGTGACGCGCTCAGCGAAGAAGCATTCCGCGAGCGCTTCAAGCTGCGCGGCCGGCTGCCCGGCAATTGGCACGAGAACGAACGGCGCGCGCTCACCGAGGCCCTCGCGCTGCTCGCGCCCGGGGAGCTCGAGCTGGTGCGGCGCATCGTGTGGGATCGCGAAGGCCGCGCGCGCAACGGCGACGAGAGCCGCGCCGCGCTCTACGAGATGAAGGGCTGCCGCGCCGTCATCTACCTCTACAGCTCGGGCGTGCGCGCCGATCGCTTTCGCTTCGTCGGCGAGCCCTCGGCGCCCAAGAGCGCGGTCACGCACGCCATCGTCCACGAGATCGGCCACGCCTTCGAGCAGGCAGCGGCGCGGCGCGCCTATTGCGCCAGCGAGAAGGCGGGCGCGCGCGCTGGCGCGCTCATCGACGAGGGCAACCGACTCTCGGAGCGCGGGCCGGTGCTCGACGAGTACCTGCGGGTGCTCGCCGGACTGCCCGCGCCCACCGACTACGGCAACGCCTCGAGCCACGAGTCCTTCGCCGAGTCCTTCGCCCTCTTCCACGTCGATCCGGCGGCGCTGTTGCGCACGCGCCCCGCGGTGCACGCGTGGTTCGCCGCGGGCGCCCACCTGCGCGCGCTGGGCGCGCTCGACGACTGAAGGCCTGAGCGTCGCCGCGCGCTACACGAGCCGGCCCACCGACCTCGTCGACAGACCATTGGGCGCGTCGACCGTCTGGTTGCGCCCGCCCGCGAGCGTGAGGTCGAGCTCTCGCCCAGAGTAGCCGCCGAACACGCCGCGGAAGGAGTCGGGCCAGCCCGAACGGTTGCGGTGCACGCGCCCCTGCGCGTCGGGCATCACCCGCGCGTACGCCAACTCGAGCTTCTCACCGGCCTGGCCCACGAGGTCGAGCGCCACGTCCACCGTCATGGAGCCTGGGTAGTGCGGATCGTTGTCGGGCACGGCGGTGGCGAGGAGGTCCTTGGTCTTTCCCACCCACACGATGCGACCATCGGAGGTCCCGGCGCCGCCGCCCTGCAGCGGCAGCTGCACCTGGCCAGCGTTCTGATAGGCGCTGCCACGCGCGACGATGACGATGTACTCCTCGTCGCGCACCGCCGGCGGCACGATGGTGGTGGCGTGACACCAGGTCGACCAGGTGACGTGGTCTGCGACCGTCCCCGGCGGCGGCTTCTCGAACTGCACCGTGCTCGAGCGGTTGGCGTCGAGCAGGGCGCGCAGGCCTGGGTCGGCGGCGAGATCGCGCGCCAGGTTCGGGTTCGCTGCCAACAGTCCGCGCAGGTACGGCGGCGGCTGATTGGGATCGAACGACACGGCGCTGACGCCACTGGGCGAGGGACGAACCGGACCGACCATCGAATCCTCCTGCGATCGCGTGGAGCAACCGTGGGTCACTCCGCCGAAGAAATGGCACCACCAACCGTCATGGGCAAGTCAGCGCATCGGCCAGCGCCTCGTGGATGGGCATGCCCACCATCTGCTGCAACCACGCCCACTCGCCCGCCGAGTTGACCTCGAGAAAGACGTGCTTGCCGTCGGGCGTGCGAATGATGTCGAGCGAGCCGTAGGTGAGCCCAAACAGCGCCATGAGACGATGCACGCACTCGGCGACGTCGGGCGGCAGCGTGTCGGGCTTGAAGTGGTAGGCCAGGTCGCCGCCGCGGCGCCAATCGACCTCGCCCGCGCCGCCCTTGCTGTCGACCGAGGCGATGAACAGCTTCTTGCCCACCACCGCCACGCGCAGCTCGACGTCCTTGTCGACCATCTCCTGGAACACCGCGGGACAGTAGCGCAGGCCGTCGAGCTCCTCGAGGTGGTGCTCATGCACCTTGGAGGTGAACACCATCTGCTCGCTGCCGTCGTCGGTGAAGGAGATGGCGTTGAGCATCTTGGTGACCACCTTGCCGCCGTGCGCATCGAAGAAGCGTCGCGCGGCCGCGGGGTCGTTGGTGGCGAGCGTGTCGGGGATGGTGAAGCCCGCCTGCTTGGCCAGCTCGAGCTGCGGCACCTTGTGGTGCGCGCGGTGCACGCGATCGATGGGATCGATCCAGCGCGCGTTCGGCAGCGCGGCGAACAAGCTCGAGAGCAGCGTCTTGATCTCGAGCTTGCTGTAGTTGAGGTAGCGCTCGTCGAGCTCGGTCGGTAGGCGCGCGCTGTAGAAGCGGCGGTACCACACGCTCTTGACCTTGGTGAGCTCCACGCGCCGATCGCCCTCGACGAAGAGGTACGAGGGCGCCTGCTGCGTGCTCTGCTCGAGCACCAGCCGCAGCTCCACCGGGAAACGATCGGTGTCGAAGCGCACCGCGTCGAAGCCGCGCGCCTTGATCGCCTCCACCACCATACCGGCGGGCTCGTCGTTCGAGTGCGTGATGATCAAGACGGTCTCGGCCACGCGCTTCCTCCGACGACGTGAGCGCTCACGCCTGCGAGGTCGCCGGCGCCAGCTGCTCCGCCTTGGTCAACAGCTCCCAGGCGTCCTTGAGCAGGTTGTCGATCGCGGTCAGCGTATCGCCTTTGGCCGCGCCGAGCTTGGCGTAGTTGTCGAACACGCCCTGGCGCAGCGACGCGTCGATGCGGCTGGCGTCCTTGCGCTCGGTTTGCTGCTTCCGGCCCGTGTTGGCGGTCACGAAGGTGCGCACCTTGTTCGTGCAATCGGCGATCCACCAGCGCACCTCGCCACCGTGGGCGCGGTCCTTCACGGCGACGCACACGCGCCCGGCGGCAGCATGTCCTTGCGCACGCGCGTCGAGGTTCTTGAGCAACATGATGGTTGCCGCGGTGGTCCCGGCGTGGGCCATGGGGCTCTCTAGCGCAAAGCGACCTCGATTGGCACGCGCCGAGATGTGATCTGCTACCCTCGCCGCGTGCAGCGCGTTCGGTCCAACGGCGGCCAGGTCCCAAGGCGCCAACGCACGCCGGCGCCCGACGCCAAGCCGGAAGTCGTCACAAAGAAACGCAGCGCCGGCGACCCGCACGAGCGCATCGCTGCGCTGCGACGAGCAGCGCTCGAGGCGGGAGGCGGCCAGCAGCGCTCCGAAGCTCTCACGCGTCCTGCGCCGATCGTGCGCGGTGAGCTCCCGGTAACGCTGCCCCTGGCCGCGCACCAGCTCTTCGAGATGCACGCGCTTGGCGCCGAGAGCGCCGCCGTGACGGCGTTGCAGGGCGCCGGCCTTGGCCCCACCGTCGTTGACGTCGGGCCGCGGCGCACGGTGGGCGTGGGCATCACCGTGCCGCTGATGACGCCCCTGCCCTCCATCGAGCTTGGCGCTTACCTCGACGCGCCACCCACCCGCGACTTGTCGAAGCTGCGCATCGCCGTCAGCGCTGACCACGGCGGCTACGGCAAGGCCGAGGCCACCGCGGCGGCGCTCAAGGAGCTCGGCGTTGGCGACGTGGTCATCATCGCGCCCCGCCAAGGTGAGCGCATGAACTACGGCGTGTCGACCCACGCGGCCCTCGAGCTCAAGGAGCAGGGCAAGGTCGATCACGTGGTGTGCTTCTGCGGCAACGGCCTGGGCGCGCTCGACGTCGCCAACCTGCACGCGTTCGCCGACCCGCCGCGCATCGCGCCGCCGGTCTACGGCGACAACCTGTGGACCATCGTCGAGGGCCAGGCCCGCGGCGCCGACATGCTGGCGCTGGGCGCGCGCCTGCTCGGCGACGACGCGGCGCTGCTCAAGGCCTACCTCAAGGCCTTCCTCGACGAGCCCCCCGCGCCCTTGCCCGGCGGCACGCCCATGCACGGCGTCAGCTCGAAGCTCGTCGACCCGAAGCCCGAGCGCATCGCCGGCCGTACGCTGGCCTCGCCCATCGGGACCTTGGTGAAGCTCGATGCCAACGAGCGCGCGCGCGCCGCGGCCCGCCCCACCACCGTGTACTTCAACCCGAGTGACGAGGCCGTGCCCGCGCAGCTCACGGCGCTCAAGCAGTGGCTGCCAAAGACCGTGCGCTTCCAGGCGTGGGAGGGCGACGCGCTGCCCAAGGTCAACGACGGCGAGCGAGCCCTCTTGCTCTCGCAACACGGCTGCCGCGAGGTGTCGACGCACCCGTGGGGCTTCTTCACGCCCGAGCACGAGCCCAACAGCGAGCACCGCGTGCACCGCGCCGAGCACGTCAAGAGCGTGGCCGCGTTCGTACGCGACAGCGCCGGCGCCGGTGGCTTGACGCTCGATCTGCCCTCCGGCGCGCTCAGCGACGCCGCCTGCGGCGGCGCCGCCCATGACCTCCTCAAGCTCCTCGTGAAGACCTTTTTGCTCGCCGAACAGGGCGAGGCCGGCGCGCACAAGGCGCTCTATGGCGAGGCCCTGCAGTTCGGCACCGCCATGCTCGCGCAGGGCGCGCCGCCGCCGGAGCTGGCGTCGTGGGGCGAGGCGCTCGAGGCCGCGCGCCGCGGCGCGCGCAGTGGGTGAGTGAGCGTCGCTACGCTCTCGACATTGCTCCCACATGTGGGACCATGTCGGTGTGAGGCGAGCGGCAACACGATCCTACATCCGTCCGATAACGTGGTGCTGAACGCGCGGAGGCAACGTGACCGTCACCCGTTCCCAATTTCGTGAGACGCACAAGGCCGGCATCAAGACCGACGACCAAGAGACGCAGCAGCGCCTCAAGCAGGCGGGCGTCGACGGCAAGAAGCTGTTGCAGGGCGCCGACACCAACAAGGACGGCAAGGTCGAGGGCACCGAGGAGCTGAACAAGCTGTTCAGCGCAGTGGACAATCTCGACAAGGACGGCAGCCGCCACACCATCAGCGACCAGAAGCCGACCGCGGTGTTGGCGGCGCTCAAGAGGGATCCGGCGATGCCGGGCGGGCCGGTCGACCAGGCGAAGGTCGACAGCCTGTACGCGCCCGATGCCCCGGCTGGGCTCGCGCGCGGCGCCAAAGGTCCAGAGGTCAAGGCGGCGCAGGAGAAGCTCATCCGCGCGGGCTACGATCTGCCCAAGCACGGCGCCGACAGCGACTTCGGCGGCGAGACCGAGGACGCGGTCAAGAGATTCCAGGGCGACCGCAAGCCGCCGCTGCCCCAGACGGGCGCGCTCGACGACACCACCATGAAAGCGCTCGACGCTGCGCCGGCGGTGACGCGGCAGGCGCCGGTCAACGGCGTCCAGTACCCCGAGTACAATCAGATGTTCAAAGACGGCGTGATGCAGACCACCATGGCGGTCGGGTATGACGAGGACGGCTGGGACCTGTCGGCGCGGCGTACCGTGCTCGAAGGCCTGCAGCAGCGCGGCTTCGACAAGCTCGACGTCGCCAACCTCACCGATGCGCAACTGAAGGAGAAGGGCTTCGACCCTGCGACCATCGATCGCGGCGCCACGTACTACACCAAGGAGTTCCAGCACGAGGGCAAGCCGGTCAAGGCGCTGGTGCGCCTCATCGACCGCGACTCGCCCAACGCCAAGGAGCAGTTCTCCAAGGGCATGAAGGGCGACGACCTGATCCTCTACTCTGGCCACGGCCGTCGCGGCTCCGGGCCCGACTTCGACGCGGACAAGAGTGCGGCCGGCAACTACGTCATTGGCAAGCCCTACGAGGACGGCCACTACGCGCTCGGCCAGAACGACGTCAAGAAGGCCGGCGCCATGTCGAACAACTACCAGCTGATGATGTTCGCGGGCTGCACCACCAACCTCTACATCGACGACATGCGGCAGGCGCGCAACAAGAGCGCGGCCAACCTCGACATCGTCGCTTCGCAACGCTTGCTCAACTGGGGTGATGTCGAGCGCTCCTCGCTCGCCATGCTGGACGGGGTCATGGGCGGCAAGAGCATCCAGGACATCCAGTCGAGCGTGAACGCCATCAACGCGCGCGACGGTGAGAAGCCCGGCTTCATCACCGATGGCTTCAAGGGAAACCGCTACCAGCCGCTTGCGCAGCAATGACCATACGCCTTGGGCTGGTCGCGATTGCGCTCCTCACGGCGTCGGCGCCGCATGCTATGCCGGCGGGCGAAGCAGGTGCCGACATGGTCAAAGCCGCCGCCCCGAGCCTCACCGACAACGCCGTGCCCGAGAAGGAACGGATTCGGCGCGCCGCAGAGCTCGCTGCCGATCCGAGGCCGCAGGCGCTCGACGAGCTGCTCGCCGGGCTGCAGGTGATGGGCGAGGAGCTACGCGAGGCGATCGTCGCCGCGCTCAAGAAGAAGAACGCTGGCGGGCCGACCCTCGACCGCGCTGTCGACGTCAAGGCGAAGCCGGACGCGCGCATCAATGCGCTCGCGGGCGTGCGCGCGCTCAAGCCGAAGGATGCCGCCGCCCGCCTGGCGCCGCTCTTGAATGACACCAAGGCCAACGGCGAGCCGGTGCGCGAGGCGATCGCGTTCGCGCTCTGCACCGTGGACCCGACCGCCGCCGAAGCCGCGCTCGTGCAGAGCATCAAAGCTGAGCCCTCGGCCAAGGTGCGCTACTACGTCGCCATCGCGCTCGGTGAGCTGAAGTCGTCCGCGGCCAAGGGCGCCGTGAGCGCCCAGCTCAAGCTCGAGAAGGACCTGGCCGTGCTCGACTCGCTCGAGCGCGCGCAGCGCAAGCACAACGGCAAGTAAGGGCGCTCAGCCAAGCACCGCGTCGTCGAGCTCGACCCCCACGGGGGCGTGGTCGGAGCCGCGCACCTGGTACTCGATGACGGCGCTGCGCACGAAGGGCATGAGCGCGGGCGAGGCCAGCGCGAGGTCCAAGCGCCAGCCCACGTTCCTCTCGCGCGCGCCGCCCCGCTGCGACCACCACGAGTAGTGCCCGGGCCCAGGCTCGAAGGCGCGGAAGGTGTCGACCCAACCGGCGGCCAGCCAGCGCGCTACCTCGTCGCGCTCCTCGGGCAAGAAGCCGCTGGTCTTGGCGTTCTCCTTGGGGCGCGCCAGATCGATCGCTTGCGGCGCGGTGTTGACGTCGCCCATCACCAGCACGCGCTCGCCCGCGCGCACCAGGGGCGCGAGCTCGTCGAACAGGCGCTGCTGGAAGGCGAGCTTGAAGGGCACGCGCGAGTTGTCGCGCTCTTTGCCGTTGCCGTTCGGCACGTAGGTGTTGACCACAACCAGGCGCCCGAAGCGCGCGATCTGCACGCGGCCCTCGACGTCGAGCTCGCGCACGCCGAGGGCGGTGCGGACCTCGTCGGGCGCGCGCGTCGACAAGAGCGCCGTGCCCGAGTAGCCCTTGCGCTCAGCGCAGCTCAAGTGCACGACGAAGCGCTCGAGCGCCGCCAGCTCATCCGCGATCTGGTCGGGCTGCGCGCGCACCTCCTGCAGACCCACGATGTCGGGGCGCGTGCGCGAAAGCCACTCGGGCAGGCCCTTCTTCATGGCGGCGCGCAGGCCGTTCACGTTCCACGAGCGCACGCGCATGGGGCACTGATAGCGACGCCCGCTCAGCCCGCAAGGCCCTGCGCCATGGCGGCCGCCTCGATCTTGTCGGGCACCGCGAAGGTGTAGCCGCGGAAGTTGGAGGCGCCGTCTTTGATCCACAGGCCGCTGTTGGTCTCGACGTGGAACACGCCCTCGAGGCGCCCGGCCGCGCCCTTGATGGCCGGGATATCGAAGCTGAGTGCAAGATGGCCGCGCTCGTCCGGCTCGAGGCGCGCCTGCACCTCTTGCGTGGTCTGCCAGCCGTCGACGGTGAAGCGGTAGCGCAGCGCCTCCACGTCGGCCTTCGACAGCTGCGGTGCGCCCGGCAGCGTGCTCAAGGTGAAGCCCGCGGCCTCGTCGCCCTGCAGCGGGATCGACAGGTGGAGGCGCCGCTTGCCGTCGTCGAAGGCGCGCACGGAGTGATCGATGCCGTCGATGGTTCGGCGCTCGATCTCGATGCCGCCCGGGATGCGCCGCTTGCCGCCGAGCTCGAGCAGCGCCTCGAAGCTGCGCACCGACGAGGCCGCGAGCTTGTCGATGGCCTCGGTGAGCAGCTTGGCGTCGCCGGTCTTGCCGAACTCGTCGACCACGTGATCGAACATCTCGTGTGCGGGCGCCTTGTAGAGCGCCTCGATGGGCTCGTTCTCGAAGGCGGCGCGCGCCGCGATGGAGCGCCGCATGGCCTCGAGCGAGTCGTAGTGGCCCTCGGCCTTGGAGGCGGCGAAGGCGTACACGGCATCGAGCACATCGACCAGCTCGTGGGCGAGCTGCGTCACCTTGGCGAGCTGCTCTTGCTTGCGCTTCTCGGAGCCGAGCACGTTGGGCCGCAAGAGCTCGAGCACCTGGGCGACACGCGCCTCGTGTGTGGCCTCGCCGGCCAGCAGCAGCGACGGGTAGGCGCGCAGCGCGTTGAAGACGTCGACCACGGCGTCGTCGACCACGCGCTTGTCAGCCAAGAGATCGCCGCCGTTGCCCAGGCGCGCCAGTGCTTGGATCGCCTTGGTGAGGCGCTCGCATACCGCGGGCTGGTCGCGCAGCAGCACCTCACCCAGCGACGGCTTGAGGCCGGTGGCGTCGAGCATCTGGCGTGTCAGCTCGCGCTTGTAGGCGCGGCCGAGCTCGGCGCTCACGTCGAGCGGCGGCGCGCGCTTGGCGCCCTCCTTGCCCAGGCTCGCGCGCAGCGCCGCATACATGCGCGCCAGCTCCGCGGCGCGCTCGTCGATCTCGTGAAAAAATGAGCCGCCCTGCCGGATGGTCTTGATGTCGGCGGTGCGCGCCTGCGTCGACATGGTGGCCAAGTCGAGCTGCGCGCCGTCCATCTGCATGTTGCCGGTGCTGATGGCGCCGTGCACGATGCGCCAGCGCTGCTGCTCGGCCTGCGTGGCGGCGTGCTGCTCGATGAGCTTACCCATGGTCGCCGGCAGATCCGGCTCGAGGCCCTTCGGCCCCTGCTTCTGCACCAGCAGGCCCAGCTCCTGCGCCATCGACACGAACACGCGCTCGGAGAAGGCGCCGCCCTGATCGAAGCCCTTGAGCACGTGCGCGGGCCGCAATTGGTGCCCAGCGCGGATGATGAGCGCGCGCTTCTCCTTCGAGCCGTTCTGCCACTGCGTGTAGTCGCCGACGTCGATGATGGCCAATATTCGCGAGGAGCCGCGCGAGAACAGGTTGCTGCCCACCTCGCCCCAGGCGGCCTCGATCAAGCCCTCGCGCATGGGCGCGCCGCCGTGCGCGTGGTGGAAGTCTTGCTGCTCCGTGATCTTGGCCAGCGGCGTGCGCCCCACGCCCTTGATGTTGAGGTTGCCCCAGGGCAGGAAGGCGGCGCGCCCGGCACCTTCGTTGTTGCCCATGCCCGTGCCGCCGTAACGATCGGCGAACAGCTCGACGACGGGCTTGCCGCCGGCGTCTTCGCCGGGCGCGAGCACGCGGTAGGCGAGCGCTTGCAGGATGCGCTGGTGCAGCTCTGGTGTCATGGCGTCGCCCTCGACGGCGAAGCCGAGCTCACGTGCCAGCGCGAAGTTGAACCACGCCACCTTGCCGTCGACCTGCACCGCCTTGATGGGCGCGAAGCGATCCCCACCGAGCACGTCGAGGATGCGGCTGTGCCCGAGCTCCGCCGGGCCCTCTTTGCGCGTCGGATCGATGCCGAGCGCGTGGTGATGCGCGCCGGTGATGGCCTGCGGCTCCTGAGTGGCCTTCGCCTCGCTGGTTTCGCTCGTCTGCTCGACGCCGCCGGTGGGTGAGGCGGTGGTCGGCGTGGTGGTCGGCGCCTCCGTCGTCGACGTCCCGACGCCCACCTTGCGCAACAGCGACTTGCCGAGGCCCGTGACCGTCATCGCCGATCCCACAGGAAGCCGTTGGCCTCCGGGTTCCAGCCCTCGACGACGAGGTGGCCGAAGTGCTGCTCGAACACCTTGCGCCCCGTGGCGGTTGGCACCGAGCGCGCGCCGCACTCGGCGCACACCAGCTCGAGCTTGATGAGCGAGGGCCCGAGCTTCACGCCCGACACCGCCGCCGTGCGCGCCACGTCGCTGCCACAGGCGCGGCACTGCCACCCCTCGGCGATGGCGATGAGGTGGTGGCCGAGGGCGGCGCTGGCGCGCTCCCACGCGTCCACGGCGCCCACCACGCGCTCGATGCGCGCGCGCGCGTCCGCCGACAGCGACGCGTCCTTGGCCAAGGGCGCCACGCTGGCGCGCACGCCCTTGAGCATCATGGCCAGCGCGGTGCGCGACAGGCCGCCTTGGTCGACGTCGGGGCGCTTGGCGCCGTCGGTGAGGAGCGCGAGCTGGCCCGCGGTGAGCTCGAGGATGGCATCGAGCGCCGTGGCGGGCGTGGGCTTGGCGGACACGCGATCAGGGTAGCACCGTGGAGCGGGGAGCGCCCGAGGAGAGCGCATGGGTGCCCGGCGTGGAAGCACGAGCCCGACGACGCATCAACGCACCGCGAGACAACGCTGCCGACGGCGCCGCAGTGTCACCCGCCCGCCACGCCCACCATCGGCAGCAGCCACTGCCCGAGCGCCGCCATGACGACGACGACGAGCCAGGGCGGCGCCCGCCCGTGCTCGAGGGCGGCGAAGGCCAGCAGGGCGGCCACGACGTCGGCACCCCCGCGTACGCTCTCGGTGATGACCGGGTGGTAGAGGGCGGCCAACAGCACGCCGACGACGGCAGCGTTGGCGCCGGCGAGCGCCGCCTGCGCCCACGCCAGGCGACGCAACGAACGCCAGAAGGGCAGCGCGCCGCCGATGAGGAGCCAGGCCGGCAAAAAGATCGCGAGCAGGCACCACAGGCCGTCGAGCCACGCGTATGGCCCCTGGCTCATGGCGGTGCCGAGATACGCCGCGAAGGTGAAGAGCGGGCCGGGCAGCGCTTGCGCGGCACCGTAGCCGGCGAGGAAGGCGTCGTCGGCGAGCCAGCCCGTGGGTACCACTTCAGCGCGCAAGAGCGGCAACACCACGTGGCCGCCGCCGAACACCAGCGCGCCCGAGCGGTAGAACGCGTCGAACCACGCCAGGTGGCGCGCGCCCGTCGTGGCGGCGAGCATGGGCAAGAGCGCCAGCAAGAGCGCGAAGGTGAAGAGCGCCAAGAGCGCGAGGCGGTGACCACGCGCGGCGCTCTCGGCGCTTGCCTGCTCGTGGCGCGTCGATGCCTTGCGATAGAGCCACCATCCGACGGCGCCGCCCCCGGCGATGACACCGAGCTGCGCGAGGGCGCTCGGCACGGCGATGAGCAGCGCCGCCGCCGCGAAGCACAGCAAGGCGCGCGTGCGGTCGGTGAGCAGCGCCTTGCCCATGCGCCACACCGCCTGCGCTACCACGGCGACGGCGGCGAGCTTGAGCCCGTGCAGCCAGCCGGCGTGCTCGAGGCTGCCGGCGCGCGCCACGCCCAAGGCGAAGGCGATCATCAGGAGCGCCGACGGCAACGTGAAGCACAGCGAGGCCACCAGCGCGCCGACCAAGCCCGCGCGCACCGAGCCCAGGGCGAACACCACCTGGCTGCTGGCCGGGCCCGGGAGGAACTGGCAGAGCGCCACCAGGTCGCTGAAGTGCGCGTCGTCGAGCCAACGGCGCCGCTCCACCAGCTCGGCGCGCAGGTAGCCGAGGTGCGCCACGGGCCCGCCGAAGGAGGTGCAGCCCAGGCGCAGAAAGATCCAGGCGATCTCGACCAGCACGCGCGGCATGCTCGCAGCGCGCGTGGCGGCGTCATCCTCGAGTGGTGGCCTGCCGTCGCTCGTCATCGTCTCCCCGGGAGCGGCACGGGTGCACGCAACGCTCGCGCCTGGCGCACGAGCACCGCGGACGCTAGCGTAGCGCAGCACGCTCATGGCACGAGCCCGCTCCGCCCGCTCCCGTCGTCGTCGCGCCGAGGTCTCGTGGCGCGGCCATGGACCTGCGCGCCGATGAGCGTTGAGCCCGTCCCTGGCATCGAGGTCAGTCGCGTGCGCGACGACGCCGAGCGCGCCCTCGACCTCGCCGTGGGCGTGGCGCTGCCCGTGGGCTTTCGCGTGGTGGCGGACGAGGATCGCCTGGTCATCACGCGGCGCGCGCGGCCGCGCACCTTGCGCTACCTGGCGCCGTTCACGCTGCTGCTCGACGCCGCGCTGCTCGCCTACTCGCTCTTGCTCGCGAGCGGGCCCGTCGACATCGGGCTGGCGCTCAGCATCGCCATGTACGCCGTGCCCATCGCGTTCATCAACTACCTGACGCTGGCGAGCTGGCTCAACCACACTCGCGTCACCGTCGACGAGGACGGCGTGCGCGTCCAGCATCGGCCGCTGCGCTTGCCGAGCGCGATGAAGCCCGTCGATCGCAGTCACATCGAGGAGCTGGTGGTCGAGGACGACAGCTTCTTCACGGCCGGCGGCGTCAGGGTGCAGCAGTGGCGCGTGGCGGCGCGCGTGCGCGGGTGGCATGCGCCGGTGGCGCTGGTGGCCGGGCTGCCCGAGCGCGCACAGGCCGACGCGGTGGTGCGGCAGATGGGTCAATACCTCTCGCTCCGGTGAGCCCGCTGGCCGTTGCCGTTGCGAGCGCTCGCCGCCGGCGCAGATCAGCTCCGAGGTGGCGCGCGGCCGGCCGGTGCACACGAAGCCGTGCTGGTGGATCTGGAGGCGCTCGCGACGACGGGTCGCGGGGGGAGAAAGGTCCTGCGCTTCGAGCGCCACTGCAGGTGGCTGGCGCGGCCTTGAGCGGCGGCGCGTGCACGCGTAGGAGGCTGATGGTTCCATCCTCTTCGACGCTGATGGTGGCCGTGATGATGCCCCGCTCGAAGTGACACGCGACGGAGGTTGGCGAGATCCAAGGGTTCGCCTCCAGGCCGAAGTCGAGCTCGCCGCTCCGATCGCCGGAGTTGGTGAGCTCGGTTCGAACGAGCGCGCCGCAGCGAAGCTCGAGGGCGGTCCAGAAAGCAGCGAGATCCCGCGGTGACGTGGCCCTGCGCTGAGGCTCGTCCATCCGTGCCTGGACCTGCTCAAAGCTGTGGTCGGCGAGCTCCGCAATGACCGCGAGGGCGGCGGCGTCCTTCAGCACGATGCGCTCCTCGAACGAACGGCGCTGCTCGTGGGCAGGAACGCGCGGCGGCGACGCGCTCACGCACGAGAGCGCGGTTGCCGCCAGTATCGTGAGCGCCCATCGGAGTTTCATTTCAGCTGATATTGGGATGGTGCCGACGTTGTGCGTGCGCCGCTCCCACGCGCATGGCGTCGACGATGCCACAGACCCGGGCGCGGCGCGATGATGCTCACAGCCTATACGCGGCGTTCCGCTTTGAGAGGCCCGCGTGGACGTCTCGTGCCCGTCAATGTGACCAGCCGCGACCGGCGACAACATGTGTGGCCCGGCTCGCGGGGTCGGTTCGCATGTACATCTCGACGCTCGGCAAGAACAGCTTCTCCCAATCCTCCTCGTCGCCAGTGCCGTCCCGCGCTCGACGGGCGGAGAGGACGGAAGCCGCATCGCTCTCGACGAAGAAGCTGAGCGCAAAGCGCGGGGCCAGCTCGGGTGCGAGCACAGAGCAACCCTCGATGATCAGTGGGCCGGAGGAGATGTCGACGCTGATGGCCGACGCAGAGATCGTGCGAAGCTCCCAGTCATACGGGTGGTACGAGCCCCGTCCACTTGCGGCGACGCGGTCTAGGAAGTCGTAGACCTCATCCATCCTGAAGAAGGAGAAGGGAAAGGCGGGCTGGATGTCCGACGGCCAGGAATGGCGCGGCAAGAAGAAGTCGTCGCACCCGACTGTGGTGATCCCAAGGCGGTCGTGAATCATTGTAGCGAGTGTCGACTTCCCAGAAAGAGGCAGCCCATCGATTGCGATGAGCTCGCGCGACCTGCGGCGCGCTGCGACCAGGTCGACGACGTCGGCAAACTCGAGCGGGCTGCTTCTCACCATGCTCCTGACCCTTCGGTTCATACCCGAGGTTCTGCGCGTTACAGCGGAGACCAGTTGTATCGATCGAGCCCGGCGCAGGGACTTGCCAGGAGCCCAAGGAGTACCGCAGCCGCGTGCCTCGTGGTACGCGGCGAGGACACGACGCAGGGATCGTGGCAAGGACCAAGCCCGGCCACCATCAACGCAACTGGTCTCCGCTGTCATGGGCCTTCTTCGAAGGCTTCTCGCTGCACTGCTGCGTGCGGCAGCACGAGAACGAGCGCGAGGTGATCGAGCGCCTGTGCCGCTACGGCGCTCGCGGGCCGCTCACGCTTGGCGGGCTCTCGCGCGACGGTGGCGACGTGTATCGCTATCGGATGAAGCGCTCCGTTCGCGGCAGAGACGAGCTCGTCATGACGGGTAATGTCGCCGCCGCTGGGCAAGTAGCGCACCTGGTCAAAGTGTGCAGTTGCCTGCTCAGTATGAGCACCGTGCGCTGCGCGCCGCTGGCGACGCGGCCATGGCACGGGTGTTGCGAGTGACGGATCTCGCCGCGCCGCCACAGATGGACGGTTGCACGCACACGCTGGAGGTTCGATGCGCCCGCTGCTCGCCGTTCCCCTGCTCGCGCTCCTTGCCGCGTGCTCCGATGCGGTCCCCCTCAGGCCCATCACGCCCGCGCCCACCCCGACCCGGACACCGCCCTTCCTCAGCCCGGGCGTGCCGGACGAGCCCGCGCCGCCAACCCCAGCGACCCCGCTGAGCGGCTGTCCAGACGTGGTCGTGGAGGGACGCGGCTACATCATCGACCTCGCGTTCCTCGGCGACCGCCTGGTGCTCGGCACTTCCACCGGCCTGCTGCTGCAGGCCCCAAGCGGCGGCTTCACCACCCTCGATCCCGACCCGGCGTGGCGCGTGCGCGTCTTGGCCGACGGCGCGATCTACGCGGAGACCTCCACGGCCGCGCTCTGGGACTCATTCTCCCTGGTGCGCTTCGATCTGGAGGGCGTGCGCACCGTGCTGCTCGACCCCGACGACCTGCGCGACCTCGCCGCGCTCCATGCGCCGCCCTCGAGCGACGGCAGCGTGGCGCACGCGGTCGTCGCCGACTTCGCACTGCTCGGCGACCGCCTGGTCTTCAGCGCCGATGACCTCGCGCTGGTCGACCACCTCGCCGTCGGTCTGGCCGGAGGCAACGCCGGCCACCTCTTCTCGCTGCCGGCGGACGGCAGCGGCACCGCGACCACGCACGCGGCGTTCGCCGTCGCCGGCGAGCTGAGCGTCGACGCCGCGCGCGGCGAGATCTACCTCGCGGGCGTCACCATCGATCGGCACGACCTCCTCGGCTCGTCCGCGACCATCTTCGACAACTTCGACGTGAGCCCGCAGCGCCTGACCGCGACCGAGAATGTGCTGTTCGTGACCTCCGGCGCCAACGGCGCGGTGGTCGCCGTGGACAAGCAGAGCTACGCAGTGCGCGCCTTCGACATGAGCGCGGCCCATTGGGACGTCGACGTCGCCGTGGCGGGGGACTACCTCTACTGGCTGGAGCGGGATTTCCTGCCGGACTTCACCGTCGGACGTGTGCGCCGCGCGCCGCTCGCCGGTGGCGAGCCCGAGCTGGTGAGCGACTGCGTCTCGTCGCCGAGCCGCATGATGGCGCACGACGGCGCATTGTGGATCGCGAGCGAGAGCGACGCTGGCGGCGTGCTCTCGCGCTTGCCGCTGCCGGAGTGAGCGGCGCGACCCGCGCTCAAGCAGGCCACGAGGTCGACGTGCCGAAGCGCGCCGGCGGCGGCGCTGCGGGGCGCCACCGCAGGGGAATGAGCGCCTACGCGATCGCGGGCGTTTCGTTCCGGCGTCGGCGAGCCGTGCCGAGAGCGCATTCTCGCGCCCACGGCCTCGCCGCGCGATGATGGGCGCATGGGACTGCCTGCCCGGCAAGAGGACGTGCGTGCCGTCATGGTGGCGGTGCTCACGCCTTACCTGGGCCGCAACATGGCGCAGTCGTCGGCCAAGCTCTACCTCGAGCGCCTGGGGCCGGTGACCGCGGTCGGCGCCGCGGAGGTTGAGCAGATCCTCACGTGGATGCGACCGGGTCTCAGGGTGTTTGCCGGTGAGCAGCGCGCCGCGCTCGTGCTCGGCGAGCTACGCGCGGCGCTGATGAAGCTGTTGGAGGGCGCATGAGCTCCCGTTCTCGCGTCGATCCCTACCTTGCTGCGGTGTTGCTGGTGGTGTTCGCGCTGTTCCTGCCGAAGCTGGTCCTCGCCGACACGCACCTCTACCGCGAGCTGCTCACGCCACGCGTGCTGCTGACGGCGGGCTGCGCGTTGAAGATCTGCGCGTTGGTCATCGCCGCGCTGCTGGCGGGTCGCGTCGCCCGCAGCTTTGCACCCGGCGACGCCATGCGCACAGGCTGGTGGTTGGCGACGGTCTGGCTCGGGTGCTGGTCGCTCGGCCAAGGCTACCTGGGCGTCTATCAGATCGGGCTTGGCACCTCGGCGCCGTTCCCGTCGGGCGGCGACCTTTTCTTCATCCTCGGCTACCCGGCGATGATCGCGGCATTCGCGTTCTTCGTGCACGCCATGACCACGACCGGCCTGGTGGGCCCGCTGCGCGCGCAGCTGGTGGTCGCGCTGGCCGCGGCGTTGCCCGCCATGGTGCTGCTGGTGTTCGTGCTGCGCCCCGTAGTGAGCGCCGACGTGGCGCCGGCGGAGCGCGCGCTCAACCTGGCCTATCCCTCCCTCGACGTGGTGGCACTGCTGCCCGCGCTCTTGCTGGCGCGCTTCGCGCTGCGCTTGGCCGGCGGCGCGGTGTTCTTCGTTTGGGCGCTCCTCTCGCTCGGCATCGTTTGCATGGTCGCAGGCGACCTCCTGTATGCGTGGTTTTCGTCGCTGTCGTTCAGCGCGCTCGATCCGGTGCTCGACGTCGCCTTCATCGCCGCCTACCTGTTGGTGGCCCGCGCCGTCTTTCAGCAGCACCGGATCAGCGTCTCCGTGCGCGCGCCGCCCGACGAGGCGCGGTAGCTCGTCGACGAGGACACGCCGGGCCCGGTCCGGTCACCGTGATCGACGATGGAGCACGGTCAGCCCGCTTGCCGTGACGATGCATGCGAGCGCTGCGCGTGTGCGCGGTACGCTACCCTTGGCGGTGCCGCGTCGGAGGTGCACCGTGGTCGCCGATCCCACGCATGCGCCGGGCTACCGGGTGGTGGCTCCGACCACTCACGTCTTAACCTGATCGAATTTCCGCGAGCAGGTCACCGGGCGCCACGGCAGCAGAGCACCCCGTGCAAACGAGCTGCACCGACGGGGGCGACAACACCTGGTGTTCCTCACTGCCGCACTTCAGGCCGAGCGTGGCGTTGGCGGAGTAGCCGCACCCAAGAGCGCAGCAGCGCGAGCGAGCTCGACCCCACGTGACGCGCGCGCCGCGTCCGGCCACAGACCGAGCGCGCGTAGGCCGCGCGGTGGTTCGGCAGCTGGGCCGCGACCGCTCACGTCGGTGAGAGCGTGCTCAGCGTACGCGCTCGCCGCCGATGCGGATCAGCTCCGAGGTGGCGCGCGGCCCACAGTTGCACACGAAGCCGTCGCGCCAACGCGCGGGCAAGAGGTCACCGAGCGCGTCCCACACCGCGGGCGCCTCCAAGCACAGCGAGAGCTTGGTGGCGGGCAGGCGCGCGCGCACGATCTCGGCGACGTCGCGGTAGATGCGCGCGCGCGTGGCCGGCGGAAAGGGCGCGCCCTTGTCGCCGCGCATGCTCTCCTCACCGGCGCGCGCCTCGGCGAGCACGGCGGCGTCGAGCTGATCGAGCGGCACGATGCTCGGTAATTCGGCGAGCTCGACCATCGACAAGGTCCACATGGTGATGAGCTCGGGCGAGCCCGCGGCTGCGATGCGCTTGGCGAGATCGTCGTAGGCCTCGCGGAAACCCTTGAGCGGCGCGATGGGCGAGAAGCGCACGCGCGTGGGATAGCCCGCGCGATGCAGCGCTCCGAGCGCGGCGATGCGCGCCGACGGCGGCGGCGCCCCCTGCTCGAGCAGCGCGGCGATGGGATCGGGCGTGATGGTGAACGAGGCCGCGGTGCGCTGGTTGTGCGCGAGCGTCGTCAGGTGTTCCACGCTGTCGCCCTTCGAGTAGAGCAAGAGCATGGCCTCGTCGAAGGTGGCGAAGCGCTCCACCAAGGCCGCCGCCAGGCCGTACTCGGGCTCGAGCGCCAGCGTGTCGCTGCGGTTGTTGAGCTTCCACAGGGTCTGGCTCGGGCGCGCGCGCACCAGCGCCTCCACCTGATCGACGAAGGTCTCGACGTCGAGGCGGATGCAGACGAAGGACGTGTACGGGCAGTAGGCGCAGTCGAAGGGACAGCCCACCACCGACTGCACCTCGATGGCGGTCTGACACAAGACGCCGTGCTCCTCGGACTGCTGCTTGCCGTTCCTCAGCTCGCGCCACGAGTAGCCGGGGAACACCTCGCGCACGGCTGGCGCGGCACCGAAGCGCGCGAACGCCACCAGATCTTTGCAGCGCCCGCGCCCGCCGAGCCCGCCGCGCGGGCGACCGGCGCGCGGCCCGAGCTCGGTCAGCAAACGCTCGAGCTCGTCGTCGCTGACGATGTCCTGGCGTGCGCAGTCCACGTGGGCCAGCATGGCGTCGAGGCGGCGCTTGCTCGGCGCATGCTCGAGCACGCTCTGGGCGATGACCACGCGCTCGGCGCAGAGCGGCTCCATGAGGGAAGCATGCCGTCTGCCGCGGTCGCGCGCCAATCGCGATCGCGCGGCGGCCTGGCGCCACCTACTCCCCTACGCCAAGGACGAAGAGCAGCGCGCCCGCGCCGATCGCCGCCACGCCGGCGCCAGCGAAGACGACGCCACCGGCGCCGAGGACCTGCGCGGTCTGGCGATCCTCCGGCTTGGGGCCGCCGTTCGCGGGCGAGGACGCATCGATGACGATGGGGTACGCGATCGCCGCCACCACGGTGCCAACGAACGCGAGCGCGGCGCCCCCGCCGGCGACGGCGAGCGGCAGCACGGGCATCGGCGCCGGCGTCTCGGAGACCAGCGCGCGGCGCAAGCGCGCGGACAGCTCGCGCGTGGTGGACGCGATCGCTTCGGTCGTCGCAGCCTGGGCGCTCTCGCGCGCGATGGAGCGGCCGCGCTCTACGTCGAAGAGCGAGAGCTGCACCAGCGTCGACGCGCCCACGCGCCCGAGCGCCCCGCTGACGACGTACCGCGCGCCCATGGCCGCACCGATCTCCGCGAGGCACGCGCCGTCGTCGTCGCAGCCGGTGGACTCGCGGGTGGCGGCCACATCGGCGAGGCGCCGCAGATCGTCACTCGTGACGACGTCGAGCGCGTCACCGCGCGCGAGCTCCGCCGCCACCTCGTTGCCGAGCAGCGCCGCGAGCTGGGCGTCGCCCTCGGAGCGCACGTCGAGCACCAGCACGCGGGGGCGAGGTCCTTCGACAGCGGCGGGCAACAGCGCAACGACCAGCGCTACGGTGAGCATGGCGCCGTGATAGCACAGCGTCGCCGAACGAGCCCGTACCGCTCAGCCCCGCTCGAGGAAGGCCAGCACCAGCGAGACGTTCTCGAGGCGCGCGCGATCGCCCTCACAGCGGGCGGCGCCGGCGGCCACCAGCTTGGCCAGCTCCACCTTGCCCGTCGACAGCGAGGCGAACTGCGCCGGCGAGAGGTGCACGGTGACGGCGGCGTCGGCGCTGCGCCCGGGCTTCACGGTGGTGGTTGGGAAGTCGAGCGTCCACGCGCCCGCGCCCTCCACGTCGATGCAATAGGCGCCGCCCAGATCGGCGCAGGTGGCGCGCATGATCTGCAAGACGCGCGGACACGCGAGCTCGAAGAACGACTGTGGCGTCGGCACGGCGCGCGGCGCCTTCTTGCGGGTGGCCATGGATGGGAGCCTACTCGCGCACGTCGCCGCGTCCGACGGCAATCGTCGGCGAGCGCGTGATCGGCGTTACGAGCGCGCGACACGCGCGAGCGGGCCGCGCTGCAAGCTCAGGTGCGCACCACGCCCGTGATCCCCTTGATGCCCTCGAGCGCGGCGATCAGCTGATCGCTCGGCACCACGCGCTTGGCATCGCCGCTCTGCACGGTCACGCGGTAGCCGGCCGGCATCTCGAGGTGCAAACGCGCCGGCACGCTGCCCGGATATTGCTCGCAGGCACGCGCCACCCTCTCGAGCAGCACCAGCGTGGCATCGTCGGCGCGGTCGGCGTCGGCCGCCGTCGCCGGATCGAAGCGCTCCGGCGCGGCGGCGGCGCCGACGGCGCGCGGCACCTCCAGCACCACATCGAGGAAACGAGTGCGCGCGATCTGTGCGTCGCTCAACAGCTCCACGCTCTCGGCGCGCATCTTGGGCGTGACCTGCTTGCCCTCCTCGTCGTCGACGTCGTCGATGAGGGCGCGCCCCTTGACCAACACCGGCGCACCATCTTTCAAGAGCGCCTCGGCCGCCTCGTACACGCGCGAGAAGCACAAGACCTCGGCCTGCCCGAAGGTGTCCTCCAAGGTCACGATGGCCCAGCGACCGTCGCCGGTCTTGAGCTTCTTCTCCTTCAAGCTGGCCACGATGCCCACGATGGCCGCCTCGGAGTTGTGCCGCGCTTGCGCCAGCTCCACCGTCGGCATGGCGCCGAGCTTCTTGGCGTCGTCGACGTAACGGTCGAGCGGGTGTCCCGACAGGTAGAAGCCCACGGCCTCGCGCTCGTGCTGCAGCTTCTCGTTGATGGGCCACTCCCCGACGTCGACGTAGATCTCCGGAGCCGCCGCACCGCCGCCGCCGCCCAGCATGTCGAACAAGCTGGTCTGCCCGCTCTCCTTCTCCTTGCGCTTCTGCGTCGCCACCTCGAGCGCCCGCTCGGCCGACTCGAAGAGCTGGCGGCGCGGGCGGCCAAAGCCGTCGAGCGCGCCCGACTTGATGAGCACCTCGAGCATCTTGGAGTTGAGCTTGCCCGACAGCTCCTCGAGGAACTGGTAGAGCGAGGTGCAGCGGCCCACCTTGTCGCGCGCCTCCAGGATGGCCTCGAGCGCCGCGTCGCCCAGGCCCTTCACCGCCGACAGGCCGAAGCGGATGCGCCCGTACGTCGTGGTGCGGTGCTTGCGGCGCGTGCGCAGCGCCTCGTCGACGCTGTAGTCCACCGAGAAGGACTTGCCGGAGATGTTGACGTCGGGCGGCAACACCTCGATACCGTGGGCGCGCGCCTCGTGGATGTACTTGACCACGTTGTCGGTCGACGACACCTCGGTGGTGAGCAGCGCCGCCATGAACTCGATGGGGTAGAAGCACTTCAGGTACGCGGTCTGGTAGGTGATGAGCGCGTAGGCCGCCGAGTGGCTCTTGTTGAAGCCGTAGCCGGCGAACTTCTCGATGGTGTCGAAGATGTCGCCGGCCTTCTGCGCGGAGATGTCGTTCTTGGCGCAGCCGCTGACGAACGCGCCCTTCTGCTTCTCCATCTCCTCCTTCTTCTTCTTGCCCATGGCGCGGCGCAAGAGGTCGGCGCCGCCGAGCGTGAAGCCGCCGAGCACCTGCGCCGCCTGCATCACCTGCTCTTGGTACACGAAGGTGCCGTAGGTGGGCTGCAAGACCGTCTCGAGCAGCGGGTGCGGGTACTCGACCTTCTTGCGCCCGTGTTTTCGGTCGATGAAGTCGTCGAGCATGCCCGCCTCCATCGGGCCCGGCCGATAGAGCGCCACGCCGGCGACGATGTCTTCGAAGCAGGTGGGCTTGAGCTTGCGGCACATGTCGCGCATGCCGGAAGACTCCACCTGGAACACGCCCGCGGTGTCACCCGCGGCGATCAGCTTGTAGACCTTGTCCTCGTCGAGGTGCAGCAGGTCGACCACGAGCTTCGGGATGAGGTCGCCGGCCTTCCGGTTGGGCACGCGCAGCGCGTGCGGGTGCGCCTTGACCGCGCGCTCGCGCTGCTCGGGCGGCAACTGGTTCTCGCGCTCGATGCGCGCGTTGATGATGGCCTCGGCGCTCTCGATGACATCGAGCGTCTTCAAGCCGAGGAAGTCGAACTTGACCAAACCCGCAGCCTCGACCTTGTCCTTGTCGAACTGCGTGACGAGCTCGTTGTTGTTGCCCGAGAACAACGGCACGTATTCGACCAGCGGCTTCTCGCCGATGACCACGCCGCCCGCATGCATGCCGGCCTGGCGATAGAGCCCCTCGAGCGAGCGAGCGACGTCGATGACCTTGCGGTACCGCTCGTCGCTGGCCGCCAGCTCCTTGAGCTTGGGCGCGAACTCGAGCGCCTTGTCGAAGTCGGGCTTCTTGCCGTCGATGAGCAAGGGCATGGGCTTGGTCAGCTCGTTCACCTCGGTGAAGGAGATGCCCAGCGTGCGCGCCACGTCTTTGATGGCGCTCTTGGGGTTCAGGCCCGCGTAGGTGGCGATCTGCCCCACGCGCTCACGCCCGTACTTGCCCGCCACGTACTCGATGACCTTGCCGCGCCGCTCCTGCATGAAGTCGACGTCGAAGTCGGGCATCGACACGCGCTCGGGGTTCAAGAAGCGCTCGAACAGCAAATTATAGGGGATGGGATCGAGGTCGGTGATGCGCAGCGCGTAGGCCACCAGCGAGCCCGCGCCCGAGCCGCGCCCCGGGCCCACGCGCACGTTGTTGCCCTTGGACCAGTTGATGAAGTCCTGCACGATCAAGAAGTAGCCGGCGAAGCCCATCTTGATGATGCACTCGAGCTCGGTCTGCAGCCGCGCACGGTAGCGATCGCGGTCGACCGCATAGGGCAGCTCACCGAAGCGCTTCTCGAGGCCCTGCAGGGCGCGGTCGCCGAGGTAGGCGGGCTCGTCGGCGTACTCGGCCGGGATGGGGAAGGGCGGCAGGAAGTACTTGCCGAGCGTGAGGGTGACGTTGCAGCGCTTGGCGATCTCGCAGGCGTTCTCGAAGGCGCGCGCGAAGTCGCTCTTGAGGAGCGCCCACATCTCTTCGCCACTGCGAATGTAGAAGGCGTCGGTCTCGTGCTTGTGCAGCTTGGGATCACCCCAGGGCAACTGCTGGCGGATGGCCATCAGGATGTTCTGCGCCTCGTGCTGCTCACGCTTGACGTAGTGGCAGTCGTTGGTGGCGACGAGCTCGAGCCCCTCGTCACGCGCGAACTGCGCGAGCTGGGCGTTGACGCGCTCTTGTTTGTCGATGCCGTTGGGCTGCACCTCGAGGAAGAGGTGACGCGGCCCAAAGATGTCCTTGAGCGTGCGAATGACGGCGAGCGCCTTGTCGTGATCGCCGGCGGCGATGGTGCGCCCCACCTCGCCACCCAAGCATGCGGTGGTGGCGATGAGACCCTCGCGGTGCTCACGGAGCAGGTGCTTGTCGACGCGCGGGAAGTAATACTTGCCGTCGATGAAGGCGCGCGACGAGAGCCGCTTCAAGTTGGCGTAGCCTGTGTCGTTCTCTGCCAACAGCACCAGGTGGAAGTGCTCTTTCACCTTGTCGGTGTGCAGCGTGTCACCCACCACGCCGGTGACGTAGGCCTCCATCCCCAGGATCGGCTTGATACCCGCGGCCTTCGCCTGCTGGTAGAAGTCGACGGCGCCGAACATGTTGCCGTGATCGGTGACGGCCACGGCGCCCATCTTCAGCTCGCCCGCGCGCTTGATCAGGTCCTTGATGCGGATGGCACCGTCGAGGAACGAGTATTGCGTGTGCAGGTGCAGGTGGGCGAAGTCGGTGGCGGCCATGGCGCCGGGTTTCGCAACTTGGGCGCGCGCTGACAACGGTGAAGCGGGGCGCTCGCGAAAGCGCAACGCCGGGTTGGCCTTGCGGGCACAAGCTCAGGTGGGCGCGCGTCGCCCGCGTGGGAGTGGGCAGCACGGGGGCGCCGGCCGCCGCGCAGAACGGGCTTGCGCCTACCAACGCATCGATAGCGAGATGTCCTGCGGCGGCGGCGCGCCCGTCAGCGCCAGCGCGGCGGTCCTCGGCGGCGCCGGCGGCGCACCGAGCTTCGCGTTATGGGCCTCGGCGAGCGCGCGCAGCTGATCGAAGCTCATGGCCTGCCCCTCGTCGCTCTTCCAGAGGAAGAACGAGGTGCCGCCGAGGGCGACGCCGACGCACATGCCGCCGCCGACGACCGCCGCCACCGGCACCACCGCCAAGGGGCCAGCGATCATCACGGCCGGGATCGTGCTCGCGCAGCTGCAGAGGCTGAGCGCGCCGCAGACGCCGCCAGCGACGGCTACGCCGATGGCCAGGGTGTTGTCTGCCGCCTTGACCAGGTCGTCGCGCCCGACGTGGCGGTAGAACTGCGCCCCCGCCAGCTCACGGCGTTCGAGGCCCGTGTAGAAGCGCTGCGTGACGAGGTCGACCTGCACCCAGCGCTCGGGGTCGACGCCGGCGGGCACACCGAGGCGCTCGGCGCGCACGCGGGTGAGGTCGTCGAGGCCGCTCTGCTGCACCTCTGCCGCCGACCTCGGTGGGCCGGCCTTCGCCAGCAGCTCCCGCAAGAAGGTCGTCGGGATCGCGAAGTTGAGGCTCTCGCTGTCGCGCACGGTCATGTAGGCGACGCCGACGACGCGGCCGCACTCGTCGGTGACCGGGCCGCCGCTGCTGCCCGGCGAGATGGCGGCCGTGATCTGCAAGCGCTGCGCGCCCTCGATGCTGCGCTCGGCGGAGACGATGCCGTCGGACATCGTGGCCTCGAGCAGGCGCGGCGAGCCGAAGGCGTAGATCTTCGCGCCCTGCCTGGGCAGCTCGGCGGCGAGCACCAGGGGCGCGCCGGTGGCGCCCTTGAGCTGCACGATGGCGAGGTCGTTGGCGAGGTCGGCCGCCACGATGCCGGTGGTCTCGACGGGCTCGTCGACCTTGGGCAGCTTGACCCGCAGGCGCTGCGCACCATCGACGACGTGCCAATTGGTCGCGATCAAATCGGGCCCAACGAAGAAGCCGCTGCCCGAGGCGAGGCCGCCGTTGCTCTGGTCGACCAGCACCGTCGCCGTCGAGGCGATCACCCGCTCGGCGAGCTGCTCGGTCGACCGACAGCGCTCCACCGCCGTCGCGTGCGCGGCGCTGGCGACGGCGGTGACGAGGACAACCGGGAGGGCGACGAGGCGCATGGGCCGCACCGTAGCACCCTGCTCGCGGGGCGCAGCGGGGCAGTGACGGGCGACGGAGCAGCGCCTGGTCGCGTCGTCACGGCGCCAACGACGGCGCCGCCGGAGCTCTCATGGTTGTGGCCCGTCGATGGCGCTACCCCCCGTGGCACCAAGCTCACCAGGCCGCGCCCTGCGCTGGTGGCGCGGCGAGTCTCCGTTTTCGACGAGATGTGACGGCGGTCGCTTTCTCCGAGGTCTTTGGTGCCACCATGTTTCGCCTCGTTTGTTCGCCGAGGCGCCTGCAGCGGAGACGGTCGCCAGGGCCGACATCCGCCCCAGCGCGGACTACGGCGCGTCGCGCCGTGAACGGGCACGTCGCCACCGCGGGCAGCTCGTTGGATCCGCGACGAGCCTGCAACGCGATGGGCGGTAGCTTCCGGTTGCGTCAAACCCACGAGAGCTCGGTGCGCTCGGCCGCGCCACGACGATCTTCAGCCGCTGTCGCGCGATAGACGACGTCACAACCGACACCTTTGACGGCCTCCATCGTGCCCGCTACCGCGGCGATGAACCAGCAGGCGAGCAGCAGCTCACGGGGGATCGCGCATGTTCCAGAGCGACGACACGAGCGACGCGGCCGGAACCTCGGGTGGCGCCTTGGGCACGACGGAGATCCAGGCGTTCTTCGACACGCTGGGCGCGCTGCGCGCGAAGCTCGAAGCCATCGACCCCGACCCCGACAAGAAGTGGAACGCGGGAGCTGTGCGGCCCGTGATCGACCAGGCGCGCCACCAGGTGCTCTCCAAGGTCGACTCCGTGGTCGACGCACTGCGCGCCGACCACGCGGACACCGTTGCCGCCGTGCACGCCTCGGCGCTCGCGCTCGTGGGCGACGCTGCCGGCCTCGCGGTCGCGGCGGGCGAGCTCGAGACCGGCAAGCGCCTGTTGAAAGACGCCAAGCAATCGGCGTTGTCCCTTCATCCCTCGCCGCTCCCCGCCGAGCTGGCAGCCGCGTTCGATGCCCCGCGCGCGTGGGCGCTGCTCACGCACGGACGTTGGCTCCTCTCCAAGGGCAAGACCTGGCGCGGCGAGCGCCAACTCAAGCGCGCCAAGAAGCTCGTTTCGGGCGGGGCGCTCCGCCAATGCATCGTCGATGCTCTCACCGGTCCGCGTCCGGTTGGGAAGATGCCCACCCTGACGACCATCAACGGCATCGGCACGCAGCTCTACGGTGCGCGCGATCGGTGGCCCGACGGCAGCGCCGTGGCGACCTTGTTCTTCTGCCTCATGTTCATCCCGGTGCTCCCGCTGGCCGCGTACCGGGTCCTGCGGGACGGGGACGGCTACCGCGTCTACGCGCGCTACCCCCTCGGCCCCATCGCACGCGCCTGGCTCGGCGCCCTGGCGCTCGGCCTGGTCCTGCTCGTCGGTGGCACCGCCACCTTGAGGCACCTGTCGTCCGCGCCGGCGCGCTTCGCGCGTGACATGGCCGCCCTCGAAGAGACCCTCGCCATCGGCGATCGGGAAGCTTCGGCGCGCGCCCTCGAAGCGCTGTTGACGACGCACCCGAACGGTCCCGGCGACGACATTGCGCGGTACGCGGGCACGCTCGTCGAGCTTCAGCTCGGCGACGCCGCTGTGCCGCGGCCGCTGGACGAAACGAGCGCGCCCAAGGCGCTCGAGGCCCTCAACATCGTCAAGCTTCTTCCCGCGCCCGTGCGGCAGTCCGTCGCCAGCGACGTCGGCACCCGCGTCAAAGCCTGGCTCACCGACCTCGAGCAGCGCGGCGATGACAACCAGGCCGCGTTCGACGCGCGCGTCGCGCTCGCCAGGCGGGCGACTGCCGCCACGGGCGACGGCGCCTTCGACGACATCAAGCGCGACCTCGAGCTGAAGGCCGCGATCGCCGGCGCCGAGCGCTGGCCGGCTGCGGCCGTCGCGCGCGTCGCCACCATCGAGGGCGAGGCAGCGCGCAAGGCAACGCTCGAGATCCTCGCGCGCGCGCCGTCGGCGGGCGCGCTCGCTCCTGTCGAGGCCATCGCACGCACCTTGCTCGCCGAGCCGGCCGCAGGGAAGGACGCGACCACGCTCGATCCGGCGTTGCGCGCGTCGCTCGAGATGAAGCTCACCACGCTCGAGACGCGGCGCTCCTCGCAAGCGCGCGCTGCCGCGCTCGCCGACATCGCGGAGAGCGAGGACGCGAGTCACGGCGCGGCCGACGTGGGGCCCGCCGCGAGCTCGGCGCGCGCAGCGGCGAAGCGGGCGGCCGCCGCGCGCGCGCGCGTAACGTGGCTGACCAAGAACCCCGACGATCAGGAGGTTGCGGCGCTCGCCGCCGGCGACGCGCTCGCCGCGAGGCGCGTCGGGGCGGCGCGCCAGCTCGTCGACGGCACTGGGCCAACAGGTTGGCACGGCTTCGATCTCTTGGTCGCAGGCGCCGAGGTCGCGCTCGAGCAAGGTCAGCTGCAGGGCGCCGACGAGCTCTTCGATCAGGCGCTGGCCGAGCGCCTTCCGCAATTTGCCTCGGTGGCTTCGGATCTCGCAGCGACGAGCAGCGCGCTGCAACAATCGTTCTACGACAAGGCCAACGCCGATTTGCTGCCGCCCGACGTCATGGCGCGGCTGCGCAGCGGGAGCCACGAGGAGCAGGGCCGCATCTTCCACGAGCTCTATCAAGAGGCGTCGGCCAAGAACCCGAAGCTCGCCGCGCTGACCGCGCGCTTCCAGGAGCTTGCACCCGTCGTCGAGACGGCGCTGCGCTCGGGCACCGTCAAGCTCTGGCGGGCAGCGGCGAGCAGCGACGACGCCGAGGAGCGCAGGCTGCTCATGGCTGCCGAGCAGACGTTCCTGTCGATCCAGAGCACCGCCGCCGATGACCCCACCTACCAGCTCGGGCTCGGCGAGGTGAAGTACCGAATTCGGCAACCAGAGGAGGGACAGAAGCTCCTCGAAGAGGCCGCCGCGCGTGGCGACCCGATGCTGTCGCTCAGTGTCGCGGCGATCTACCGCGGCGTCGGCGAGGTCGAGCGCGCGCGCGTCACCGCCCGTAAGGTGTTCGATGAAGCGGCAGCGACGTCGCCTCCCAAGGCGAACGCTGCCGGCCTCCTCGCCGTGCTCAGCAACGATCCCGACGAGCAGCTCGAGTACCTTGAGCACTGCGACGGCGACGACGACTTCATTCGGGCGCAGATCGCTGGCGCGCGCGGCGCGAAGCTCCTGCGCGAAGGCAAGGAGCGCGAGGCCGACGCCGAGCTCGCCAAAGCGGCATCCATCAACGAGAAGGCAGCGGCCACGAACGACTCTGCCGCGAACAACGCGGCCGTTGCGTACCTCGCGCGCTACTCGCTGACTGGCGACCTCCGCCACATTAAGAAGGCGCGCGCGCTTCTCGACAAAGCCCTGCGCCTCTCGCCCTCCAGCCAGATCGTGATCGGCAACCTGATCGGGTTGACGAAGCACGAGATCGCGCTCGGCCTGCTGGATCATGCGCTGGATCTGGCGACCCTGCGTCCTGCCGATGACGACGCGGGGTTCCTAGCGTACGCGCAGCGCGACAACGCCGAGGCGAACCGTGCGTTCTCGAGCGCGGCGCTCGAGCGGCTCGCCGAACAGCAGCGCGTGCTCGCACCGACGAACCCCGGCGGCTGGGCCGAGCTCGTGGGCATCTACGTACTCCGCAAGGATGCGCAGGCGCTCGCGCGCCTTGAGAGCGGCCTCGCCGGCGTACGGCTCGATACCTCCAGCGGTGCGCAGGCCTTCGCCGCCTGGACCATCGAGGAGGCCATCGCAGAGGCGGATCGACGCCTCGCGAGGCTGGCGACGCTGCGGCCCAAGGACGCTGCCACCAAGGGAGCCGTCGCCGCGCTCGAGTCGGTGAGCCTCGTCCAACGCGGGGCGCTGAAGGCCGACGAGAAGGACATCCTCGATGGCATCGCGCGCGCCGTCGGCGCAGAGAAGCTGTGGCCGGCGCTCGACCTGCGGTCCCAGCGGCGCGACGCGCTCGTCAAGCTCGGCTTCGTGCGTGCGTTGCGGGCCGGCGACGCGGCCGCCGACGCGATGGCCAAGGGGGACTTCCGCGCCTACGTGATGGTCGGCGCGCAGTTGCCGCTGGCGCTGGCCGCGGGTCGCTTTCCCGAGGCGAAAGGCGCGCTGTCCGCGCGCGCGGAGTGGCAGGAGGCCGCCGTCCTCTCCCGAGAGATCGCGTTGTCGTTCGGCGCGCCGATGGCCTCCCAATACTCCCTGGAGCTCGCGCTCGGAGACACGGCCGCCGCCGAGGCCACACGCAGCGCCTTGGCTGCCGCGCCGTGGATCACCAGCCGCTTTCGGCTCGAGGGAATGCTCGAGCCCTACGACCTAGGGGCCAACGACGCCGCTGCCGTC
This sequence comes from Deltaproteobacteria bacterium, assembly GCA_020850995.1. Classification (GTDB taxonomy): domain Bacteria; phylum Myxococcota; class UBA727; order UBA727; family VGSZ01; genus JACOUT01. The sequence goes on from JADZDP010000256.1 coordinate 92,001, forward strand.
GTCGGCACGCTGCGCTGAGCCGCTCCGGTGGCGTCGCTGCCAGGAGCGTGGGTGCGACGCGGCGGCGCGCCGCAGAGCCTCTGCTTCCAGATCTCCTCGTGCCACTTCTTCTTGCCCGTCTGCGGCGGCGTGTCCGTCAGCCCCATGCGCTTCTTCACGTCGTCGAGCTTCCAACCGGTGAGCTCGAACACGGTCTTCGCCTCTTCCTGCTGGCGCGTCCACGCGCTCTCCAGGTAGCGGCCCGCTTCGTCGCAGCTCAGCTCAAGCGCGTCGTTGGTGTAGGCGACTTCAGCGTGTCCGCTGCGTGGACGAGGCACCCGTGCTGCCGGACCGGGGCGTCTCTCGGTCTGCCGACGCGGCCGGAGCATAGGGGCCGCAGCGCATATCCGGGTCGAGCTCACAGCACCCGGCGCCGTCCACCGTCCGCGTGATGGGGGGCGGTCGCTTCGCGCGTCGCTCCGAGCTGCTTGCCGGCGGGGCGGGCGGCTGCGTCACGCCGACCTCCCCGACCACTGCCACCGCCGGCGCCGGCGCGGCGCCGAGCACGAGCCCCGCGGTGACGACCGCGAGGAGCGCGACGAGGACGAGGGCGGGGCGGATCATGAGCGACCTTACAGCGGAGACCAGTTGCATTGATCGAGCCCGGCGCAGGGACTTGCCAAGAGCCCAAGGAGTACCGCAGCCGCGTACCTCGTGGTACGCGGCGAGGACACGACGCAGGGATCGTGGCAAGGACCAAGCCCGGCGACCATCAATGCAACTGGTCTCCGCTGTAGCGACGCGGGAGCAACCCGCACAAGCGGCACCGCCACTATCGACAGCGTCGCCACCACCGTCGGCGCCGCCACCTTCGAGGGCGTCGAGGTCAAACGCGACGCTGGTTTGCTCGCGAAGCGGAGTTGGGTGGGAGGCCCGGCGCCAGTTTCGCCGCGCGGGGACCGGCTTCCATTGGACTCGGCGGGGAGCTCCGAAGCGGGATCGCGGTCCGCACGATCCTGTTGAGGGGCCGTCCTTTGAAGCACCTCCATGGCGGACGTCCGAGGAAGCAGACAGAAGGGAACGTCGGCGCTCAGGCGACGCACGATGCGACGCGATATCGACGGAGGACCCCATGTTCGCCCTCGCGCTGTTGATCCTGACGCAGTCCGAGCCCCCTCCCGCCGAGCCCATGTCCTTGTTCGATCCGCTCGTCGAGCTCGACGCCGACTTCGCGCAGCTCGAGCGCGAGGTGGCCGCGCTGCCCTGGCCCGCGCCCGGCGTCGAGGCGACCAAACGCATCTTGGCGCGCATGTTCGACGTCGATCAGCGCATGCGCAAGCTGCCGGCCTCCTCTCCTGCCGGCGAGCGCTTCGCGCGCATCGACGGCTTCACGCGCGCGACGCTCTCACGCCTGATCGGCAAGAGCGCGTGGATCACGCTGTCGCGTTACGGCGAGGAGGCGGCGCAGGCAGCGTGGCTCATCGCGCAGCACGCCGACAACGACGTCTATTTTCAGCGTGACGTGTTGGCGCGCCTCGAGAAGCTCCTGCCCTCGGGCGAGGTCAAGCGCGACAACTATGCCTACCTGTGGGACCGCGTGGCGGTGAACGAGGGGCGGAAGCAGCGCTTCGGCACGCAGGGGAGCTGCACGGGGCCGGGGCGCTGGGAGCCGCGCGAGCTCGAGGATCCCGCGCGCGTCGATGCGCTGCGCGAGCAGTTCGGCATCGCGCGCGGCAACGGCACCTTGGCGCAGTACAGCGCCCGCATGAACGAGCTCTGCCGCCGCTGAGGGATCGCCGCGCGCCGCGCGCGGGCCTTAGGGCCCGCGAATGGACAACTCAGTCGTCCTCGCGAGCGATCCATCGTCGCTGGCGGCGTCGCGTCCTCGGTCCGTGGCGACAGCCACGGCCCTGCGGGGCTCCTTGCCATCGACGCGCCTCGCTCG